>DASXOV010000082.1:0-72070 GCA_036494005.1 Pseudonocardiaceae bacterium | reverse complement strand
CGGGTTGGCCAACGTTCCTTCGACGAAGTCCTCAAGCATGTCCAAGATGATCAGCCCGGTCTTCACCTCATCCTCCCGTCCCGGTCAGGGATCCCGCTCGGTTTCGCATCACCACAGAACCACACTCGGCCGGCCACGTCGTAAAGGATCGTTGGCGCCGCGAGCGCGCGCGGATGGTCCCAGGGAGGCACGCATCGCCGGGCAGCCAGGGCGGAAAGCCCCGGCCGGGGCGATTGACCGGGCGAGGACGACGCCCGCGGCCAGGCCGCCCGGCCGGATGGGCGGCCGGTCACGGTGTACCGCGGTGGCCGGTCCCGGCACCGCGCTGGGGAACGCCCCTCACGCGTGGCCGACGACGGGCGGAGCGGTGCGCGCGGTGATCACCGGCAGGTGCTCGCGGACCAGGAGCCCACTCGCGGTGAGCACCCACAGCCCGGCCAGGATCCCGGACACGTACCCGCCGAGCACACTGCCGGGCGCCAGCATGCCTCCTGTTGTGCTCACCACCAGGATCGCGGACAACACGTTGACCAGGGCGACGAGCGCGGCGAACCAGGCCAGCCACATCGGGAACACGTGTGTGTGGGCGATCGCCACCGCGGACGCCGCCATCGGCAGGGCAAGGGCGATCCCGGCGATGACGTCGAGTACCGCGATGGCCGTGTACGGGCCCGCCACGATCAGGAGCAGTTCCGGATGGGCGGTCATGGCATAGGTCATACCCGCGAGGGCGGACACCGCCACGAACCCGACCGCGCAGATCAGCACGTAGCCGGCGAAAACCACCGCGGGCGCGTCGCCCGTCTCGTCCGCGCGCCGGAACGCGGTGGCCAGGGCCGCGCCGAACCACAGGATGAGCACCACCGCCACGGCGTAGAGCAATGCAGCGGCCAGGATCTGGCCACGATGATCGAACAGGAACAGAGCTATCGTGCGCGTCGAGTCCGTGGCTGCGGGCACACTGCCCAGCATCAGCCGGGCGATGATCGCGACGATCACTGCGGCGATACCGGCTACGCCGCCCCAGCGCATCTCGTGTCGAGTACCCATAGTGAACACCTCCCTGACCGGATGCGGGTTTCCGCAGCCATAGTCGTCCACGAGATACCCGGTCCCCAGAGCCGAAGGTCCCGAGCTGGCCACGCCCTTGGCGCCCATCGAGACCCCGCGCGGGCCGCTGGGGTGGGTACACCCACCCGAACCGGAGCCCCTCCAGCTGCCGCGAGATCGATGTCGTCGCGGCGGTACGCACGGTCCTGCCCGACCCACCACCCGCCTCGGGACCGATGCATTTCTGACGGCAGGCACGCGGAACCGGCGCTAGGTTCCCGTCCCAAGCCAGCGTTGATCGCGCGTGGCGGGCCGGCCGTCGTGGGCGAAAGAGGAGTCGGTGTGCGCGTCTCGGATCGACTCCCGCTGGCGGGACAGCCGGGCCAGCACCGTGCGGAGGTCGGACAGCAGGGCCTGCGCCAGGTCGTGGGTCATCCCGTTGCGAATGACGAAACGCAGCACCGCCAGGTCGGTGCGATCGGCCGGGAAGGTGTACGCGGGTACCTGCCAGCCGTGCTCCCGCAGCCCAGCCGAGATGTCGAACACCGAGTAGCGGGTGACGTCCGGATGCAGTGTCGCGGCGAACACCGGCAGCTCGCTGCCGTCGGTGAGCAGGCGCAACGGGCCCATCGCGGCCACCTCACCGGCCAGCTCGATGGCGATGTCGCGGCAGTGCTGCTGCACCCGGCGGTAGCCCGCGATGCCCAGCCGCAGGAACTGGTAGTACTGCGCAACGACCTGGGCGCCGGGGCGGGAGAAGTTCAGCGCGAAGGTGGCCAGGTCGGCGCCCAGGTAGTTGACTCGGTAGATCAGCTCCTCGGGCAGGGCCGGGGTATCCCGCCACAGCACCCAGCCCACGCCGGGATAGACCAGGCCGTACTTGTGGCCGGAGGTGTTGATCGAGGCCACCCGCGGCAGGCGGAAGTCCCACGCCAGCCCGGGGTCCAGGAACGGCGCGATCATCGCCCCGGACGCCCCGTCGACGTGCACCGGCACATCGGGCCCGCCACCGGCCGCCAGCTCGTCCAGCGCCGCGCAGATGCCGGCCACCGGCTCGTAGCTGCCGTCGAAGGTGGAGCCGAGTATCGCCACGACGCCGATGGTGTTCGCGTCGACGCGGGACAGCGCCGACGCGGGGTCGAGGTGGAACCGATCGCCCTGCATCGGCACCAGGCGGGGTTCGACCTCGAAGTAGTTGGCGAACTTGTCCCAGCAGACCTGGACGTTGTTGCCCATCACGATGTTCGGGGTGCCCGCGCCGCCACGGGCCCGCCACCGGCGCTTGAGGGCCAGCCCGGCGAGCATGCCCGCCTCACTGGAACCAGTGGTCGAGCAGCCGGGCGCAGCGGCCGGATCCGGCGCGCCCCACAGCTGGGCGAGCATCCGCACGCAGCGCCGTTCGAGTTCGGCGATGCACGGGTACTCATCCTTGTCGATCATGTTCTTGTCCGCCGACTCCGCCATCAGCCGCGTGGCGTACGGCTCCATCCAGGTGGTGACGAAGGTGGCCAGGTTGAGCCGGGCGTTGCCGTCGAGCATGAGCTCGTCGTGCACCAACTGGTAGGCCAGCTCGGGATCCATCCCTGCCTCGGCGAGCCGGTCACGGGGCACGGTCAGCGGCTCTCGGGTGAACAGCGGATTCACGGTCAGGTCTTCGGCGCCGACCGGCGAGGGGTTGTCCGGGTGAGCGAGGGGCACGGCGCGATCATGCCGCAGTGATCTGCGCCCCAGCCATCGGGCGCAGCTGAAGCCGGGCGGTCACCTGACTCCGAAACCGATTGCGGCTGGCAATTCCGGGTCGCCGGTCCGGCGAAGTCGTGACCAATGCCCCGTGCCACCGCGGCATGCGGGTTGCGATGCTGACGTCCCAACCCGCGCGCTCGGCGTACGCGGACCTGCGGAGGCGCACCATGAGCCGGACCACCGACCTGGCCGAAGCGGTCGAGGATGCGCTGCGGGCACCCTCGGTGCACAACACCCAGCCATGGCGCTGGCGGATCCACCCCGGCGCGATCGAGCTGCACGCCGACTGGAACCGGCAGCTGATCGCGACCGACCCCGACCGCACCAGCGGCTCAGCCAGCCCAGGCAGGCGCCCGGGCACGGTCCAGCCGACGCCGCCGTGCTCCTCGTCATCACCACGCCTGGCGACGATCCACTCGACCGGCTCCGCGCCGGGGAAGCCACCAGCGCGGCGCTGCTGGCCGCCACCGGCCTCGGGCTGGCCACCACACCCCTCAGCCAAGCCCTCGAGATCGACACGACCCGCCGCGCCATCCAGCGGGAGCGCAGGGGGTACAGCAGCAGAAGCCGTGGAAAGGTGGCTGTGACCGTCTACCGACGCGCTCGTGACCGAGGAAGCCACCGGCGGCCGTTGCTGGGTCGATCTCGGCGCTCGCCGTGATCGACGGGTGGCGGCGTCGGAGATCGGCCCAGCCGATGGGAACCGGCTCATCAAGGCCGAAGTCGCTGGCGTGAGGCGCGCGGCGAGAGCGACTGGGTTGGCCGTGCTAGCGACCTACCGGCCGACCCGGGAGGGAGGGCCACACTGAGAGGAGCAGACACGATGGCGAATCGAGACGACCTGCCGGCACCCGAGACGGGGCTGGTCCTGACCCACTTCTTGACCGTGCGTGACGTGGCCCGATCGACCCGCTTCTACGCCGACATTCTCGGCGGACGGGTGGTGTTGGAGGAGAACCCCGGCATCGTGAAGATCGCCAACAGTTGGATCATCATGAATCCGGGTGGCGGGCCGACGCCCGACAAACCCGACGTCAGCTTGACTGCGCCCGAACCCGGCGACCCGGTGTCGGCGTTCCTGAACGTGCGGGTCGCCGACATCGCCGGTTTCTACGCTGATGCCACCGCCAAGGGCGCGCAGTTCCTGACCGAACCGTTGGACCGCAAGGCCGAGTTGCGCTGCTACCTGCGCGACCCCGACGGCCATCTGATCGAGGTCGGTCAGGCCACCGGAATGCTGCAGGGCATCTTCGCCGACCCTTCTGCCAGCGAGGACACCTGACCATGCAGTTCGGAATCGTCACCGTTGGTGACGTGACCCCCTGATCCCACCACGGGACGGGCGCCCAGCGAGGCAGAACGCATCCAGGCCACGGTGGCTATCGCCACGAAGGCCGAGGAAGTCGGTCTGGACGTCTTCGCGACCGGGGAACACCACAACCCGCCGTTTCGCTCCGTCCTCCCCGACCACCTTGCTCGAGACCTTGGCCGGTGCACCGAGCGGCACACCCTGGTCCTTGAACACGCGCTGCGCCCCCTGTTCTCCTACTTGCACCCCCAACGGTCCTCATGCCGTGGGCTTGTCACCATGACTCGCCGGCCTGAGTCGCTACGGTCCGATAGCTCTGCCAGGACATGTTGACCAGGGTTTCGCTACTTGCACCGGGGCCCGCGCTGATACCGCCGTGGGCGGCGGCCGGCCGCGGTAACACCTCCAGTACTCGTTGCGCATCCGACGGGCGACGACGCTGGCACGCGGCGTGGTATGTCCACGCCCTCACGTCTGAACCGGTCGTATCGTGTTTCCCTTGGAGGAGTACTGGGTAGGGTACGACTTATATCCGGCGACAAGAGAACTACCGCCTGGAAAACACGGTTACAACGAGTGACTTCGATGACCTCTGGAACTGTCGATGAGTGAACAAGGAAAACAGTCGGTTACGGATCTCGGTGAGCTTGGCCGGCCGGTCGCCTACCCCGCTCTCCAGGACGGCACTCCGGTTTATGACCGGACCGGACAGCGTGTTGGGGTTGTGGAGCACGTGGTTGCCGACGAGCCCACAGACATCTTTGAGGGCTTGATCGTGCACACGTTGCCGCTGCCGGGCCGTCACCTGTTCGCCGACCGGGACCAGATAGCTGCGCTGCACGAGCGACGAGTGCTGCTGTCGGTTGATCGCGACAAACTTCATGACCAGAGTCAGAAGTCCACGAGGCAGACCAACTCTGACAACCACCTGGAGAACCCGATTCAGACCCGACTGCGCCACGCCTGGGATTGGATCAGCGGGCACCTCTGACACCGTCGTCATACGAATCGCGCCGCGTCCGAACATTCTTCCGTACCGGCGGGTCAAAGCCACGTGCGGGAATTCGCCCCTACAGGACCTACGCCCCCGGCGACCCTGCTGGTTCTGTACTCTCCGCGAAGTCACCCACGCGGCCTGATCAGAAGTCCCCTGCAATCTATCTGCATACTGCGCCGATAGCTTCTCCACCACAGCCAGGCGACTGGGCAGGCGCGGCACCCACCTTGATAAGAGATGTTGGGATCATTGCCGGGTTCGAGCGCAAGGGCCGATGGATGGTGGGCGAGACGACTATCCACGCCACCACGATCATCGGCAACATCACCATCGGATCGTGTGACCACGCATCCGCAGGGTCGCTCGGGTGTGCCGGGCGATTTCGATGTCCTCGCGGGCGGTGACGACCAGCGTGCGCACCGCGGCTTGCCCGGTGCTGATGTCGGTGTCGGTGACCGCGGCTCGGTTGTGTTCCTCGTGCACCACGACGCCGAGATAGCCGAGGCCGGTGGCGGCCGCCGCGCGCACCTCGGGGCTGTGTTCGCCGATGCCGCCGGTGAACACCAGGACGTCGAGCCCACCGAGTGCGGCGGTCATGGCGGCGATCTCCCGTCGCAACCGGTGCAGATAGACCTCGAACGCGAGGATCGCCCGCGAGTGGCCTGCCGCGACGTCATGCAGGACATCACGCATGTCACCGGTGCCCCCGGTCAGTCCGGCCAGCCCCGACTCGAACTCCAGCACGTGGGACAGCTGATCGATCTCCAGACCCGCGTGTTGCTGTAGCCACAGCACCAGGCCGGGGTCGAGGCTGCCGGTGCGGGTGGCCATCACCAGTCCCGCCAGCGGGGTGAAGCCCATGGTGGTGTCCACCGAGCGGCCACCAGCCACGGCGGCCAGCGAGGCCCCGGCGCCGAGGTGGCAGGTCACGATGCGCAGGGCGGTGGCAGACCGGCCGAGCAGGTCGGCGGCGCGACGGGCGGCGTAGGAGTGGGAGAGGCCGTGGAAGCCGTACCTGCGCAGGCCCCATCGCTGGTTCCACTCCTGCGGCAGGGCATAGGTGGCCGCCGCGTCGGGCAGGGTGGTGTGGAACGCGGTGTCGAAACAGGCCACCGCCGGAGTGCCGGGAAGCAGCTGCGCCAGGACGTCGATGCCGGCCACCCCGCGGGGCTGGTGCAGCGGCGCCAGCTCCGACAGCGCCACGATCCGCTCCCGTACCGCGGTGTCGATCACGGCCGGTGCCCGGAACATGCCGCCGCCGTGCACGATGCGATGTCCGACCGCGTCGACCCGGCCCAGGCCGGCCACGAACCGTCGCAGGTGCTCCGTCTCCTGGGCGTGGGCCCAGTCGCCGAGGTCGAGCGATGCCACCACCCGGTCGTCGAGATCCAGCAGGCGCATCTTCAGGCTCGACGAGCCGGCGTTGACCACCAGCACGCGCGCGAGGTCAGCCATGGCCGGGTCGGAACGGCCAGACCCAGTCCCGCACCTCGGGCAGGTCCTCCCCGTACCTGTGGATCCAGCTGCGGTGCAGACCGCGCTTGTCGGTCAGGTCCTGCCGTAGCTGCGCCGTCGTGGCACCCAGCCCGGGCACCCGGTCGAGCACGTCGATGGCCAACCGGAACCGGTCCATGTCGTTCATCACCAGCATGTCGAACGGCGTCGTGGTGGTGCCCTCCTCCTTGTAGCCGCGCACATGCAGGCCATGGTGGTTGGTGCGCCGGTAGGTCAGCCGGTGGATCAGCCACGGGTAGCCGTGGTAGGCGAAGATCACCGGGCTGGCGGTGGTGAACAGCGCGTCGAACTCGCGGTCGGGCATGCCGTGCGGGTGCTCGGTGTCCGGTTGCAGTCGCATCAGGTCCACCACGTTGACCACCCGCACCTTCAGCTGCGGCAGGTGCTCGCGCAGCAGGGCCGTCGCGGCCAGCACCTCCAAGGTGGGAGCGTCCCCGGCGCAGGCGAGCACGACGTCGGGCTCGCCGCCCTCGTCATTGCCGGCCCAGCCCCAGATCCCGGCCCCCCGCGCACAGTGCAGGATCGCGTCGTCCATGCCCAGCCAGTCCGGGGCGGGGTTCTTGCCGGCCACCATGATGTTGACGTAGTCGCGGCTGCGCAGGCAGTGGTCGGCCACGCACAGCAGGGTGTTGGTGTCCGGCGGCAGGTAGACCCGGATCACCTCGGCCTTCTTGTTCACCGCAAGGTCGATGAAACCGGGGTCCTGGTGGGAGAACCCGTTGTGGTCCTGCCGCCAGACGTGCG
This sequence comes from Pseudonocardiaceae bacterium, assembly GCA_036494005.1. Taxonomy (GTDB): domain Bacteria; phylum Actinomycetota; class Actinomycetes; order Mycobacteriales; family Pseudonocardiaceae. Next base: position 64,712 of record DASXOV010000082.1, on the reverse strand, counting down.
AGGTGAGCAGGTAGTTCAGTGAGGCGACCGGGCGCCGCCACTCCAGCCGCCTGCTGGTCTCCAACCACTTGGCGTGCTGGTTGAACATCGAGTCCACGATGTGGATGAAAGCCTCGTAACAGGAGAACAGCCCGTGCCGGCCGGTCAGCAGGTAGCCCTCCAGCAGGCCCTGGCACAGGTGCTCGGACAGCACCTCGACCACCCGGCCGTCCCGAGCCAGGTGTTCATCGACGTCGAGGATCTCCGCCTGCCACTGCTTGTCGGTGACCTCATAGACTGCGTCCAGGCGATTGGAAGCCGTCTCGTCCGGGCCGAACAACCGGAAGTTCCGCGCCCGCGCGTTGTCCCGCATGACGTCCCGAAGCCAGCGACCCAGCCCCCGGGTGGGTTCGGATGTCGTGGCACCCGGTTCGGCCACCTCCTCGGCGTAGCGGCGGAAGTCCGGCAACTCCAGGGGCCGCAGCAGCAACCCTCCGTTGGCGTGCGGGTTGGACCCCATCCGCCGCGTCCCGGCCGGCGTGAGACGCCGCAACCGTTCGACGGGCGCGCCGTCGGAGTCGAACAGTTCCTCCGGACGGTACGAACGCAACCACGCCTCCAGCGCCGCCAGATGCGCCGGGTTCTCCCGCACCGCAGCCAGCGGCACCTGGTGGGACCGCCAGGTGCCCGCGATCCGCACGCCGTCCACCTCGGCAGGCCCGGTCCAGCCCTTCGGGCTGCGCACTACGATCATCGGCCACTGCGGACGGCCGGGCAACCCTTCGCGGCGGGCCCGCCGCTGGATATCGGCGATCTCGGTCAGCACCGTGTCCAGCGTGGCCGCCATGGCCTGGTGCATCACATCCGGATCGCTGCCCTCGACGTAGTGCGGGGTGTAGCCGTATCCGCGCAAGAGCGCGTCCAGCTCCGCTCGCGGAATCCGGGCCAGCACGGCCGGGTTGGCGATCTTGTAGCCGTTGAGGTGCAGGATGGGCAGCACCGCCCCGTCATGTACCGGGTCGAGGAACTTGTCGGCGTGCCAGCTGGTGGCCAGCGGCCCGGTCTCCGCCTCCCCGTCGCCGACCACACAGGCGACCAGCAGATCCGGGTTGTCCAATGCCGCGCCGTAGGCGTGCCCGAGCGAATACCCCAGCTCGCCGCCCTCATGAATGGAACCGGGCACGTCCGGAGAAACGTGGCTGGGCACACCGCCGGGGAACGAGAACTGCCGGAAGAGCTCGCGCATTCCCTGTTCGTTCTGGGTGACGTGGGCATACACCTCGCTGTAACTACCCTCCAGCCAGGTGTTCGCCAGCAAGGCCGGCCCACCGTGCCCTGGGCCGATCACGTACATGACATCGGGATCACGCTGCCGGATCACCCGGTTCAGATGGGTATATACGAAATTCAGCCCCGGCGTCGTGCCCCAGTGCCCCAGCAACCTCGGTTTGACCTGCTCGGCCCGCAGCGGCTCCCGCAGCAGCGGATTGTCCATCAGATAGATCTGTCCGACCGACAGATAGTTCGCAGCCCGCCAGTAGGCGTCCAGCCCGCGCAGCTCGTCCGCCCCCAGCGCTACCTGCACGTTCTCCGGCATTCCACCCTCCCCACCCGTCCCGCCCCGTGATCGGGACGCTCACCACGGACGTCGTGCACGACGTCCGTCAGCAACTGCAGGTACTGCGGGCCGGGCAGCCTCCCGTCCTCCGTCCGGCAATCCGCTGACCGCACGATCCACGCTCTCTGCGCTCGAAGGCAGTGCCCGGTGACCTCGGCTCCGGGGACCTTCGCCACCCGCAGCCCGCGAACTGTCACGCGATTGCGCTCAGCTCAGCGAGGCGGCGTGGTCCGGGACATAGATCTGCTGGTCACGTGATGGCCGCAGATAGCCGGTCGCGGGCGGGCGCGGAGGCAGGTGCAGCAGCGGCCGCTGCACTGTGCGGTAGGGGATGCTGTCCAGCAGGTGGGCGATCATGTTGATCCGTCCGCGCCGCTTGTCCTCGCTCTCCACCACGTACCAGGGTGACTCGGGGATGTCGGTATGCAGGAACATCTCGTCCTTGGCCCGTGAGTAGTCCTCCCAGCGGGAGAGCGACTCCAGATCCATCGACGACAATTTCCACTGCCGCATCGGATCGTCCAGCCGGGTGTGGAACCGGCGCTCCTGCTCGGTGTTGCTGACCGAGAACCAGTACTTGCGCAGCAGGATGCCGTCGTCGAGTAACAGCCGTTCGACGACCGGGCACTGGGCGAGGAACCGCCGGTACTCGGGCTCGGTGCAGAAACCCATCACCCGTTCGACACCGGCCCGGTTGTACCAGCTGCGGTCGAACAACACGATCTCCCCGGCCGCGGGGAGGTGCTCGACGTAGCGCTGGAAATACCACTGGGTGCGTTCCCGCTCGGTCGGCATCGGCAACGCCGCGATACGGACGACGCGCGGGTTGAGATATTCGGTGATCCGCTTGATCGTACTGCCCTTACCGGCGGCGTCCCGGCCCTCGAACACAACCACCACCCGGGCACCCTCGGCACGTACCCACTCCTGCAACACCACCAGTTCGGCCTGTAACCGGAACAATTCGCGCCCGTACACCGCGCGGGGCAGCCGCCGCCCTGTGGATCTGGCCTTGTGCGTCGTGGTTCCGTCGCCGGCTGCACGGGCGTGTCCGGTGCCGCTCATTCCAGTCACCTCCGTAGGCGAGTCTCACGAGGCATCGACCCCGCCACGATCTGTGGGTACTGCTGACGACTGTGGGTACTGACGACGAACTCCAGCATGGCGCAACCGGCCGTCGCCGGGTACGTGGTCCATTCGGGTATCCGGCGGTGAGCGCCGTTTGTCCGGACTCGACGCCGGGTAGCCGCCGACCACACCTGAACGTCGGCGCCCACGTCCGAACGGCGCGCGTCGCGCCACGCAATCGGAGAATGACCATGCCTGAACGAACTCGCATCGAGCCGCTACCCCTGCCTGGCTATACCGACATGCGAGTCGTGGGCAGCTGGCGGAGACGCCTCGCCGTCACCCTGGAATCACGCGCGACCGCCCCGCACCGGGCACGGACCGTGCTGAATGAGGCGTGTGTCGCGTGGGCGATACCGGCATCGACTGCCGAGATGGCGCGGCTGGTGCTCAGCGAACTGGTGGAGGCCTCGGTCGAGCACGCATCCGAGATGTGCCACGTGGTGGTGGAATTCGACCGAACACGGACCCGGCTCAGTGTCGCTGGCCCCTGCGAAGGGGTTCCCCGAGTGCGCCCACGAGATCTCTGGATCGGTTGGCGTGGCCGGGGACTCCAGGGTGCCGCCGATCAGTGGGGAGTCGAGTATCTGGATCAGATCGAACTGATCTGGGCAGTCATCACACCTGCGGCGTGACGCGGCGGTCACCTGATCGTGCTGCCCGGCGTCACGTCAGGCTGTCCCTCAACGGGCTACTCCGGGTGGCCGGGGCCGGTCCACGCGGTTAACGTGGCTGGCGTGTCAGCACCGACGTTCCGGGCGTTGGCCACTGATCAGCGAACCTGCCGACACACCGGGGACCATGACTGCGCCGCATTCGGTTACCAGCCCACCTGACACCGCCCGTACGCGTAAGAACCAGCTCAGCCTGACCCAGGTCGCCGCCGGCGCGCTCTCCGCAGTGACCGTTGCGGTGCTCGGTTCCCAACTCGGGGCTGCGGGCACCCTCATCGGGGCCGCCGGGGCCAGTGTGATCACCACTGTGGGAACCGCCGTGTATCAGGCCTCGCTGGAGCGCAGCCGGGAGAGGGTCCGCTTACTCGCCCAGCGCACGCGATCGTCGCCCATCTCGCGGGACGGATCCTGGACCGAGCAGCCCCGCCCCGCTCCGCTCCGCTCCGAGCAGTTCGACGATGGCGCGGGTCAGGGGTCCGATCACCAGGGGCCCGATCAACGGCTACGACCCCGAGACCGCTCCCGGAAGCTCGCGGCACTGCGCTGGGGAGCGGTGGTCGTGGGTGCCCTCGGCGCCTTCCTGCTGGCCATGATGGTCATCACCGGCTTCGAAGTGGCCACTGGCCAGACCATCGGCGGTAACGGGCACGGGACCACCTTCGGTCAGGTGGTCGACGCTCCCGCAGGCCCCCGAAACCACAGGCCGGCAATTCCACCTGCGTCAGAAAGCTCAGTGGCGCCGACCTCCGAGCCCCCCAGTGAGACCACCTCGGCCCCCGACACCGCCGCCAGCGCCACCACGACCCCCGCCCCGGACGCCAGCACCAGCCCTGAGCCGCGCCCTTCCAACAGCTACGACAGGCCCGGGCCGAGCGGGCCGACGCCGACCCCCCCTCTGCTACCGACGGGACTTCCCGGGAGGAACATGCCGCTCCCCTGACCCGCAGCTCCTGCAACAGCTCCACGAAGTTGCGGTCCGGATCGACACCGAGCCACGGTGGTCCGACTTCGGGCGGGTGTCAGGGACGGGCAGCGAGGCCGAAAGTGACATCGATGTCGTTGGCGAGCCGATCGACATCGGCGCCGAACGCCGGGGTCGCCGCCTGGGCGGTGGCGGTGCGTTGCAGTTGATGCAGCCGCGACCGAAGGGCGTCGCCCTGTTGCGCCGGGATCCACGGCGCCTGCTGCAGTGCACCGGCCAGGTCGCCGTCGGCACGTTGCAGTGCGAGAGCGGAGCCTGCGCCTCCGCCCGCCTCCAACGACGCCGCGCCGGTGTCGGCGTGCAGCGACACCACCCGCAACTGCGCCGACATCTGACGAGCCTGCTCCTGCACCTGCGTCACTCGCTCCGCCGGTGTCGGCGCGGTGAACCGGCCCACGACGCCGCCCAGAACGCCACCGAGCACGAACGCCGCAAAGGCGACGATCAGGATCCGGCGGCGCCGTTGGGCCTGCGGGGTGTACAGCGCCATGGTCAGTTCCGTCCCACGATGACCGCGCCGGCCCCGGCGCCGACGGCCTCCGCGACCGCGACCGACTCGGCCAGTTCACGGATTCTGCCATCCTGAACCACCCAGGTGGTGGGTTGCACCGTCACCGGTCCGACGTGCCGGACATGGCGGGAGACCAACGATCCGACCAGGGTTGCGACCGGCTCGTCGTGGGAGCCGTCGACCACGACAGCATCCCCGCATACGTCGAGAACCGAGTCGCCGAATCGGTCGAGCAGCAACACTCGATCACCTCCCGGGCGGTAGCTCAGCCAGAAGCGCCCGACCGAGTGGACCCGCTCCGGGCACCCCGCGGCGCGGGCAACGTCGGTGATCGCCTCTCGGGTGAGCGGGGGACGGCCGGGCACCACGCCGGAGCCGAGCAGCAGGGCACCCACGGCCACCGCCCGGATCGCTCCCCGATCCCCGAGCTGGCTGACCTGCACCTGCAATGAGGCCGGTGCGGCCCCCGCGGCGAGCGCTTCAGTCTCCACGTCCGCGATCAGGGCGTCGATGTCGGCGGAGGTGGGCCGAGCCACGGTGCGTTCCCGCTCGGCCCGCACCAGCGACAGCGCATCACCCATCGAGGAGATCACCTCGGCGCCTGGAGGTACCTCGCAGCGCAACCCGAGCATGTCGGCCAGCGGGCGCCCGAGCACGCCGGCCCCGCCACCGACAGCGATGAGGGTGGGCGAGGCGAGGTCGTGCTGCCCGGCCACCGAGGTGATCAGATCGGCCAGTGCCTCGGTGGAGGCCTGCATCATCCGGCGGGCCAGTTCAGCGCCGGGCAGGCGCAGTGCGGCACCCGCGATGTCCATCGCCGCAGCCGCGGAGTTCTGGCTCCCCTTGGCATTCCCCTTGGCGTAGTCGCCGTCCGGGACCAGCCCGAGCGCGTTGGCCGCGCAGGTGTTGGTCAGCGCCGCCATCGTGCCGTCGGCCAGCCGCAGTGCCAGATAGTCGGCGGGGTCTCCCGGCCGGGGCGCAAGTGGTTCCGGATGGGCCCCGGCCAGTCGCTCGGGGGACACGAAACAGGAGTACGGCAGCCCCGCGATGTGTGCGCTGCGCGGCCCCACGCCATACACCCGCCGCCGCCGCACCCGCAGCATCGACCCCCCGGCCACCCCGGCCACCTGGACGTCCAGCGCCCGTACCGCGGTCGCCTGACCGGCCACCCGCACATAGGAGAGTGCGGGGCGCCCGGCCGTGATCGCGGCGACGTTGGTGGAGGTGCCACCGACCTCGACGATCACACCGTCACCGATGCGCAGCGTGCGCAGCGCCCCGGCCACCGAGGCCGCGGGGCCCGAGTACAGGGTCCGGGCCGGGGCGGAGCGGAACCCGCTCAGGTCGGTCGCCCCGCCGTCACCGCGCATCACCATCACCGGGCTGGTCACCCCCGCCGCGGCGACGCCTGCCTCCACCACCTCGGCGGTGCGCAACGCGATCGGCAGGATCGACGCGTTGAGCGCGGCGGTGACCGTGCGCAGTTCGAGGCCGTAAAGACCGGTGAGGCCGGACGACGTCGTCACGGGCAGCCCCAGTTCGGTGGCCAGCGCCGCGATCGCGTCCTCACAGGTCGAGTCGTCGGGGGCGAACGCCTCGGCCACGCAGACCGCCTGGGCACCCGCACCGGCCAGCCGCTGCAGCGCCTGCCGCGCCGTGTCGGCGTCCAGCCCGGCCGACACGTCGAGGAACTCGTGCGCGACAGCCCTGCTGATCATGGTGTGTTTACGGGCCTTGCGCAGGTAAGGAGCCCGGCCCAGCCCGATGACGCCGACCGGCACCGTGTCGCCCTCCAGTAGCGCGTTCACCGCCTGGGTGGTGGAGTGGGTGACCAGTTCGATGGCGTCGGCGCCCACCTCGGCGACCAGTTTCGCGACCACGTCGACCACGCCGGCGGACACGCCGTCGGGGTGGTCGTGCGTGGTGGGTACCACTGCGCGACCGGCGAGCTCGCCGGTCGCGGAATCGATCGCGACCGCTTTGGTGAACGTGCCACCGACGTCGGCGCCTACACGGACGCCCATTGCGCCTCCCGGGTGCGACGAGGCCGGATCACCAGCAACCACAGCGCTCCCGCCAGATACACCACGATCAGGACGGCCTGGGTGACCAGGGTCTGCACACTCGGCCAGTAGCCCAGTGCCTGGGCCAGGAAGATCGGTGCATTGGGCAGGCCCACCGGGGTGAGACCCACCAGATCGGCCGTTTGCAGGCTACGCACCGCGTTGCCGAGGAACGCCACCGATGTCGCCATCAGCAACACCACCGCACCCGCCAGAAACGCCTTCACCGGGAGCCGCCGGCCGAGCTTGAAAATGAGGTAGGACACGACCGCGAGTGCGACCAGACCGGCCGCCAGCCCGATCAGAATCCACTCACCCAGTCCGGTGCCGAATTCGGCCAGTGCCTGGTAGAGCAACGCCGTCTCCAAGCCTTCGCGGTACATGGCCGTGAACCCGACGAGTATCAGCGCGGTGGTCGACCCGATGGACACCGCGTTGAACACCCTGCTGCGCAGGAACTCCATCCAACGCCGATGCTCCAGGCGCGCGATCAGCCAGAAGGAGATATAGAGCAGGACCGCGACAGCGATGGTCGCGACGACCGCCTCCAGCACTTCCCGCCCGACCGGTAATACCGCGAGAACCGACCGCAGGATCAGATAGGTCAGCGCGGTGGCCGCCAGGCCCAGCAGCACTCCCCACACGATCGGCTTCCGATACTGGGTGGACTTGGTGGCCTCCAGATATCCCAGCAGCGCGGTCAGCAGCAGCACCGCTTCGAGGCCTTCTCGGAAGATGATGAGGAAGGATTGTCCGCCGACCACCGCAGCCGCGTCGAAACCGGTATCGGTGAGGCGCCGCTCGGTGTCATCGATCAGCCGCCGCAACTCGACGATCTTCGCCCGCACCTGCTCGACCGGCGCCCCGGCCTTCATCAGGCCACGCACCTCGGCGAACTTCGTCTCGGCGTCCGCGGTCAGATCAGGGGCCACCACGCGCAAGGGGACCTCGACGTACTCGAAGTGATCCAGGTAGCCGGCCTTCGCCTGCGTATAGGCTTCAGCGGTACGTCCCTGCTTGACCAACTCCAGCGTCTGGTCGATGGAAGCACGGACCGCGGAGAGTTGGCGGAGGGCATCCGCCCGGGATGTCGGCGGCTGAGCCGCCACATGTGGCGCGACCACCTGGGGTACCGCCACGACCTGCGGCGCGGCGGACGCCTGCAGGGCACCCAGAAGCATGACCACAGGAGCCAGCAGGGCGAGCCCGCTCAGCACACCGAGCAATCGTCGGGTGATCATCCGGGATACTTGGCCAGGTAGTCCCGGACCGTTGTCGAGACCGAATCAGCACCCTTCGCGGCGGATGTGGCATCTCCGCTGTTCGCGGCGTTCTCCAGCACCGCGAATGCGTCTTCCATCGCGAGATAGGCGTTCTGGTCGTTTTGCTTCACGGTTCCCTCGATGGGTTGCCAGGCGGGCTCGATCTGGCCGGCCAGACTCTGGGCCCGCGCCTTGTCGGTGCCTGCGGACGTGGCGATCCCCCGGCCGATCTGGTCGATCGCCCGCATTCCCGCAGCTACTGCGGCCGGCGTGGTGCGCAGGGCTTCCGGCGCCGCGTCCGCCGGTGGAGCCGGTACCGACGGGGCACTACCACTGGAGCAGCCGACGAGTCCTGATATCCCGCCGGCCAGCAGCAACAGAATCCAGGCCCGCCGCCAACTGATCTTCATCGATCCTCCCACACGTCGGGTGCGTGACGCCGCCGTGCTGAGATTAAGTATGCCTAACCAAATACGCAACAATCATCACCATCACCTAAAAGGTAAGGCTAGACAATCACTCTTTCGGACTAGTGAGATGTCGTTCAGTAATGAGAGGGGCGATCGTATCCCAGCTACCCGGCCGCTGGATCGAATCGCCCGGCGGCCACGAGCTCCACGGTGATCAGCGTCGCCAGACACTCCACGGCCCGCAGCCCGACCAGCACCAGCAGCTGTACCGCCCCGGCCTGCACCGGTGACGCCCCGCCCAGCAGCATCCCCACGAACGCACCGGGCAATGACCAGCCCGACCGAACGGGTCTGGTCCAGTGCCGGGCGAGCGCCTAACTCGTCCAGGGCCCGCCTGCCGGACAGCGTGGTGGCCGTCATCGCTCCGCCGATGATGATGCCGCCGATCGGGATCAGCACGATCCCGCGCAGCGGCACAACCCCGGTCACCGCGAGCGCGGCCAGCAACGGCGAACTACCGAGCACCGGGAGCAACGCCCATAACCACCGGGGTCCCCGGCAGATCCGCCGCCCTGCGGTTCGCGCCCCGGCCGGACGCGAGTCATCCCGGTGCGGACCGGTCTCCGCGGCAAACGCCGGCATGCAGCCGCGCACTACGAAAATCCACATCTGGTCGGCCGCGATCGGACGATCCTGGAGTACGGAGAATTCACGCCATCCAGCGACATGATTTTGGGCCTGCGCGAGTTCGTTTCGTCCGGGACACCGGACTAGCCGATCAGCGGTTCCAGTTGATCACTGAATTCGAGTGGGTCACTGAATTCGAGTCGATCGCGACCTTCCGGTGCTTACCAGGCCGACCGGAGTCCTTCGGCTCAGGATGTTTCTTGTCGCTCCCGTCACCTGTCTGCGGATCCTTCCTCTCGTGCTTCCCCACGGTTCCCCCTCTGAATACGACTGGTGCTGATTCTCGGACCCCTACCATTCCGTGAGCCGGCACAGTCTTGCAAGACCGACACACCCGGAGGGCGAACCCTCATTCGTGTGCAATCCATGCCCGACGAAAGTACGGTCGCACAGGAGGTCGATCCGCCGGAAACGGCCGGAATCACCACCGGCATAACGAATGATGGTCGAGGACTCGGCTACGCCGCCCTCAGTTCGGCCCCTCGGAACGGCGGGCCCGGCGTTTGGCCAGCACCATCCGGAGCAGGTAGAGCGGCGACGGCAGCGTCCAGCCCAGCTGTGTCCAGGTACCCAGATCGTCCCGGTTGGCCCAGTGCTCGATGACCTTGCCCGCAACGACCCGGTACCAGTGGGTCTGCGTCGTCGCGAACCGCCGTCCGGTGGCCGGGAACGTCCGGATGACCCGGCCGTCCTCTCCGTAACCGCACAGGGTCCCGACATGGCGACCGGACATCGTGCAGTGCAGCGCCACCAGGTCGCCGTCGGCGATGACATCGTGCACCGCCCAGTTCAGTTCCGAGTACGCGTCCCGCAGCCACAGCGCGGTGGCGTGGAAGGCCGCCGGGCCCCGGCCACGGGTCGCGGGCGGCTCACCCCTGGCCTCCCGGTTGATGGCATCGGGGTGCACGATCACCTCGAACTCCTCCAGCGAGCCGTCCGCCATGATCTCGATGGCGCGCCGACCCAGCGCCTTGGCGTCGCTGAACGTGGTCGGCACGGTGGTGTCCTCTCCGGTCGAGCGTCCCTGCGCCACGGGAGCCGAAAGACAACGTCGTCGATTTGCCGGTATCATTGTCGCGGTTGGTAACCATGCATGCACACGGAATGGGTGAATCGACCGCGGAGTAAGCCGATCTCGTTGCTCTGCCCGAACGGGTCACTTGGACAGCTCCCGAGCCATCCGACAGGGTATCGCTGCGGCTTCCCGGGGCTGGAGCCGACAGACCGTCGGGGGTGGCGTGTGGGTTCTGGTCAGCCCACCGCCTCGGCAACGGCTCGGGACCACAGGACGACCGCGTCGTCGATCTGCTCGGCGGTCACCACCAGAGCGGGGATCATCCGGACGATGTTGCCGTGCGCGCCGCAGGTCAGCAGCAGGAGCCCGTGGTGCACGGCGGCCTGCTGGGCGCGCTGCGCCGTGGCGGTGTCCGGCGACCCGTCCGGATGACAGAACTCGCTGGCCACCATGAGCCCGAGTCCGCGCACGTCGGCGATCACCGGCTGGTCGGCGGCCACCTTGCGCAGCCCCTCGGCGAGCCGGCGGCCCTGCTCGGCCGCGTTGTCCACCAGCTTCTCGTCCCGGATGACGTCCAGGGTGGCCAGCGCCGCCGCGCACGACACCGCGTTGCCGCCGTAGGTGCCGCCCTGTGAACCCGGCCAGGCCTGCTCCATCAGCGCGGTCGGCGCGGCGATCGCGGACAGCGGGAACCCGCTGGCCAGCCCCTTGGCGGTCACCACGACATCGGGAATGACACCGGCACTGTGCTGGTGACCCCAGAATTTCCCGGTGCGGCCGAATCCGGTCTGCACCTCGTCGAGCACCAGCAGGATGCCGTGCCGATCGGCTCGTTCGCGCAGCCCCGCCAGGAATGCGGGCGGGGTCGGTACATAGCCGCCCTCACCGAGCACCGGTTCGATGAAGAAGGCAGCGGTGTCGGCGGCGGCGCTGGTGGTGACCAGCAGATAGTCCAGTTCCCGCAGGGCGTGATCGACGACCTGCTCCTCGCTCATACCGAGCCGGAAGGCGTAGGGGAACGGCGCCACGGCCACGCCGGGCATCAGCGGTCCGATACCGGCGCGGAACTTGGTGCCCGCGGTGGTCAAGGCAGCGGCGCCCATGGTGCGACCGTGAAACGAGCCGGCGAAAACGATCGCGTTCTGCCTGCCGGTGACGTGCCGGGCCAGTCGCAGCGCCGCCTCCACCGCTTCACTGCCGGAGTTGACGTAGAACAGGGAGTCCACCCCGTCGGGCAGCACTTCACCGAGCCGTTCGGTCAGCCTCAGCAGTGGCTCGTGCCGCACCGTCGTGTACTGCCCGTGAATCAACTTCGCGACCTGCCGTTGCGCCGCGTCCACCACCCGCGGATGGCAGTGCCCGGTGCTGGTGACCCCGATGCCCGCGGTGAAGTCGAGGTAGCGACGGTTCTCGGCGTCGAAGAGGTAGACACCCTCGCCCCGCGTGGCCAGCACCGGGGTTGCCTGCTTCAGGACGGGGGACAACTCAGCCATGCGTGCGCTCCCGACTCGGATCTCGATGGACAGGGTGGGACGGATTGTCGACAATCCGACAAGCATGCAACCATCGAAGTGCGACCCGTGTCCAGGGGGGTGACACTCGCCCGAGTGTCGCCCGCAACCTGAACCCGGCCAACAGGGAAAGGTCATATCGCGATGAGCTCTGCCGACCGCGAGCACGCCGTCATCGACGCCGTCCCCACCGGGTTGTTCATCAACGGTCGGTGGCGGCCCGCCAGCGGAGAAGGAACCTTCGACGTCGAGGACCCGTCCACCGGCAAGGTGCTGTGCACGGTCGCCGACGGCACACCCGAAGACGGCATGGCCGCATTGGACGCCGCCGTCGCCGCACAGGCCGACTGGGCTGCCTACCCGCCTCGGGAACGCGGCGAGATCCTGCGCCGCGCCTACCAGCTGATGATGCAGCGCCAGGAGGACCTCGCCCTGCTGATGACGCTGGAAATGGGCAAGTCGCTGGCGGAGTCCCGGGGCGAGGTGGCCTACGCGGCCGAGTTCTTCCGCTGGTTCGCCGAGGAGGGCGTGCGGATCGGTGGCGACTTCGCCACCGCTCCGGCCGGCTCGGGCCGCTTCATGGTGATGCGCCAGCCGGTGGGGCCTTCGTTGTTGATCACCCCATGGAACTTCCCGGCGGCGATGGGCACCCGCAAGATCGGGCCCGCGGTGGCGGCGGGCTGCACCATGGTGATGAAGCCGGCCAAGCTCACACCGCTGTCGATGCTCGCGCTGACCGACATCCTCCGGGAGTGCGGGTTGCCCGATGGGGTGCTGAACGTGGTGCCGACCTCCAGATCGGGACGGCTGATGGAGCCACTGATCCGCGACGGCCGGGCCCGCAAGCTCTCGTTCACCGGCTCGACCGAGGTCGGCCGGGTGTTGCTGGAACAGTGCGCCGAGCACATCCTGCGGACGTCGATGGAACTCGGTGGCAACGCACCGTTCCTGGTCTTTCCCGACGCCGATCTCGACGCCGCGGTCGAGGGCGCGATGATCGCGAAGATGCGCAACATCGGCGAGGCCTGCACCGCCGCCAACCGCTTCTACGTGCATGCCGACCTGGTGGACGACTTCGCTCAGCGGCTGGCCGAGCGGATGGCCGCGCTGCGGATCGGCCGCGGTACCGAGGAGGGCGTGCAGGTCGGTCCGCTCATCGACGCCACCCAACGGGACAAGGTGCAGCACTTGGTGGACGACGCGGTCGCCCGTGGCGCCCGAGCGCTGATCGGCGGCAGGCCGGTGGACGGTTCCGGGTACTTCTACAAGCCCACCGTGCTCGTCGATGTGCCGGAGGACGCCGAGATGGTCCAGACCGAGATATTCGGTCCGGTCGCCCCGATCTACTCGTTCACCGAAGAGGACGAGGCACTCGCGAAGGCCAATGACACCCCGTACGGACTGGTCAGCTATGCCTACACCGGTGATCTGCAGCGGTCGCTGCGGGTCTGTGAGCGCCTGGAGTCCGGCATGGTCGGGCTCAACCAGGGCATGGTGTCCAATCCGGCCGCCCCGTTCGGCGGCATCAAGCACTCCGGCCTGGGCCGCGAGGGCGGCACGGTGGGCATCGAGGAATTCCTCGAGATCAAGTATATCGCCGTCGCCACCCCCTGAGACCCGTCCGGTCGAGGCGCTCTGAGGGGCGGCATCGCGCCCCGCTCAGCGGGCGAGTGCGACCGTGTCCTGACCGGAGTCGCCCGCACTCGCGAGGTCGGCCTCGATGCGGGCGACCGCATCAGCCATGTGCTCGCTCAGCAACCCGATCAGGCCGCTCTCGTCGCCGTCCTGGATGGCATCGAGCAACGCTTGATGCTCGGTGACCAGCCGCTGCGGCTCGGGCCCGGTCGCCTGCAATGCGATCAGGCACATCCGGGTCTCGGCCAGCAGTGTCTGCGCCATCCGCTGCAGGCGCGGGCTGCCGGACAGGCGCACCAGGGTGGTGTGAAAGTCGTGGTCGGCGTCGGCCAGCCGGACCGGATCGCTGTCAGCGGCAGCTGCCACCAGAGACCTCTGCGCGACTGACAGCGTGGCGACAGCGGCTTCCCTGCCGCCCCGCAGGATTATCCGCGCCGCGGCCTGCTCCACTGCGAGCCGGGCGGCATAGATGTCGCGAACATCCTCGATCCCGAGTTCCACTACGAACAACCCGCGGTGCCGCTCACCGCGCAGCAGTCCCTCCTGCACCAGCCGCTGCATCGCCTCGCGTAGCGGTCCGCGACTGACGCCGAGCTGGCTGGCCAGGTCCACCTCGCCGAGTTGCATCCCGGGCGGGAACGCCCCGCGCGTGATGGCGTCGCGCAACCGATCGGCGATGATCGCGGCAGTGGACCGCCGGGAGACCGGCTCGAGCCCGGCACCGGTCATCCGACCTCCTCGTTCACCGGAACGCGGAACAGCGTTCCCAGACCACGCCGCGGTGGCTGCAGGCCGGACAGCCGCAACGCCTGCCACAGGCTCACCTGGTTGGCGGTGAGCACCGGCTTGCCGACCTGCGCCTCGAGGTCGTCGAGCCACGCCATTGTGTGCAGAGCGGTGTCGGGCAGCAACACCGCGTCCGCGGTCGGGTGGTCATTGGCCTCCGCGAAGTCCAGCACGTCGTCGTGCCCGAGGGTTCCGACCTCCGCCGCGGTGAAGATCCCCCGGCTGGATAACCGGACGACGCCGACCCCGGCGTGAGCGAGGAACTCCACGAACCGCTCCGCGACGTCGCCCGGGTAGGTCGCCGCGACCGCGACCCGGTGCACGTTGAGCACCCGGGTGGCGTCGGCGAAGGCGAACGAGGTGCTCGACGCGGGCACACCCGCAGCCCTCCGCAGTGCCTCGACCTGCCGTCGCGCGCCTTCCCACCCGAAGATGAAGCTCCCGCTGGTGCACGCCCAGATGATCGAGTCGAGCCCGGAGAGCTGCGCGGCGCCTGCGGCCAGGATCTCGTCAGCCCCGATCTCCAGCAGCGCGCCCTCCTGATGCGCGTCCACCGGCATCTCGGTGTGCACCACGTGAATGACCACATCATGGCCGAGCAGGCGCTGCGCGGTCACGTAGTCGTCCTCGGCGCTGTACCCCGGGTAGAGGATGCCGACGTGGTGCGGCTGCTTCGAGATGTTCATTGTCGACAATGTTACCGCCAACTGATCATGCCACTGTGAGGTGAGTGCCGCCCGATCAGGCCGCCGTCGGCCTGCTGGCCTGCACCAGCCACTGCTCGCCGGCCCCCGATTCCACCCCCATCGCCCGCAACGCCCCCCACATCGTGACCTGGTTGGCGGTCAGCACCGGTTTGCCCAGCGCGCGCTCGAGCGGCTCGATGATGTCGTAGGTGGGCAGGTTGGTGCAGCTGATGAACATCGCGTCGGCATCCTTGCGATCCACCGACCGGACGATCTCCACCACCTGCGCGTAGGAGACCCGCCAGATGTGGCTGATCATGCCCAGGCCCACGCTGGACACCGTCTCCACCCCGCACTCGGCGAGATAGGAGATCAACCGGTCGGTGACCGGGTCGATGTAGGGCGTGGCGATGGCCAGCCGCTTGACCCCCAGCAGGTGCAGCGCCTCGGTCAGCGCCCCGGACGTGGTCACTGCGGCCGGCGCCCCGGCCGCGCGCATGGTCGCGACCAGCCCGCGCTCCCCCGCCACACCCTCCACGAAGCTGCCGCTGCTGCACGAGTAGGCGACCACCAAGGGCTCCGGAGTCAGCACGTCCCGCGCGGCCCGATGCACGGCCTGCACATCACTGATCGCCAGTGCCATCTCGACGGTCATGGTCACCGGGACATACGGCAGCCGCGTCAGGTACAGCGACACGTCGTCCGGTACCCAGCGCCACAACTCCCGGTCGAGCGCGAAATCGAAGGGGGTCACCACGCCGATGCCGTGCTGCCTGAGCAGCGGCAGACCGGGCAAGCCCCCGAACAGGTCGGTGGGCATCGAAACCCCGCCGCTCAGCCGGAGTGCCGCTGATAGATCAGGCACTCACCGACGCTGCCTGATCGCCACACGTCGTGGCAGGCTTCGGCCATCGCGTCCAGGCCCTCCACGATGGTGCCGTAGACGTTGCCCGGCACCCATCCGACATCCCCGTTGAGCAGCAGGTTGTTCCGGCCGTAGAAGATCGCCAGGTCGATCACGCCGGGCAGTTCGGCGACCCCCACGTCCTCCTTGAACGACCGATGCAGCATGCCGCCGGGGAAGTCGAAGAACACCACATCTCCCGGGATCGGGGTGACCGTGGGGTTCTCCTGGCCGACCACGGTGTCGGTGAAGCGCGGCACCATCGCGTACACCTCGTTGCGGGCGTACTTCGCGTGCTGGGCGGGGCCCTCCAGGGGCAACGCGTTCCAGACCGCCTCACAGGTACGCGGAGCGTCCTTGTCGAGCAACTCGGCCACACAGCTGGCACCCCGCTTGGCGAGCGCGATGCTCAGGTATCTCGTCATCAGCTACCCCTTCGGGCTCCTCAGGGGCGCGCGACAAACTCGCGCACCCGGACCAAGCTGCCCGCAGAGCGCTTTGGGGACCACCTACCCGCTCGCAGTTCGGGTGACCGGCCTTACAGCGACACTGTCGTCCTGGCGATGAACTTCTCTCCACCTCGCGCGAACTGCGACGGTCGCGGATTGTTGACAATCATACGATGCGTTCTTAGCGTGTCAATCCTCCCGCCGGCCGTGTCGTCTCGCCCTTGCCGAGGTCTGCAGATTGTCTGTCTCCCCAGTTCACGGCCACGTGCCCGACATCGTCGTGCTGCATGCCGGTGATCTTCCTCCGGCGCTCGACGCGGCCGTCGGTGCTGCGCGCGTGCGCTACGCGACGCCCAGCGAACTGGCCTCGGCGCTGCCCGGCGCGGACGTCCTGCTGGTCTGGGACTTCACCTCCGACGCGGTGCGGCCCGCCTGGCCGTCCGCCGACGCGCTGCGCTGGGTGCACACCGCCAGTGCCGGCGTCGACCGGGTGACCTTCCCCGAACTACTGGGTTCGGACGTGGTGCTCACCAACTCCCGGGGGGTCTTCGACGTGCCCATGGCGGAGTACGTGTTCGGCTTGATCGTCGCCTTCGCCAAGGATCTGCCCGGCACGGTGCGACTCCAGAACGACCGTACCTGGCGGCACCGGGAGACCGAACGCATCGCGGGCCGTCGCGCCGTGGTGGTCGGCAGCGGCCCGATCGGCCGGGCGATCGGCCGGCTGCTGCGCGCGGTGGGCATGCAGGTGCATCTCGTCGGCCGGACGGAGCGGCCGGACGACCCCGAGTTCGGCACCGTGTTCGGCCAGGCGACGCTGCCCTCGCTGGCGCCCCGGACGGACTATCTGGTGCTGGCCGCTCCCCTCACCGACCAGACCCGTGGCATGGCCGGCAGCGCCCTGCTCAGTGCGCTGCCGCCCACCGCCCGGCTGATCAACGTGGGTCGCGGCCCACTGGTGGTGACCGACGACCTGATCGCCGCGCTGCGCGAGGGCCGGTTGGCCGGAGCGGCGCTGGACGTCTTCGAAACCGAGCCCCTGCCCACGGATTCCCCGCTCTGGGACACCCCCGGCCTGATCGTGTCTCCCCACATGTCCGGGGACGTGCATGGGTGGCGAGACGAACTCGTCACACTGTTCGCCGAGAATCTCTTTCGATACACCCATGGACGGCCACTACACAATGTCGTGGACAAGACCCGCGGGTACGTCACCGATACCGGCAGCAGCGTCGCCGCCAGGACAGGGAGCACACCGTGAGCAGGCCCGCCGACCTCACCGCCACCGAACTCCTGGCTGCCTACGGAACCGGCGAGTTGTCGCCCGTGGAGGCCACCCAGGACGTACTCGATCGCATCGAGCAACTCGACGACAAGGTGCGGGCGTACTGCCTTGTGGACGCGGACCGTGCGCTGGGCGCGGCCAAGGAGTCCGAGCAACGCTGGCAGCAGGCGCAACCACAGGGTCTGGTGGACGGGGTCCCCGTCTCGATCAAGGACATCTTCCTGACCGAGGGATGGCCCACCCTCCGGGGCTCCAAGCTGGTCGCCCCGGACCAGGAATGGCCGGTCGACGGCCCGCCTGTCGCCAGATTGCGCGAGCACGGCGCCGTCCCGGTGGGCAAGACCACCACCCCCGAGCTGGCCTGGAAGGGTGTCACCGACAGTGAGCTGACCGGTGTCACGGTCAACCCGTGGGACACCAGCCGGACGCCTGGTGGATCCAGCGGGGGCAGTGCCGTCGCGGTGGCGCTGGGCATGGGACCGCTGTCGATCGGCACCGACGGTGGCGGATCGGTACGCATCCCGGCCTCGTTCACCGGGACAGTGGCCATGAAGCCCACCTATGGCCGGGTGCCGCACTGGCCGGCCAGCCCGTTCGGCACGTTGGCACATGCCGGGCCGATGGCCCGCACCGTCGCCGACACAGCGCTCCTGCTCGACGTGATGTCCGGTCCCGACACCCGTGACTGGTCGGCGCTGTCCCCGCCCACGGGCTCGTTCTCCAGCGGCCTCGGCAACGGTGTGCTGGGGCTGCGGATCGCCCTGAGCCCGAACCTCGGCTATGTCGACGTCGACCCGGACGTCGCCGACGCCGTGGAGGCGGCCGCGCACGTGTTCCGCGATCTCGGCGCCGAGGTCGAGATCGCCGATCCCGGCTTCACCGACTGCGTGGAGGACTTCCACGTGCTCTGGTTCACCGGGGTGGCCAAGACCGTCGAGCGCCTCACCGCCGAGGAGCGGGAACTGCTGGAACCCGCGCTCCGGGAGGTGGTGGCCGAAGGGGAACGCTGCTCGGCGCTGGACTACCTGGCGGCCACCGCGACCAGGATGGCGATGGGCACCATGATGGGCGCCTTCCATGAACGCTACGACCTGCTGCTCACCCCTACCCTGCCGATCACCGCGTTCATCGCGGGCGAGGAGGTACCGGTCGGCTGGCATTCACCACGGTGGACCAGCTGGACGCCCTTCACCTACCCGTTCAACATGACCCAGCAGCCTGCGGCCAGCGTGCCCTGTGGGTGGAGCATCTCGGGGCTGCCGATCGGTCTGCAGGTGATCGGGCCCCGGCACGCCGACGCCCGGGTGCTGGCCGCATGCGCCGAGTACGAGCGAGTGGCGCCGTGGGCGCACCTGCGCCCCACGTTGCTCCGATGAGGGGATGACGGGCGACCCCCGCACCTCCGTCAGCCGCCCTGTGCCGGCTTCGGCGGCTCGGAGTCGGTCGGTGGTACTCGGGGTTGCGGCGCGGTGGTGTCGGCTGGCCCCTGTGGTGCGGGCAGCGGACCGGGCTGGGCAGGTCCGGCGGGAGGGCCGTCGAAGGCCGGCCGGGCCGGGGTCGAGCCGAGCGACGGCGTCAGCCCGGCGGCCGGGCCGGGTACCTCTTTGCGGGCGACCTCCTCGGCGGCGCGTACCGCCGCGGCGACATCAGGATCGGTGGACGTGTCGAACCACCCGGCGATGGCCTCATCGTCCTCCTCGGGCCGACTGGCGGGCACGTATTCCCGGCTGGGTTCGAACCGGAACACCCCGTCGTCGCCCGGCGCGCCGAGCATCTTGGTGAACCCCTCCAGTGCCTTGCCGAAGTCGCTGGGCACGATCCAGACCTTGTTGGCGTCGCCCTGCGCCATCTGCGGCAGGGTCTGCAGGTACTGGTAGGCGAGGAGTTCCGGGGTGGGCCGGCCGGCCTTGATCGCGGCGAAAACCTTCTCGATCGCTTTGGCCTGCCCCTGCGACTGCAGATAACGCGCGGCCCGTTCGCCCTGCGCGCGCAGGATACGAGCCTGCCGATCGGCCTCCGCGGTGAGGATCGCGGCCTGCTTGGCGCCTTCTGCAGAGAGGATCTGCGCCTGCTTCTGACCCTCCGCCGTCTTGATCGCCGATTCCCGCTGCCCTTCGGCGGTGAGGATGGTGGCGCGCTTCTCCCGGTCCGCACGCATCTGTTTCTCCATCGAGTCCTGGATGGACGGCGGCGGATCGATCGCCTTGAGCTCCACCCGCCCGACCCGGATGCCCCACCGTCCGGTCGCCTCGTCGAGCACACCGGACAACTGACCGTTGATGAAGTCCCGCGAGGTCAGAGTGTCCTCCAGGCTCATCCCACCGACCACGTTGCGCAGCGTGGTGGTGGCCAGTTGCTCCACGGCGGCGATGTAGTTGGAGATCTCGTACACCGCGTCCTGAGGGTTGGTGACCTGGAAGTAGACCACGGTATCGATGGACACCGTCAGGTTGTCCTTGGTGATCACCGGCTGTGGCGGGAAGGACACCACCTGTTCCCTCAGGTCGATGCGCGCCCGGATCCGGTCGATGAAGGGCACCAGGAAATTCAGCCCCGGTGCGAAGGTCGCGCGATAACGGCCCAGCCGCTCGACGACCGCAGCGGTGGCTTGCGGGATCACCACCACCGCCTTGACGACGATGACGATGATCGCCAGCACGACGACCGCCAGCACGGCCAGCAGCACAAGATTCATCAGAAGTCTCCCCAGACAACAGCGGTGGCACCGGAGATGCCCATGACCGTGACGGTCTGGCCAGGCTCCAGTACCTGGTTCTCGTCGAACGCACGAGCGGACCAGAACTCCCCGCGCAGCTTGATCCTGCCCCCGTGCGCATCGACAGTGTTCACCACCACTGCCCTGCCACCGACCAGGGCCTCGGTATTGGTGCGGATGTGGACACCGGAATGCAATCGCCGTGCCAGCGCCGGTCGAGCCAGCGTGACGAGGCCCACCGAGGCTACCGCGAAGACCACCACGTGCACCCACGGTGGCGCGCCGAGTGCCGCCGAACCGGCCGCAGCCAGCGCACCGGCACCGAGCATGAGCAGTACGAAGCTGCCTGAAAGAACCTCAGCCGCGATCAGGACAACCCCGGCGATCAGCCACAACACACCGGCGTCCATTCACCTATGGTGGCAGACCACCGTGACCTTGCGTGAGACTTTCCACGTGGTCGGTCGCTGTGATTATCGGGGTTTATCGGGCCTCCGAGGTGACGAAATCGATGAGGTGCTCGACAGCGCCCAGCAGAGCTGGTTCAAGATCACGGAAGCCCTCGACCGCACCGAGCACGCGGCGCCATCCCTCCGCCGGATCGGCCACCCCGGCTCGATCCACCCAGCCCAGCGCCCGGCACACGCCCTCCTTCCACGATACCCCGCGTGGCACCTCGGGCCAGCTCCGGACGCCCAGCGCCGCCGGTCGCACCGCCTGCCAGACATCCACATAGGGGTGGCCGGTGACCAGCACGTGTTCCGAACGCACCGCAGTCACGAGCCGGGTCTCCTTGCTGCCCGCGACCAGGTGGTCGACCAGGACACCGAGCCGTCGGCCCGGTCCGGGACCGAAGTCCTCGACCCGCTCGGCCAGCGCGTCCACCCCGTCGAGAGCCTCCACGACGACCCCGTCCACTCGCAGATCGTGCCCCCACACCCGTTCCACGAGTTCGGCGTCGTGCCTGCCCTCCACCCAGATGCGACTGGCCCGCGCGGTGCGCGCCCGCAGCCCGGACATCCGCACCGACCCGGAAGCCGACCTGGCCGCGGTGGCGGGCTGCTGCACCGGCCGGACGAGGGTCACCGGGGCGCCGTCGATCAGGAAGGCCGCGCGACGCAGCGGGAACATCCGCACTCGGCCCCGGGCGTCCTCCAACACCACCGCGTCGCGTTCGCACCGCAGCACCGCACCGCAGAAGCCGCTGCCCGCGTCCTCCACGACCAGACCCGCCTCAGCGGGCAGCTCCGGCACCTCGCGTCGGCGGCGGGGCCGCGCCAGCACGTCCGGCCCGTATTCCCTCGGCTCCATGAGCGACGACGGTAACCGCGGAGCCGAATCGGGGGATACCAGCCACGCCGCGCGTGCCTCCACCCGCCAGGCGTTCTACTCTCCTAACTCGTGCCCTGCCCCAGCGCGACCCTGACCGTGTGGGCCTCAGCATGGCTGCACGGCGCCGCCGCCCCAGACGATGTGATCGATGCTCTGCACACCTGGGCCGATCTGCACGAAGTGGTGGCCGCAGACGAGCCCACTGCCCTACAACTCGATCTTCCGACCCCGGAGCAGGCCCCCGCCTCGGTGGTCGGGCTGCTGGCCGCGGCCCGGCGTGCCGGGTCCGGAGGCGGCAGGCTGCTCCTTCCGGTGCCCGGCGATGTGCGGGGCCTGCCCCCCGACGGGTCGCTGTCCCCCGCCGCGTTGGAGGCTGGTGAAGTCGCCGTGCTGAGCAGCGGCGACCTGTCCGGCGCCGACCTGGCCGTGGTGCCGACCGCGACGGCCGACGCCGTGCTGCGCTGGACGGTGTTCGCCCCCGGATCCCTGCCTCCTGCGCCGGAGCCCGGCCTGTCCGATGCGGAGCACGGGCTGCGTGGCGCGGTGCGCCAGGCAGCCACCACCCTGGTGGACCTCGACGTGGCGCGACACCGCCCGGGGGTTCGTGCCGAGATCGCCGAGGCACTCGAGCATCGCGCCCGGCCGCCCTGGCCGGAGGGAACACCGGGACGAGCACTGCGGGTGCTCCAGCAGGCCGACGAGGTGGAGGCGATTCTCGGGGCAGCGGCCACCGACGAACCCGGTGGCGCGCTGTCCGCCTCGGCGGCGGAGGCCCGGTCCGCCGCGCTGCGGCCGTTGTCGACCGCGGTGCGCGAGGCACGACGCTCCGCGGTGGGCGAGGCGGTCCGAGCTCTGACCCCGCGCGCCGGACGGCGCTGACCGGCTACCGCGGGCGCACTGCACGCACCGGCTCGCAGCAGCCCGGTGCGCACGGTGTCCCGTTCACTCCGTGGCCGGCCGCCGGAACGCGCGAGCACCGTCGCTCGGCCGCCCCGCGCAGATGCTCCGCGATGAGTTCGACGACCATCTCGGCGCAGCGCGGATCAGTGCCCGGAGTCGCTGCCCGGGCAAAGCCCATACCGAGGGCATCGGCCCGATCCCGGGCCTCGTGGTCGAGATCCCAGAGCACCTCGAGGTGGTCGGACACGAAACCGATCGGGGCCACCACGACGCCGCTGACGCCACGAGCGTGCAGCGCGTCGAGGTGGTCCAGCACATCGGGCTCCAGCCACGGCACCTGCGGGGGGCCCGAACGGGACTGCCACACCACGTCGTGGCCCTCGCCCGCATCGATTCCGCCCAGCCCTGCCGCGGCAGCGACCAGCCGGGCAGCCTCCGTGACCTGACGTGAATAGCGGTGACCGCCGTCGGTGACGAGTCCTGCGGCGGCGTCCGCGGCGACCGGAACCGAGTGCGCGGTGAAGACCACCCGTGCGGCAGGCCCGGCCTGCTCGCGGGCGGCGCGCAGCGCATCGGCACAGACCGCGACGATCAGCGGATGGTCGAAGAACTGCCGCAGTTTGACCAGATTCGGGGCATCAGGGCCGACAGCCGCCCGGGCTCGGGCGATGTCCTCGTGGTACTGGCGGCAACCGGAGTACCCGCCCCACGCCGATGTGGCGAACACCAGTGCATTGCGCACACCGTCGGCGGTCATGGCGGCGACCGTGTCCTCCACCAGCGGGTGCCAGTTGCGGTTGCCGAAATACACCGGTAACTCCAGCCCGGCGGCCACCAGTGCCCGATCGATCGCGGTGATCAGGTCTCGGTTGCGGCGGTTGATCGGGGACACCCCACCGAAATGCAGATAATGCTGCGCCACCTCGTCCAGCCGCTCGGGGGGCACACCTCGCCCACGGGTCACGTTCTCCAGGAACGGACGCACCTGATCTGGCCCCTCCGGCCCACCGAAGGAGAGCAGCAGCAGTGCGTCGACATCGGTCAACGCTTTTTAGACGCCCACCGCGTGAAAGCCGCCGTCCGCCCATACCATCGAGCCGGTGGTGGCGGGCAGCCAGTCGGACAGCAGTGCGCACACGGTGCGGGCCACCGGGGTCGGGTCGTTGATGTCCCAGCCCAGGGGCGCGCGGCCGTCCCAGGCATTCTCGAACGCCGCGAAGCCCGGAATGGACCTCGCCGCCATGGTGCGTACCGGGCCGGCCGCCACCAGGTTCACCCGGATACCGTCCGGGCCCAGGTCACGGGCCAGATACCGGCACACCGACTCCAGCGCCGACTTCGCCACTCCCATCCAGTCATAAGCTGGCCAGGCCTGCCGATTGTCGAAGTCCATCCCGACGATCGAGCCACCACGTCCCAGCAACGGGCGGCAGGCCATCGCCAGCGATTTGAAGGAATAGGCGGACACCTGCATCGCGGTGGCCACGTCCTCCCATGGTGCATCGAGGAATCCCCCGCCCAGGCAGGACGCCGGGGCGAAACCGATGGAATGCAGCACGCCGTCCAGCCCGCCGACCTGCTCGCCCACCCGCTCGGCCAGTGAGTTCAGCTGGGCCTGGTCCTGGACATCGAGCTCCAGCACCGGCGCCGGCTCCGGCAGCCGCTGGGCGATGCGCTCCACCAGCCGTAACCGGCCATATCCGGTGAGCACCACCTGGGCACCCTGTTCCTGCGCCGCCCGCGCCACGTGGAACGCGATCGACGCATCGGTGATCACCCCGGTGATCAGCAGTCGCTTCTTCTCCAGCAGACCCGCCACATGCCCTCCTTCTCGCCAGCAGCGGTCCGGCCGGCCGCTGCTCCCGGGGTCGTGCCCCAGGAGGTCGCTCAGTGACCCATCCCCAGTCCGCCGTCGACCGGCAGCACCGCTCCGGTGATGTAGCCCGCCGCTTCGGATGCGAGGAACGTCACCGCCGCGGCGACGTCCTCGGGGCTGGCCTGCCGACGGAGCGGGATCGACCCCAGGATCTCCTCCCGCCGCGCCTCAGGCAGTTCCGAGGTCATGTCCGTGCTGACGTAGCCGGGCGCCACCACGTTGGCGGTGATCGACCGGGATCCCAGCTCACGGGCGATCGAGCGGGCAACACCGATCAGTCCGGCCTTGCTCGCCGCGTAGTTCACCTGCCCGGCGCCACCCGAGAGCCCCACCACCGACGAGATGAACACCATCCGGCCCCAGCGAGCCCGGAGCATGCTCTTCGCGGCACGCTTTGCCACCCGGTAGGAGCCGGTGAGATTCGCGTCCAGGACCCGGGAGAACTGCTGCTCGGTCATCCGCAGCAGCAAGGTGTCGTCGGTGATCCCGGCATTGGAGACAAGCACCTCGACCGGTCCGTGCGCCTGCTCGGCCTCGGCGAAGGCCGCGTCCACGGCGGCACCGTCGGTGACATCACACTGCACACCGAGCAGGCCCTCGGGTGCTCCGGACCCCCGGTGGGTCACCGCCACCTTGTCGCCCTGCTTGGCGAAGGCGAGGGCGATGGCCAGGCCGATGCCGCGGTTGCCTCCGGTGACGAGGACGGAACGAGCCACGATCGCGCCTCCGGTCGGTTGGGTTGAGGATCCAGCTGAGTGTGGCTCAGCGGGATGGAGGTTCAGCTGAGTTGAGATTCAGCGACGACGTTACCGGATCATCGTGGGTGAGCCGGTTACCACTTGCGCGCCGTCACCCGGTGGGCACCGGAGCCACACCGCCGTGGTCGGGGCTATGGCAATCGCTGGCCGATCGCCACTGCGCCGGCCGCGGCCAGGACGGCGGCGAACGTGCCCGCGATCAACCACGGCTTGCTCGCGTCGGTCCGCTTGGTCTCATAGCCGATCTGCTCGCCCAGCGTGTCATAGACCTCTCTGAGCTGACCCGCGCTGGCAGCGTTGTAGAACTCCCCGCCGGACAGTTCCGCGATGCGCCGCATCGAGTCGTCGTCGGCGCGCACGTCCTGCCAGGAACCGTTGATCTCGACGCGGCCGTATTCCGTTCCGAACGAAATCGTGGAGATCGGGACCTTCGACCGCGCCGCGATCCGGGCGGCGTTGAACGCACCACGCGGATCGTCGGGATCGGGGGTGGGCACGGTCTGCTTGCCGTCGCTGAGCAACACGATCCGCGCGGGTGGCGGGCCCTCGGCGTCCGCGACCACGGCGCCGAACGCGTCGATCGCGGACAACGCGGCGAAGACGGCCTCGCCGGTACCGGTGGCCTCGGCGAGTTTGAGACTGTCGATCGCCTGGGTGACCGACGCGCGCTCGGTGGTCGGTGAGACCAGCACCGTCGCCGAACCGGCGAACGAGACCAGGCCCAGGTTGACCCCGGGGGTCAGCTTCTCGGCGAAGCCCTTCGCCGAGCGCTGGGCCGCCGCCAGCCTGCTCGGTTCGATGTCGGTGGCCTGCATGGACAGCGACACGTCGATGACCAGGATGACGGTGGCCCGGTTTCTGGGTACTTTCTGCGCTGCGGTCGGACCGGCCAGCGCGACGGTGAACAGCACGAGTGCGACGAGTAGCAGCGCCACCGGCACGTGCCGATGCCAACCCGGACGACGTGGCGCGACGCTCTCCAGCATGGCGAGGTTCGCGAAGCGCAGGAGGTGCCTGCGCTGCCTGCGCAACATCCACAGGTACCCGGCCAGCAGCCCGGCGATCACTACCAACAGCAGGAACCAGATCGGCGCGGTGAATCCGCCCCAACTCATGCGACCCCGCCCGACCAGCGGCGTTTACGAAACGCCGCGAAGCGCACCATGTCGGCCACCCAGTCCGAGTCGGTGCGCAGCGTCAGGTGAGCTGCACCACATGCCCGAAGTGCCGCGGCGACGTCCTCCCGGTGCTCCGCGGCCGCCGCCGCGAACTCCCGCCGCAGCAACGGCGTGGTCACGACCTCCTTGCGTCGTCCCGTTTCCGGATCCGCCAGCACGACCGCGCCCATGTCGGGCAGTTCGAGGTCGCGGGGATCGAGCACCTCGATCGCGATCAGATCATGCCGCGTCGACAGCCCGCGCATGGGACGTTCCCAGTCGAACACGTCACCGGACCGAGGACCCAGGAAGTCGGAGATCACCACCACGAGTCCCCGGCGACGCGGCGGACGACGCAGCAGCTCCAGTGTGCCGGCGAGGTCACCGCGGACGCCCTCGGCGGCGCGCGGCAGCTGGGCGATCCGGCGGATCATCCCCCTGGCGTGCGGCAGTCCGCCGCGGGCCGGGACACGCAGCACCTCCGCGCCGGTGCTGACCACCGCACCCACCCGGTTGCCGCCACCTCGGGTCAGGTGTGCCATGGCGGCGCAGGCAGCCACAGCGAGTTCCCGTTTGTCGCAGTCGGCTGTGCCGAAGTCGAGGCTGGCCGACAGGTCCACGGCCAGCCAGGTCTCCAGTTCCCGGTCGGCCACGGTCTCCCGGATGTGCGGCACGGTGGTCCGCGCCGTGACCGCCCAGTCCATCCGCCGGACGTCGTCTCCTGGCTGGTAGGTCCTGGCCTCCCCCGGTTCGGTGCCGGGACCCGGCACCAGGCCCAGGTGGTTGCCCTGCAGCAGACCGTCGAGCCGGCGTGCCACGGTCAGTTCCAGGGCCCGCAGGGCGGCATCCATCCGCCCGTCGCGCAAGGCAGGCGGAGCCCAGCTGTGCCGCTCGCCCCCGTCCGTCCGCCCCGTCATGTCGGGTGGGCCGTCGTCTCGCATCTCGCTCGGGCCGTCATCCGGCTAGGTTCGCCCGGCAACCCCAGCCGCAGCACCCGGGCCGTGGGCAGCCGGGGCCGCGGCCTGGGGACGGGCCGACACCTGCGGTAGCGGCACCGTCTGCAGTACCCGGGTCACGATGTGTTCGACGGGAACCCCATCGGCCAGCGCGTCGTAGGACAGCACAAGGCGGTGCCGCAGCACATCGGCGGCGACGTCGACGACGTCCTGCGGCAGCACGTAGTCCCGACCGCGGATCAGCGCCAGCGCGCGGGTCGCCGCGACGATGCCGAGGGTCGCCCGCGGCGAGGCACCGTATGCCACCCACGCGGCGACATCGGACAGGCCGTGTTCGGCAGGGGTGCGGGTGGCCACCACCAAGCGCACGACGTAATCGACCAAGGCGTGGTGCACGAAAACCTGTGCCGCGACCTCCTGGAGCCGGGTCAGCTCGCCCGGATCGAGCACCCGGTGCGGCTCGGGGGGACGTACCCCCATCCGGTAGACGATCTCCCGCTCCTCCTCGACGGACGGGTAGTCCACCTGGAGCTTGAACAGGAAGCGATCACGTTGAGCCTCGGGGAGCGGGTAGACGCCCTCGTTCTCGATCGGGTTCTGGGTGGCCAGCACGAGGAACGGGTCGGGAGTGGGGTGAGTGATACCGCCGATCGACACCTGCCGCTCGGCCATGACCTCCAGCAGGGCCGACTGCACCTTGGCCGGCGCACGGTTGATCTCGTCGGCGAGGACGAAGTTGGCCATCACCGGGCCGAGTTCGACGTCGAACTGTTCCCGCCCCGGCCGGTAGATTCGGGTGCCGAGGATGTCGGACGGCACCAGGTCCGGGGTGAACTGGATGCGGGCGAACGACCCACCCACCACGCGGGCGATCGTCTCCACCGCGAGGGTCTTGGCCACTCCGGGGACGCCTTCCAGCAGCAGGTGCCCCCTGGCCAGCAGGCCGACGAGCATCCGCTCGACCAACCTGTCCTGGCCCACGATGACCCGTTTGACCTCGAAAACGGTCCGCTCCAGCAGCTGGGCATCCCGGGCCGGAGTTGTCGGGTAACCGCCGTCGCCGGGCGCGGCGGGAACCGGCGCCACGCCATCGGCTTCACTCACAGATCCTCCCAAAACGCCCATCCGACCGGTACACCCACGCGACCAGTACACCCATTCCCACCTTGCACGCCCATCCGGCTGAGGACACAGCGCTGCCCCGTTCCCGCAGACCAAACCGCTGCGCCGGTGTGACCTCTGTGAAGACGGTATCGCGCGATCAGATCAGCAGCAGCAGGTCCGGGGCCCATCCAATCCGATCACAGCATCCGGACCGCGTAAGGCTGGATGCCGTTGTAACGCACTGCGGTGACCCGGACCGCGCCGCCCGAGTACGGTGCCTCGATCATCTGCTCGTTGCCGAGGTAGAGCGCCACATGATGGATCTCGCCGCCGAGGCTCCAGAACAGCATGTCACCGGGGCGCTTCTTGGCCATCGGCACCTTGCGCCCGGCGTCGTACTGGGCACCGCTGTAGTGCGGTAGCGAATAGCCGAGCACCGCGGCGAAGGCGTAGATCATCAGGCCGGAGCAGTCGAAACCGGCCGTGCGGTAGTCGCCATAGCGGTCCGCGATGCCACCGTCCCTGATACCGGGGGTCGCTCCATGCGCGTCGCCTCCGCCCCACGAGTAGCGCACGCCACGTTGCGCCATCGCCCGGCTGATCACGGTCGACGCCAACACGCCCGCACGGGCGTCGACGACCGGCGCAGGCTGGGCACGATCCCGATCGAGAGTCCACTGCGCGTAGCGCTGCCGCTGTCCGGCGAGTCCGGACAGGGTGTTCTGTGCCTCGGTGAGCTGCCGCTCGACACCGGATTTGCGCTGCACCAGGGCAGCGGCCTGACCGGCCTGCCTCGTCGCGGCGGCCATGGCACCCTGGTAGGCCGAATCGGCAGCGGCCATGGCACCGGCCGTGGCCTGCGCTGCGGAGCGCGCAGCGACCACTGTCTGCCGAGCCCGCGCGTCCGCATTGGCCGCCTGAATACGCGCCCGCCGCATGTCCTGCAACGCGTCGATCCGCTCGGCCCCCACGTCGCCGAGTAGCTCGGCTCTGGCCAGCACGTCGTTCGGGCCGTCCGAACCCAGAAACGCCGAGGCGGAGCCGAGCGTGCTGCCCTGCCGGTAACTCGCGGCGGCGAACTGGTCGATCTCGTGCCGTGCATCGGTGATCTGCCTGCCGGCGGCGTCGGCGCCGGCCCGCGCATCCCGGGCGGCCGCCTGTGCGGCGGCGGCTGCAGACCGCGCGGCCTGCAGCTCGATGAGCGCCTTGTTGGTCTTCTCCCGCTTGAGCTCGACCTCGGACTGGAGAGCCAGCAAGGCCGCATCGGCCTCGGCGACCTGGTTGGTCAGCCTGCCGACCTGGCCGGCAACGGACTCCGCGTGCTGGCGGGCCGCCGCGACCTGGTCGTCGGGGGGATCGGGCGGGGGCGGCGTGGCGTGGCCCACTGCCGGTTGCCCGACGAGAACCGCCGTGGCGAGCGCACTGACCGCCACCCCACGGCGTACCGCACAGCGATGTTGTCGGATGCTCACGCGGTTCCCCCCGGACCAACGGTGGTGTCCGGTCTTGCCATCGGTCGCACGACCGGACCACCGAAGCGCCACCGCCGTAACTTCCGCCACATGTGTCACATGACGGCTGAATCCGGTGTCAGAAGTCAGTTCACCTGGCGCTCCCGCCCCGCCCAGTACTCCTCGCGGAGCTTGAATTTCTGGATCTTCCCCGTTGCGGTGCGCGGGATCTCCTGGCGGAACTCCACCGACGTCGGCGACTTGTAACCGGCCAGCCTGGCCTTACAGTGCTTGATGATCTCGTCCTCGGTGACCTGCTGCCCCTCGGCGATCACGACCAGCGCCTTGATCGTCTCACCCCACCGATCGGACGGGACACCGATCACCGCGACCTCGGCCACCGCGGGATGGCTGAACACGCAGTCCTCCACCTCGATCGACGACACGTTCTCACCGCCGGTGATGATCACGTCCTTCCTGCGGTCCGAGATCGACAGATAACCCTCCTGGTCCACCGATCCGCCGTCTCCGGTGTGGAACCAGCCGTCGACCAGCACCTCGTGCGAGGCCTCCGGGTTCTCCCAGTAGCCACTCATGACGACGTTGGAACGGGCCAGCACCTCCCCGGACTCCGAGGTGCTGATCCGCACGCCCAGGGCGGGTGCGCCCGCCCGGGACAATCGGCGGGCGCGCTCCTCGGCAGGCAGGTCGTCGTCGGCAGGCGAGGCGCGGTTGAAGGTGAGCAACGGCGCGGTCTCGGTCAGCCCGTAGAGCTGGGTGAACTCCCAGCCCAGTTCGTCACCGATCCGCTGGATCGTCCGGGTGGGCGGCGGCGCACCGGCACAGACCAGCCGAACCCTCCCGCGACCCGGGATCTCGCCGTCCCAGGTGGTGGCGGCGTCGAGTACGGCGTTCCACACCGCCGGTGCCCCGCACATCAGGGTCACGCCGTGCTCGTCCACTCGCCGCAGGATCTCCGCGCCGTCCACCCTCCGCAGCACCACCTGCGTGGCGCCCAGCCCGGCGAGCCCGAACGGCATACCCCAGCCGTTGCAGTGGAACATCGGCAGGGTGTGCAGGTAGACGTCGCGCTCCCAGGCGCGGACGTGCATGGCGAAGGTCACCGCATTGATCCACACGTTGCGGTGCGACAGCTGCACCCCCTTGGGGCGGGCGGTGGTGCCCGAGGTGTAGTTGACCGTGGCCGTCGAGTCCTCGTCCGGCGCGGTCCACGGGCGCGGCTCGGCGTCGAACCGCATCAGGTTTTCCTCGGTCTCGGTACCGAGCACGAAGCGATGCCGGGCAGTCACCTCTTTGAGCGCTTCGTCGCATTCGGGATCGACCAGCAGCACAGCGGACCCGCTGTGCGACACGATGTAGTCGACCTCGTCGGAGCGGAGCCGGAAGTTCACCGGCACGCAGATCCGGCCACTGCCGGCCACGGCGTGCAGCAGCTCGAACAACCGGGCCGAATTGTGGCTGACCACAGCCACCCGCTCACCCTCGCCCACGCCGAGGGCGTCCAGCCCGGCTTGCCAGGCGCGTACCCTCCTGCCCAACTCACGGTAAGTCGTGGCGGGTACCGGCAAGGCCGGCTGGGTCGGTTCGTCAAGCACCGCCACGGATGCCCCGAACGCGGTCTCGCCGCGGGTCAGGAAGTCGGCGACGGTCAGGGGCACCCGCATGGCTGCTACCTCCGGCGTAATTCGTCCACAATCTGGTCAGTGACTGGTCCAGTGTGCTGACCTAGGGGCCAGGCTATGGCGGAAGTCACGAACGGGTCAGCTCCGTCAGTATGGTTACAATCCGTGCTCAGTCAATTTCGGAGCGTCTCCGGCCAACCCCGAGCCGAGAAGCGCGCCGTACCCAGCGCTCGTCACGACCACGGCTGCGTCGCCGCTCGATCCGGCGGGTAGCCAGGACGAGGGTCACCTGCGGGCGCCGAGCCGGCCCGTTCCGCAGGCCAGGCAATGGAATTCCAATACAGGACGGGCGTACTGTTAACGGCGAGGACAGGCTGAGCAGCCGGTCAGCGGATGCTTCAGACTCCTCCCCGTCACTGCACGCTCAACCCTCGTCACGACACAGGAGTTGCCCGTGACCCGAGCAGCACGCAGCGCCGACAGTCTCGGCTCCCGCGGTTCTCTCGTCGTCGGCGATACCTCCTACGAGGTATTCCGGCTGGCCGCGCTGGACAACGCGCTGGGAACGTCATGGCGCGTGCTGCCCTACAGCCTCAAGGTGCTGCTGGAGAACCTGTTGCGCATCGAGGACGGCGCGAGCGTCACGAGTAGGCACATCGGGGCGCTCGCCAACTGGGATCCGCGGGCCGAACCCTCCATCGAGGTCCAGTTCACGCCGGCCCGGGTGATCATGCAGGACTTCACCGGGGTTCCGTGCGTGGTCGATCTGGCCACGATGCGCGAGGCCGTCGCCGACCTCGGCGGCGACTCGCAAGTGGTCAACCCACTCGCTCCGACCGAGTTGGTCATCGATCACTCCGTGATCACCGACGTGTTCGGCCGTTCGGATGCCTTCGAGCGCAACGTCACCCTGGAGTATCGACGCAACCGGGAGCGTTACCAGTTCCTGCGCTGGGGCCAAGGGGCATTCGCCGAGTTCAAGGTCGTCCCCCCAGGCACCGGCATCGTGCACCAGGTCAACATCGAGCACCTGGCGCGCGTGGTGATGACCAGAAACGGTCAGGCCTACCCGGACACGGTGGTGGGTACCGACAGCCACACCACGATGGTCAACGGGCTGGGCGTGCTGGGCTGGGGTGTGGGCGGCATCGAGGCCGAGGCGGCCATGCTGGGCCAGCCGGTGTCGATGCTGATCCCTCAGGTAGTGGGCTTCAAGCTGACCGGCTCCATCCCGCCAGGGGCGACCGCGACCGACGTCGTGCTCACCATCACCGAAATACTGCGCCACCACGGGGTGGTCGGGAAATTCGTCGAGTTCTACGGCGAGGGCGTCGCCGGTGTGCCACTGGCCAATCGGGCCACCATCGGCAACATGAGCCCGGAGTTCGGGTCTACCTGCGCGATCTTCCCGATCGACGATGAGACCCTGCGCTACCT
This sequence comes from Pseudonocardiaceae bacterium, assembly GCA_036494005.1. Classification (GTDB taxonomy): domain Bacteria; phylum Actinomycetota; class Actinomycetes; order Mycobacteriales; family Pseudonocardiaceae. The sequence continues at coordinate 31,797 of DASXOV010000082.1, read as the reverse complement.
GCGGCTCACCGGCCGCTCCCCGCACCAGCTCGCACTGATCGAGACGTACGCCAAGGAACAGGGCCTGTGGCATGACCCGAGCCGGGAGGCCGGCTACTCCGAGTACCTCGAACTGGATCTGTCCACGGTGGTCCCTTCGATCGCCGGTCCGAAGCGGCCGCAGGATCGCATCTCGCTCACCGACGCCAAGAGCGCCTTCCGGCACAGCCTGGGTGACTACGCCTCCGGTGCGCGATCCACGGTGGACGAGGCCGGTTCCGAGTCCTTCCCCGCCAGCGACTCCCCCGCGGTGAGCAGCGGAAACGGGGGCGGCGAGCCGCGCCCGTTCACCTCGGCCGCGACCGACCTGAACGGGCGCACCAGTTCCCCCGCCATGGTGCTGGCCACCGAGGGTGCCCGTTACGAGATCGACCACGGCGCCGTCGTGATCGCCTCGATCACCTCGTGCACCAACACGTCCAACCCGTCGGTGATGCTCGGGGCCGCGCTGCTGGCCCGCAACGCGGTGGAACGCGGGCTGGCCACCAAACCATGGGTGAAGACCTCGATGGCACCCGGATCTCAAGTGGTCACCGACTACTACGAGAAGGCCGGCCTCTGGCCCTACCTGGAGAAACTCGGCTACCACCTGGTCGGGTACGGCTGTACCACCTGCATCGGGAACTCCGGGCCGCTGCGCGAGGAGATCTCGCAGGCCGTTCACGACGCCGACCTCGCGGTGGTCAGCGTGTTGTCGGGCAACCGCAACTTCGAGGGCCGGATCAATCCGGACGTGAAGATGAACTACCTCGCCTCGCCCCCCCTGGTGATCGCCTATGCGCTGACCGGGACGATGGACTTCGACTTCGCCACCGATCCGCTGGGCCACGACAAGGAAGGTGTCCCGGTCTATCTGACCGATATCTGGCCCTCACCTGAGGAGATCCAGCGGGTCATCGAGTCCGCGATCAGCCAGGAGATGTTCACCAAGGACTATGCCGACGTCTACGTCGGAGATGATCGATGGCGGTCCCTGCCGACTCCGGAAGGTGAGACCTTCACCTGGGACCCGACGTCGACCTACGTCCGCAAACCACCGTATTTCGACGGCATGTCCGCCACCCCCGAGCCGGTGGAGAACATCACCGGAGCCCGGGTGCTGGCATTGCTGGGTGACTCGGTGACCACCGATCACATCTCACCGGCCGGAGCGATCAAGGCGGACTCCCCCGCGGGCCGGTATCTGGCCGAACGGGGCGTCGAGCACAGGGACTTCAACTCCTACGGCTCCCGCCGAGGCAACCACGAGGTGATGATCCGCGGCACGTTCGCCAACATCCGATTGCGCAACCTGCTGCTGGACCCGATCTCCGACGCCCCGGTCAGCGGGGGCTTCACCCGTGACTTCACCGCGGGCGGGGAACAGGCCACCATCTATGACGCGGCTCAGCACTACGGGGCGGCGGGTACCCCGTTGGTGGTGCTCGGCGGTAAGGAATACGGCTCCGGGTCGTCGCGGGACTGGGCAGCCAAGGGAACCCGGCTGCTGGGCGTGCGCGCGGTGATCGCCGAGTCCTTCGAGCGGATTCACCGCTCCAACCTGATTGGGATGGGAGTCCTGCCGCTACAGTTCCCAGCGGGCGATTCGGCCTCATCGCTGGGCTTGGACGGCACCGAGACCTTCGACATTACCGGGGTCACCGAACTCAACAACGGCACCACCCCACGCACGGTGCACGTCACCGCGACACCGACGAGCGGGGATCCGGTGCTGTTCGACGCCGTACTGCGCATCGACACCCCGGGCGAGGCGGACTACTACCGCAACGGCGGAATCCTGCAGTACGTGCTGCGCGGGATGGTCCAGCGTATCGCCTGACCGGGCGGTCGCGGGCCGGGTCGATTCGAACACCTCGGGGGCCGGCACCGAAGGTTCGGGCGTGATCGTTCCTGCTCTCCGGCCCGGCCCGGGCAGGTGCTCGCCGTGGCCGCCCTCAGCGCGGCGCTGCTGGTCATCCGCTCGCTACTGTGGGGGACCCCCACCACGTCGGCCGCCTACGCTGTGAGGCCTGGTGGTGGGGTGCTGTCCCGGATGACCAGGTGCGGGGCCAGGAGCACACCCGCCGAGCCCGCCAGAACCGGCACCGCCGCCCGGTCCAGCAGCCGGACGGCCCGCCGGGCCAGCTCTTCCACTGGCAACCGGACCGTGGTCAGGGTGGGCCGGACGGCCGCGCATACCGCCGTGTCGCCGACCCCGGTGACCGCGACGTCCTGGCCGGCCCGCAAACCGTGCTCGGTGATCGCGTGCAGCGCGCCCAGCGCCAGATCGTCGCTGACCGCGACCACGGCCGTCGGTCGGGGCGCCACGCGGAGCAGCCGCGCGGTACCAGCCCGCCCACCGGCGATCCCGTCCGCGGTCCGGGCGAGCAGTTCGTCGCCGTACGACAACCCCAGCGTCCGGCAGGCCCGCCGCCAGCCGGCGACGCGGTCCTCGATCGCGCCCGGACCGGCGGGGCAGGCCAGTAGCGCGATCCGACGATGCCCACGAGCCCGCAGGTGCTGCACCGCCACGCCGGTAGCGGCCGCATGGTCGACATCCACCCACGGTCCGGGCTGCTCGGAGACCCAGACCCGCCCTACCGAGGCGAACGGCACCCCGCGCCGGGTCAGCCAGGCATGGCGGGCGTCGCCGGGTACCACGTGCGAGAGCACAAACCCGTCGACCAGCCCCTGGGAGAGGAGTTCAGCGTAGGCGGGCAGGCCGTCGCGGCCCGACGGTGCGGCGAACAACAGCAGTTCCCGACCCGAGGTCTCAACGGCATGGCAGAGCGCGGGCAGGAACCGGTCGGCCAGACCACCGGTGCCGCCGGGCGGTATTCCGTAGCCGAGCGCTCCGGCGGCGCGGGTTCGCAAGCTGCGGGCGTGCCGGTCCGGCCGGTAGCCCAACGCAGCGATCGACTCCTGAACCCGGCGCAACGTGTCCGGGCGCAGCTTGCCGGGCGCATTGAGCGCGTTGGACACGGTTTGCCGGGATACCCCGGCATGGCCGGCGACGACCTGCAGAGTCACCGATCCAGGTCGCGTCATGTCGAGCCCCACTTCCCCCATGCGACAGGGCGGCACGACGACGCCGATCACCCCGGGACGATTCACCCAGGGACGATGATCAGCACACGTGCTGAATGGACCCTCCACCCCTCCCCCTGCAGCGGAGACAATCACAGAGGGTGATAAAATTGTCAATATTGCGCACAGAGCGTGCGCTCAACGGTCATGCCGCTGCGGCGAGCATGAGGGCGAACCGATCATCCGGATCGGTCCACCACGACCGGGCGGTGAAGCCACAGCCGGTCAGCTCCGCGGTGAGCCGTTCACGCCGGAACTTCCCGGAGACCTCGGTCAGCATCTCCTCACCCTCGGCGAACTGCACGATCATGTCCACTGCGGGAAGCCGCACGGTCATGCTGCGCCGCGCCCGCAGCCGCATCTCGATCCATTCCTGTTCGGGCTGCCAGACGGCCACGTGGTCGAATGCCGTCACATCGAAGTCCGCCCCGAGCTCGCGGTTGAGCACATGCAGCACGTTGCGGTTGAACTCGGCGGTCACCCCTGCGGCGTCGTCGTAGGCAGGCACCAGCACCGTGGGATCGGTTGCCAGCCCGACGCCGAGGAGCAGCAGCTCGCCGGGTTCCAGTACGGCACGCAGCGAGGTGAAGAATCCGGAACGTTCGGACGGCGGCAGGTTGCCGATGGTGCCACCCAGGAAAGCCACCAGCCTGCGGCCGGTCTGCTCATGGGGCAGCAGGTCCAAGTGCTGGGTGAAGTCGCCGACCACCCCGTGCACCACGAGCCTGGGGTACTCCGCGGCCACCGCCACCATCGCGGCACGCAGCGCCGACTCGGATACGTCCAGCGGCACGAAGCGCTGCAGTGACCCGGTCGCGGTGAGGGCGTCGAGCAACAGCCGGGTCTTCTCCGAGGATCCGGAGCCGAGCTCCACGAGAGTGTCGGCAGCCGCCTGTCCGGCGATCTCACCCGCGCTGCGCCGTAACAACTCTCGTTCCGTACGGGTCGGGTAGTACTCGGGCAACGTGGTGATCTGCTCGAACAGGTCGCTGCCCCGTGCGTCGTAGAACCACTTGGGCGGCAACCACTTGGGGTCGGCGGTCAGCCCTACGCGCACGTCGTGACGGAGCGCGTCAGTGGCGTCGGAGTCGGACAGGTGGATCTCCAGCACAGGTGCGGTCATGGCTCCTCGGCAGATGTTGCAGGGATCGACGCGACGTCCACGGTGGATCGCGTCGCGGTGAGCAGGTGGCCTTCGGGCACCGGCTGCCACCCGGCGGTCTGATCGGTGGGCTCGGAGCTGACCAGGACCGCGCCGTCATCAGCGCGCACCCACAGGGCGTGGTGCACCGCGGTCGCCGCCAGCGTGGTGCCGTCGGTGACCAGCAGGTTCAGCCGGGATCCCGGCGCAGCGGCGAGTACCCCGGCGGCAACAGCGGCCAGCGCGGGACCGGGTGACTCACCCGTGATCAGGCGGGCTCGGACCAGCGCCCACAGCAGCGCGGAGTCGGTGGGTGCGTCGAGGGTGAGCAGGTCGCTGACCGGCAGCCGGGCCGCCATCCCGGCCATGCTGTGCGGCCAGCCGCTGACCACGCCGTTATGGCTGAACAACCAGCGCCCGGCGGCGAAAGGGGCACAGGCGGTCTCCACCACCGGCATTCCCCCGGTGGCCGAGCGCACCGCAGCGAGCACCGCACCGCTGCGGACCTCACGGGCCAGCGCGGCGAACGACGGATCGGTCCACATCGGAACCGCCCGCCGGTATCGGATCGGCGCCCGGGCTTCCCCGTCGGAGTCGCCGGGATACCAGCCCGCGCCGAACCCGTCGGCGTTGACGGTTCCGCCGCCGCGCATGTCGGTCGGCGCGAAGCTCTGCTGCAGCAACGAGTGCGGCGGATCCAGCAGCAGCGCGGCCAGCTCGACCGGCGGCCCCAGCCAGGCCAGGTGGCGACACATGTCTCTGCAGACCGGCGCTCAGCTGAGTTCTTCGGGGCTGAGTTCCGCGGGCCTGAATCCCGCGGGGCCGGCTGCTGAGGCCTCGGCATCGCGGGCACACCGAAAGCCGCTGAATATCTGCCTGCGGATCGGATGGTCCCAGTTCCGGAAGGTGCCCCGGCAGGCGGCCATGTCGGTACCGAACGAGCCACCACGCAGCATCCGGTAGTCACCGCCGAGGAACACCTGGGAGTACTCCCGGTACGGGAACGGCGCGAAGCCCGGGTATCCGGAGAAACCGGAGGACGTCCACTCCCACACATCACCGATCAGCTGGTACACGTCCAGCGGGGATGCTCCCGCCGGGTAGCTGCCCGCCGGGGCCGGCTGCAGGTGGCGCTGCCCGAGGTTGGCACGCTCCGCGGTGGGGTCCCCATCACCCCACGGGAAACGGCGGGACCGCCCGGTGGCGGGATCGAACCGGGCGGCCTTCTCCCACTCCACCTCGGTCGGCAGGCGTTTGCCCGCCCACGCCGCATAGGCCTCGGCCTCGAAGAAGCACACGTGCACCACAGGTTCGTCGGGTGGAACCGGCTCGGTGACACCGAACCGGGTGCGCCACCACGCCTCGCCGTCGCGGTACCAGAATTGCGGCGCGACCAGCGCAGCCTCGCACCGGTGCGCCCACCCTCGCTCGCTCCACCACCGGGGATCCTGGTAACCGCACTCGGCGACGAATCGCAGATATTCCCCATTGGTCACCGGGGTGGTGTCCAGCCAGTAGGCCCCGGTCCGGGCTTGATGCGCCGGGCGCTCATTGTCCAGTGCCCACGGCTCGGTCGACGTGCCCATGGTGAACTCCCCGGCGGGGATCAGCACCTCGGCGGGCAGGTCGCTCCCGCGCTCGGGCAGCGGAGTGGGGGCCCGCAGGCCGGGCGTTCCCACTCGGAGCTGGTGGGTCGCCAGCATGGTCTCGTCGTGCTGCTGCTCGTGCTGCACGATCATGCCGAAGGCGAAACCGTTCTCCACCAGCCGCCGGCCTTCCAGCGGGGTGCGCTCCAGCACGTCGAGCACCTTGTTGCGCACCTCACCGACATAGCGCCTGGCCTCGGTGGGGTCGAGCAGCGGGAGCGCGGGCCGGTCGGACCGGGGTTGCTTGAACGCGTCGTAGAGGTGATCGATGTCGGCGCGCACCGGATCGCTCCCACCCACGTCCCGGACCAGCCACAGCTCTTCCTGGTTGCCGATATGGGCGAGGTCCCACACCAGCGGGGACATGATCCGAGAGTGCTGGCGGACCAGCTCACCGTCGTCCACCGCGTCGGTCAATGCCGCGCTGCGAGCGCGGGTGCGCTCCAGTTCGGCGGCCAGCCGGTCACGCAAGGCGGCGGTGTCCAGCTCGATCATCGGCTTGCTCATAGCAGCTGACCTCCGACTTGTCCTCGGGTTTGTCCTAGGGATCGGTGTGTACGGCTCCCATTTCGGCGCGTGGTATCGCGGCCGAGCAGTGCGTCCTGGAACTCGTCAGCCGGGCAGCGTCCGCGGCGCACCCGGTTTTCGGTGATCTCCTCCACGAGGCTGCGCAACCCCACGGGTGCATCCAGTGCGGGCAGAGCCCGGCAGGCCAGTTCGAACACCGCCACCGCCGCGGTGGCCAGCACACCGTCGCGCAGGCCGTGCTCGGCCGCCTCGAGCCAGCGCCCCACCGCGGGGGCGCAGGCATCGCGGGCCGCCGAGGTGACCGTGGGATCGGACAGCAGCGCCGCCAGCACGGCCACCGGAACCAGCCATTGCCCGGCAGGCTGGGTGTCCAGGTAGCGGACCTCGAGGTGGCCGTGCGGCCGGACCGGCGGGAACAGGGTGGTGAGGTGATAGTCCAGGTCGGCGGTGCTGGGTGGATCGGGCAGGGCACCGGACACCCAGTCCGCGAAGGTCACGCCGCTGGGCACCTCCCAGCTGACACCGTCGCGGCGCAGACACAGCAGCGGGGTGTCCACCGCGCGGCGGGCCCAATCCGTCGCCGGATCCCAGTCCGCGTCGCAGCCGGGGCGCACCGGGCTGGGGACAGTGCGTACCGGATCCAGAGCGAACCAGGCCTGCATCCGGGAGGACACCCAGCCGGTGGCCCGCCCGGCCAGCCACGGCGAGTTGGCGAACGCGGCGAGCAGCACGGGGCCCAGATCGTGCAACGCGGCCCAGCGCTGAGCCACGTCGGTGACGGTGCCCGCATCCAGACATACCTGCACCGCGGCGGTGGAGCACATCATCGCCCGGCCCATCGGGCCGACCCGGTCGAAAGCGGTCTCCATCGCGGCGTAGCGCGGGATGTCGATCAATCGCCGGGACGGACGGTACGGATCAGAACCTGATGGGGAGAGGACCAGACCCGCAGGATCGAGTAGATCGATCAATGTGGCGGTATCGCCATCGACTGTGGCGACGAGGTCGGTCAGCGAGGCACAAGGTGGGCTGGAGATCTCGAGCTGACCGCCGGGTTCAACTGTGACGGTGGATCCGTGTGGAAGGGGTGTCTGATCGCTGTCGGGGACGAGAGAGGCCGGAGCGTACGCGCCGAGCACATCAGCCAGGTGCGGCACCTCCAGCGAGCGATGGGGGTTCCCCGAGTGCTGCACCACCCATTCGAGCTCGGCGCCGAGCAGCTTCGGCGGGCCATGTTTGAAGCAGACCGAGGCGACGTAGACCTCGGCCTCCTCGCGGTTGCCCAGCACCGTCGGTGGCGCTGCTGCCGCCGGGCTGCTCGCGAAGACCGGTACCCGTGTCATCACGTGATCCGCACCTTCTTCTTCGTTCGGGCGGGTCCATCCGAACGAAGAAGAAGGTGTTCGGGTGGACCCACGGCCACGCTACTCAGTTGCCCTGACAGCCGCAGCGTTACACCAATCCGTACGTACGTCCTTTTCACCTATCCTTCGCGGGTGCCTCGAGTCAGCCAGGCCCATCTGAACGCTCGCCGCAGGCAGATCCTGGATGCCGCGCGACGTTGCTTTGCTGTGTACGGCTACGAAGGTGCGACGGTTCGCCGTCTGGAAGAAGCCACCTGCCTGTCGCGGGGCGCGATCTTCCACCACTTCGGAGACAAGGAGTCGCTGTTCCTCGCGTTGGCCCGGGACGACGCACGCCGGATGGCCGAGGTCGTCGCGGAGCAGGGGCTGGTGCAGGTCATGCGCGACGTGGTCAGCGGCACGGGCGCTCCCGGCCCTGCCGAATGGCTCAGTACCCGGCTGGAGGTCAGCCGCAAGCTGCGCACCGACCCTACGTTCCGGGCCCGGTGGGCCGAGCAGGCCGCCGAGCTCAGCACGGCCACCCAGGCCCGGCTGAAGCGCCAGTGCCAGGCCGGTGCGATCCGCACCGATGTTCCACTCGCCGTGCTCGCCGACTATCTGCAGCTCGTGCTCGAAGGCGTGCTCACCCACCTGGCCACCGGCCTGCCCGCCGACGACCTGGGCCCGGTGCTCGACCTGGTCGAAGCCAGCGTGCGGCGGGGAAACTAGCCCCCTACGACGGCAGGTTGCCTGAACTGCGTCTGGTACAGCGTCGCGTAACGACCGCCGGCGGCAAGCAGTTCGTCGTGGCTACCGCGCTCCACCACGAGACCGCCCTCGACCACGAGGATCTGGTCCGCGGCTCGGATGGTGGACAGCCGGTGTGCGATGACCAGCGCGGTACGACCGTGCAACGCCTCGGTCAGCGCGGCCTGCACGGCTGATTCGGACTCCGAGTCCAGGTGTGCCGTGGCCTCGTCGAGTATCACCACCCGCGGCCTGGCCAGCAGTAGCCGGGCGATGGTCAGGCGCTGCCGTTCCCCACCGGAAAGCCGGTATCCGCGGTCGCCCACCACGGTGTCCAGCCCGTCCGGCAGAGAGCGCACCAGCTGCTCCAACCGGGCCCGGCGCAGTGCGTCCCACAACTCCTCGTCCCCGGCATCGGGTGCGGCGTAGCGCAGATTGCCCGCGATGCTGTCGTGAAACAGGTGCCCGTCCTGGGTGACCACACCGACGGTCTTCCGCAACGCCGCGAAGGACACGTCGCGGACATCCACCCCGTTCAGCCGCACCGAGCCGGTATCGACGTCGTAGAGCCGCGGCACCAACGAGGCGATGGTGGACTTGCCCGCCCCCGAGGAGCCGACGAGCGCCACCAGTTGCCCTGGCTCGGCGTGGAAATCCACCCCGTGCAGTATCTCGGCGCCGCCGCGTCCGTCCAGGGTCGTCACCTCCTCCAGCGAAGCCAGTGACACCTGCTGGGCCGACGGGTAGGAGAACCGCACCCCGTCGAACGTCACCGACACCTCGCCCGCAGGCACCCTCCTGGCATCGGGTCGTTCGGTGATCATCGGGCGGACATCGAGCACCTCGAAGACCCGCTCGAAGGCCACCAGCGCGGTCATCACGTCCATCCGGGCTCCGGCCAGCGCGGTCAGCGGCGAGTAGAGGCGGGTGAGCAGCAGTGCCAGGCTGACCACGGTGCCGGGTGCCAGCTCGCCGCGCAGGGCCAGCCAACCCCCCAGGCCGTAGACCAGGGCCTGGGCCAGCGCGGAGACCAGGGTCAGCGCGGTGAGGAAGACCCGCGACGCCATGGCACTGCGCACCCCGATCTCCCGGACCCTCGACGCGCGGTCGCCGAACTCCGCGGCCTCGGCTTCCGGGCGCCCGAACAGCTTCACCAGGGTCGCGCCGGGTGCGGAGAACCGCTCGGTCATCTGGGTGGTCATGGCCGCGTTGTGCGTCGACGCCTCTCGCCGCAACTCGGCCAGCCGGGAGCCCATCCGGCGGGCCGGCACGACGAAGACCGGCAGCAGCACCAAGGCCAGCACCGTGACCTGCCAGGACAGCGTCATCATCACGCCGAGCGTGAGCACCAGCTGGATCACGTTGGTGACCAGTCCGGACAGCGTGGAGGTCAGCGCGGTCTGCGCCCCGATGACGTCGTTGTTGAGCCTGCTGACCAGTGCCCCGGTCCGGGTCCGGGTGAAGAACGCCACCGGCATCCGCTGGACATGCTCGAACACCGCGCGGCGCAGGTCGAGGATCAGCCCCTCGCCGATCCGGGCGGACTGCAGGCGGGAGACCAGGCCGACGCAGGCATCAACCACCGCGAGCACGGCGATCAGCACGGCCAGCCCGACCACCAGCCCCGCCCCGGCTCGCCTGACGATGCCGTCGACCACCCACCCGGCGAGCACCGGCGTGGCGACGGCGAGCACCGCCGAGACCGTGCTCAACGCAACGAAAATGAGCAGCGACGCCTTGTGCGGCTTCGCGAATCCGGCGATCCGGCGCAGCGTGCCCGGAGCAAGAGTGCGGGGTACCCGGTCCTGACGCATCGAGCTGTACAACAGGCTCCATGAGTTGTCCATCGAGGCCCCTTCGCTGACCCGCGAACCAATGACGACCTGGCTTGCAACGCTGTAAGTGTCGCGCTGCTTCCCCGGTCAGGTCCCGCGCCGGCGCGAACTTCAAGCCCCAGGCAGCTACTTCTTCTACTTCTTCTTCGTGCGGGTGGCACCGCCGCGACCACGCAGCGTTACACCCGACTCCGAGAGCACCCTGTGCACGAAGCCATACGATCGTCCGGTCGACTCTGCGAGCGCCCGGATGCTGGCCCCCTTCTCGTATTTCTTCTTCAGTTCCGATGCGAGCTTGTCCCGGGCGTTGCCAGTAATCCGGCTGCCCTTCTTTAGGTCGGCCACCTCGACTCGCCTTTCCTTTCAGCACTGGTCGGACCGGTCATGGCCCTCCCGGCAATGATCGACCAGCGACGCGATCTCCGCTAGACGATCTCCGGGTGGATCTGTGAGCGGTAGCTGCGTCAGGACGGAGTACACGATCACCGAGGCGCGCCAAGTCAAATACTCTGAGTGCTCAAAGGGTGGAGTGATGCATCACCCGATCGGGTATCAGGTTAAGCGAGCTGGACCAGGTCCAGGTACTCGGTGCTCCAGTGATCCTCGGTACCGTCCGGCAGCAGGATCACTCGCTCGGGTCCGAGTGCCTGTACCGCGCCTGGGTCGTGGGTCACCAGCACGACGGCACCGGTGTACTGGTGCAGGGCATCGAGCACCTGCTGCCGCGAGGCCGGATCCAGGTTGTTGGTCGGTTCGTCGAGCAGCAGCACGTTGGCTGCCGAGGACACCAGTGCAGCGAGGGCGAGCCGGGTCTTCTCCCCTCCGGACAGCGTGCCCGCCAGCTGGTCCAGCTGCTCGCCGCGGAACAGGAAGGCCCCGAGCAAGGTACGCAGCTGCTGCTCAGCAGTGTCCGGCGCGGCGTGGCGGACGTTCTCCCACACCGTGGCGTCCAGATCCAGGGTCTCGTGTTCCTGAGCGAAGTACCCCACTTGCAGGCCGTGTCCCGCCTCCACCTGCCCGGTGTCCGGGGTCTCCATTCCCCCCAGCAGTCGCAGCAAGGTGGTCTTGCCCGCACCGTTGAGACCGAGCACGACCACCCGGCTGCCCCGGTCCACCGCCAGGTCCACCCCACTGAAGATCTCCAGCGAGCCGTACGACTTGCCCAGACCGCACGCCGTCAGCGGAGTACGGCCGCACGAGGCGGGTTGCGGGAAGCGGATCCGCGCCACCCGCTCGGCGCGGTGTTCGGTCTCCAGCCCGGCCAGCATCGTCGAGGCCCGCCGGGCCATGTTCTGCGCCGCAACGGCCTTGGTCGCCTTGGCGCGCATCCGGTCGGCCTGCACCATCAGCGCGCCGGCCTTCTTCTCGGCGTTGGCGCGTTCCCGGCGCCGCCGCTTCTCATCCGCCGCGCGCGCTTCCAGGTAGCGCTGCCAGCCCATGTTGTAGCCGTCCACCTCCCCGCGCGCCGCGTCGAGGAACCAGACCTTGTTCACGACCGCGGCGAGCAGGTCGACATCGTGGCTGATCACCACCAGCCCACCGTCATGAAGGACCAGAAAGTCGCGCAGCCAGCCGATCGAGTCGGCGTCGAGGTGGTTGGTGGGCTCGTCGAGCAACAACGTCGTTCCCGAGCGACCACCCGAGCCGTCGGAAGCGGCGAACAGGATCCGGGCCAGCTCGACCCGGCGTCGCTGGCCGCCCGAGAGCGTGCTTAGTGGCTGGGCCAGGACTCGGTCGGGCAGGCCGAGGTTGGCGCAGATCCGGGCAGCTTCGCTCTCTGCGCCGTAGCCGCCGAGCGCGGAGAAGCGGTCTTCCAGGTGGCTGTAGCGGCGCACTGCGCGGGTCTGCTCCTCGCTGTCGGCCAGCTCTGCCATCGCCGTCTGCGACTTCTCCATCTCCTGGAGCAGCTGATCGAGCCCGCGCGCGGAGAGCACCCGGTCCCTGGCCGCGACGGACAGGTCGCCTTCCCGGGAATCCTGCGGGAGGTAACCCAGTCCCTCCCCACGGCGGACCTGTCCACCATAGGGCTGCGTCTCACCCGCCAGCACCCGCAGGGTGGTGGTCTTGCCTGCCCCGTTGCGCCCGACCAGGCCGATCCGGTCGCCCGGCTGTACCCGCAGGGTGGCCCCGGACACCAGGATGCGGGACCCGGCCCGTAGTTCGAGGTCGGTCGCGGTGATCACAGCGAGAAGGCTCCAAGGGTGGTCGCGAGTAGGGACAATCCCGCGCACCACGGCGCACGGGGTGACGGGGAGATCAGCTCACCATGACCACTCGGCAAGACTACCTGCGACGTCCTCCGCATTAGGGTCCCGGCATGACCGATCCCACTCTCGATCTCACCGGCCGGGCCGCTCTGGTGACCGGCGCGAGCCGGGGCATCGGATACGCCATCGCCGCCGCCCTACTCGCCCGCGGCGCCGCCGTGGCGCTCACCGCCCGCACCGCCGACGACCTCCGAGCCGCCGCGGAGCAGTTGGCGGGGACGGTGGAGGGCGGCCACCGGCGAGTGCTCGCCCTGCCTGGCCACGCCGGGGATCCGGCCGCGAGGGAAGCGGCGGTGGATCGCACCGTCGAGCGCTTCGGGTCACTGGACGTGCTGGTGAACAACGCCGGGATCAACCCGACCTACGGCCCTCTGATGGACACGGATCTCGACGTGGTGCGCAAGGTCCTCGACGTGAACGTGGTGGCTGCGCTGGGCTATGTGCAGCTGGCCTATCGCGCCTGGATGGGTGAGCACGGTGGTGCGGTGGTGAACGTGGCGTCGGTCGCGGGGCTGCGCTCGACCGGGACGATCGGGGCATACGGGATGTCGAAGGCCGCGCTGATCCGGCTCACCGAGGAACTGGCCTGGGAGCTCGGCCCGGGGGTCCGGGTCAACGCGGTGGCTCCGGCGGTGGTGAAAACGAAGTTCGCGGCCGCCCTCTATGCCCGCGGCGAGCAGAAGGTCGCGGCGAGCTATCCGATGGCCCGGCTCGGTGTTCCGGAGGACGTCGCCGGGCTCGTCGCGTTTCTGGTGTCTGACACCGCCTCGTGGATCACCGGTGAGACCATCCGGGTGGACGGCGGCCTGCTCGCCACCGGCCCATTGCGCTGATACCGAGTACCTCGACGGCGATCAGGGTGCCTGTCACGGGTCGATCACGTCGATTCCGCTGTCCTGGAAGTGCTTGAGGTTGCGGGTGGCCAGAGCTGCATCGTGCACATGGCAGATGGACTCGATCTGTGCGCCTCCGCCACCGCGACCCAGTCCCGGACAACCGGGGCGGGGCATGGCTTCATGAGCTCGGACATGACATTCGGTGTCGACGATGATCATTCAGGAGAGGTCCGCTGCTCGTACCGGGGTCGTTCGCGGTGGTAATTCGAGCTCGACTTCGCCGATCTCGCCGAAGCGATCCAGCATGGTCTGGAACAAGCCGTCCGCGTCGTCCGGATCGCGGACAGCTTCGACGAGGATGGCTCGAATTTCGGACTCCATCGAACGGCCGTGGCGGGCTGCCCTGATCCGCAGCCGCTCCTTCACATGATCGTCCAGGTTCCGGACACTGATCGCGGCCAGAATGACCACCTCCGCTAACTGTAATCAATGCTAGCGTCGCTCGGTCGCGCTGAGCGGCAGGTCACGACGGCTGTGGTGACGGCCGCAACTGGACCTCGACGCAGCGGGCACGGCGGGCAGCCTCGTCAAGCACTGCGCGGCGCGGCTCGGGGATATCGAGCACCCGGGACTCGGCCCGCTCCAGCAGCGCAGTCAGCCGCGGATCGACGACCAGGTTGCGCAGTGCGGTGGCGTCCCCGCCGAGGACGACGGCGTCCAGTTCCCCCGCGCGGGGCAGTAGCACCCGCGCGGCGGTGTCCGCGGCGGCCTGCAGCGCCACCCGGGCCTGGCCCTCCCGGCGCCGGGCGAAGCGCTGCTGGGACTGCCCGCCGGCAGCCGTGCGACCGTGTACCAGCCGGCTGCCGGTACTGGATGTCAGCACCATCCCGGCCCGGGCGATGCCGACGCTGTAACCGCCCAGGCGCACCAGCAGCAGCCCGATCGTGCGGGTCGCCATGAGGTGATCGAGCAGCTCATCGACGGCGATACCTTCTCGCTGCCCCGGCTGGGCTGCCAAGGGGCCGAAGGGCACCGGGACCGCCGCCGTCCATCCGTCACCGGCCACCACGTCCACGCGCTGCGGCCCCACCGTGGTGCTCACCACCCCGCCGTGCCCGGCGGCGAACCGGTCCAGGAACTCGGCCAGCCGCTCGGGCTCCACCTCCACCGCTCGCCCACCGGCCGCGAGCTCCCGGCTCATACCGACACGCTACGGTGATGCGCGGATCACGGGTGTCCGGGGCCGGACAGGGATTGCATGTATTCAGCCGCCTCGGCTCGGTGCCTGGGCTTGAGTGTGTGGTCCGCTGCGAGCTTGTGAAGAAGCGGGCGACCCTGCTTGGAGTCACGTTTGGTCACAGTCTTGGCAAGTCTTAGCCGGTCCGCGCTGGCGGCCTTGGGCGACTCGATCAAATCGTCGATACCCGGTGGGAAGACCGCCGCTGTGGTCGTCTCCACCAGGGCCGTCGCGACGGAGATCCGAGTTTTGGTAGGTGCGGACCTGTCGTCGACGAAGTAGCAGGCAACGAGTTGCGCCCACGAGTCTTGTCTCAATGCCTCGGCGAGCCAGGTCCATCTGTTCTTGGGTAGGAGCCGACGTATCTCCGCGTAGCCGGCGTCGTGGCAGAACGCGACAAGTTTGGCGGCTGCACGATGACGAAGCTCTGCATCCAGGGCACTGAGGCCTACGAGGTAGCAGATTCCGACGATGTGGTCGGAGCGAGTCGCCGTACTGACGTCCGGAACGCCATGAAAAGCCGGAGGGATAACATCGGTGCCGGGATGGAGAGTGCTGAGTGTCTTGATGAGCCACATGGCCGCGCATCGCGAGGCCGCGCTATGGATTGCGCAGGTTTGGACCGCAATGGCTCTATTGGAGTCGGTTTCATGGAGGTCCGCGATGGTGATGAGGGATTCTGCCAACCAGTCATCTGGCACACGCCGCCGAGCTGGCACGGTGCAACTCGGCAGATCGCTCTCATTCGTCTCCTGCTTCGAACCGTCCGGAACTGTGTGCTTGATGGGTGTGGCGGCTCCTCCGGATCGCGCGGCCCGACGTCCGGTCCCTCTCGTGGCGTTGAGCTCGACTGGGGCTGAAACCCAAGCACATGCCGATACTCTGCGACGAGCGCTTCAAGTTGAGCACAGTGCTGCTCGATAAATGAATCCAGCGTGTCGGCACCGTACCACCCCTCCTCGTGCAGTTCTTTGAAGGGGGCGGTGAGGCGACTGGGATGACCGTTCCTGAGCATCCAGAGAGACACATGATCGCCGTCGGAGTGCATAAACGGATTCTCACCGATATACTCGATGAACATATAGCGTAATCCGAGCTGTTCGATGAGTCGCATGTCGAACTTCCAACTGCCGCCCGTAACCCTAGCGATGGACCACCTGAGCGGATCTTCGTAGACCCGTCGCACGTGTCCGGCAATGTCTGGCACAGGAATGCAGTTCCAATAGAGGGAGCCGCGGATCGATCGGCGAGGCCCTTCGTGCGTTGTTGCGGTGCCGAACAGCATCGGCAACCTCATGGAAAGATCATCCGGCCAGCCGTGAGTAAAGGAGCAAATCAGATCGCATGGATTATATACATGGAGAACAACATCACTCTCGGCTCGTTGGGCTGCGACATCGGCGAGCCAATGTTGAACAAGCACAGTCCAATCTTGGTTGCCCTCAAGACTGCGCATGCTCTCGCTTAGGAAGGCGGGCCACCTGCCGCGATCCGTCGTACGGGCGGATCCGGTATAGAGGATTCGCCCGATTCCTTCGTCGTCGCCGTTAAGATCCCGCAGCATGTCCTGGGAGTCTAGTAGGCTCCGTTTGACGAAGGCGCCAGCAGTGCGATAGCGCTCGATCGTCCAGCAAGGATCCTCGACAAGTTGACGCAGCACACCGGGTTCGGCGCTGTCGAACCCGGCATCGAAGACATGTCGGGTGATGTGGCAGAGGACCTCGTACTCCAAATGGTAGCCACGTCCCTCCTCGTCGGGGTCATCAGCAACGGCATTGATGTGCGGTGGCGGGTCCGCCCGGTTTATCTGGCCAAGCGCGAAGTACAGGCCAAAAGGAGCACGGACCAAGTCCAACTCGCTGATTCGCCGGAAGTCCGCCGCGAAAAGGTCGTGAGCACCAACCTCAGCCGCGCGGTCGACCACCTGTTGCCAGCCGCGTTCCCGGTCCTCAGGTGAGTCGAAGAAGTAGATGAAGTGAATGGGGGTGATTTTCGGCACTACAGGTGCCGACAACAGCGTAACTCGATCTGCGCGAACTGGTTCTCCGTCCGACCCTAGGATCAAAAGGTAGCCACGGAGATCGTGAGACCAATCGCGAGCCATGTTGCTGACCGGGACGAGCAGTTCCTTCCAAGTGGTCGAGACGATCACAGCCCGAACGCGGTCCTGACGCAGGCCCATCTCTTGGCGTAGGAGTTCAGCGTATTTCGTCACCTCGTGCAGAGCTTGCCGAGCGGTCCCATCAGCGCGCTTGAGCTCAATCACCACCCAGGATCCATGGCCGTCTCGGGCCAGGATGTCAATACGTCCGCGCGTCCCCTCGGCGTTGGGTATCGAGTACTCGGTTTCGATGAGGCGGAGACCCGGCTCGATCAAATTCAGGTGCTGGGCAAGCTGTTCACGCAGATCCCTCTCGTAGGCACGCGCATAATGCCTCCTCAGGGAAGAGCTCGTCCTACCGCCAACTGACCACGCTCGGGGCTTATTGCAGGAGACAATCTCTCCGGCCCCGCGCGTCGTTACACGCGGGTCGCGGCGACCTGACGGGCCGTTCGGGCGAGTTCCTTTGCGTCGCTGCCGGACCGTGCCTCCAGGGCGGTGGCTAGCGGTCCTAGCGCTTGGCGGGTGGGGATCGAGTGCAACTGCGACACCTCGTCGATAGCCTGGCGGGCCAGCGCGAAGCCGCGAGGCTCTCCGGCTCGTAGGTGCAGCTCGGCCAGGACGAGGCCTGCCATCGCACCGTCTCGGCGATGGGCGGCGCCGTCGAATGTATGTACTGCTGTTGCCGCTAGCTGCTCCGCAGAGTCGATCCGGCCAAGGTCTGCCTGGATCCGAGCCGCATTGAGATCCTTATCCGCGCGTTCGTACACATCCCGGGGTTGCCAGGTTTCCCGTACCTCGGTGAGGGCGCGTCCGGCCTGCCTCGGACGGTCCAGGAGCGCATAGGCAGCCGCAGAACTCACACCCAGCCGTGCGGTGATGGACGGTACCCGGGGGTCGTCGGCGCGCACGGTCGCTGGCTTGATCTTGCCGGGCTGGAAGCCCACGAGCACAAACTGCCCGAGCTGGAAGCACTTGAGCGCATCGTCCGGGTTCCCGTTGCGCACCAGTGTTGCCCCAGCGTGCCAGGCCGCATTGGCGATTCCGAAGGCGTCCCCGGCCTCATCGGCCAGCCCCAGGGCACGGGTGAAGAAGCCTGTCCCGTCAACACCGGCGTCGTTACAGGACCAGCCCGTTTCAGTGTGCAGCTCCGCCAGCGCGACGCGCAGCCGTGCCATGACCGCATCGGAAGCCGGCACCGACAGCCATTGCGTGTAGTACTGCGTAGCGGCGCCGAAGAGGTCGGCCTGCCCGCCGAACTGGCGCGTCACGGCGCGGAGCCGCTCGGTGACCGCCTCCACGGCGTGCACATGCGACATGCCCACCCGGGATGGCAGCTGCGTGCGGGTGGGCAGGGCCAACTCGGTCAGTTCACCCAGACCTTGCAGCATCTGACCGAGCGCCGCCATCGAGGTGGCGGCAATGAGGGCGCGGCGATGAATGTCCTCACTCACTCCCCTCGCTGGCTTGGCGACCCTGACCTCACCACAGTAGGTGCTGCCAGGCCCCCACCAGGACAGGCCCATCAACTCCCGAGGGATACCAAAGCCCTCCGCAATGCGCACCAGCACCTGGTGGCTCTCCACTCGGCGGCGGCCGGCGACGATCTCGCTCACCTCGGACTGGGACTGCCCGGTACACGTCGCGATCTGCCGCTGGCTGATCCCGGCGTCCCCCAGCAACCTGTACAGGGCGCTGATGTCCAGCGCGGCCAGGATCGGCCGCACGTCTTCGCGCTCGAACAGCGCGGGGTCGATAGGAGGTGAGTTACCTGGTTGTTCGCTGGTCTTGTCGGCGTTCTCGTCGGGCATGGTGGATCACCGCTCCCCTCGGTGCGTGTGGCTGGATACAGTAGCGGTTCCCCGGAGAAGACGTCCGATGGTCATGACTGGCTACCGGCGTGGGTCGACGAGTTCGATGCCGAAGGCGACCACTCCGAGGGCTTCGCGCTCAGGGGGGTAGATCTGGCGGATGTTAGCTAATTGCTCTTCGCGAGTGGCGGTCGGATTCACGCTGGAGACCGATTCATGGTCGAACATCTCCTCGAAGCTCATGTACCGGGCCAAGCGGGTAACGTGGGTGAGAATTTCCTGGTCGCGGCAGCGAAACCGGATCAACGAGCCTTCCTTGATTTTACGACGGCTGGAGTCGTTCACCCGGATCTCGGTTGTTTTCTGACCGGAGGCGATGAGGTCAAAGTAACGCCGGTAAATGCCCATCTCGTGAGCACGGGGTCGGGTGTGCAGGTCTTCGGGTCGTGCGCTCATGAGACGGTTGAGCTCCTTGACGGTGAACGAGCGGAAGAAGTGTTTGGGGTCGGTCAGCAGTTCACCGACCAGCCAGACCAAGGCGTCGACGTAGTCATCGACCGATCCCGGCCATGTGGTGGTATCGAGCATCCACGGCTGCACGTCTGCGGGAAGCACTCCTTTGCCCTGCTCGCGCAGCAGGGACTTGGAGAGCTTGGCCCCGGTGTGGGCCAGCACCTGCGGGGTGAAGATTCGGATCGGCATCTGCCCGGCCGGGGTACCCAGGGCGATGAGCGCCCCGTCGACGAGTTGGCAACCGAAGGACCAGTCGCCGCCTTTCATCATCACGTGCAGGGTGCTGGTATCGCGGGCCCAGGGCGCGTTCCTTGACCAGGTTCCGATACAGCGTGGCCAGGTCGACGTAGGTATGGTCATCTTCAGGATCGACGTGGGCTTCGTAAGGCCCGTGGTCCAAACACACGGCGGTGAACGCCGCACCGTCCTCGTGCAGGTGGGCAAGTTTGGTGCGGTCAGCGCGTTTCTCCGCCCACCCGCACTCCGGACACGGGAGCCGGACGTGCATCACACCGTGAGAGGGCGCCATCCACCAGCGGATGTCCTCCAGCCGCTCCAAGCTGCGCAGAAACTCCGCCCGAAAGGCTGGGGTGGCTTGCTGGTCAGTGTAGGTCTCCACCACGTAATCGGTGTCGGTGGCTTCCGAAATTGAGTCGAAAATCGCACGGTAGTAACCCTCGATCAGGTTGCCGATCTGATCCTTGCCTAAGGCGTGGAAGTAGGTCTGCTGGTAGGCGGTGTGTGTCTCAGGGTCCAGCACAACCTCATGTGGGGCATTGTCCAGCGCGCCGAAACGCACGCAGGTGTCTATGGAGAACTCCCGGCGGGCTATCCTGGCCAGCAGGAATGCCGCGGTTTGCACGAGGTTGGTGCCCAGGTGCGGGGCGCCGTTGATCTGAGTGCCGACGACGAACTCGATCCGGGATGGCCGTGCGGCGTGCACGCGGGGCCGCAGGAGGTCGATCGAGCGCAGCAGCGCGTTGGCCAGCACGCTGTTCGGTGAGGTCAGCAAGGACGGCGTCGGCAGGGTGCTGGTCATGGTGCTGGTCATGGTGCTGGTCATGGTGATCACGCTCCCCGGCTGGGCTTGGGCAGGCGGAGGTTGGCGCAGATGAAGTCCAGCCGGGCAGCCGCAGCGTCGGGAGCGACGAACACCGGTTCGTAGCCGGCGTCGTAGTAGCCCTGCACGATCAGCTCGTGGACTCGCCGGATCTCGCGGTCTTTAGCCCACACTATGTCGTCGGGCTCCTCGAAGGTGTCCAGCGGGTCAAGCACGAAGATCGTGTCGTATCGGTATAGACGGCTGGCCTCTTCCAGTTGTGGAGTGGGGCCGAGGCCGAAGAAAGCGTCCCAGCCATAGCCGTCCGGGATACCGCGGTTGTAGAAGCGGATGCCGTGCTTGTGCGAGGTGTACTCGGCGATGAAGGCCGCCAGCACTTCTAGGGAGTATTCGTGACGGTCCTCCCGGCGCAGGTGTCGACCCAGCCGCTCGCGGTGCCTGCGGTAGATCTCCCAGCCCGGTTCGGCCTCCATGCACGGGATACCCGCGGCCCGGATGGTCTCGATAAGATCGTCCTTGCCCGAGGACGGGCCACCGGTGATGACATATCGGCGCGGGTCGCCAGTGGCGGCTGCGGCCAGGGCGTCGCCGAGCATGGTGGTCGAATCGGTCACGAGATGAGCCTTTCCATTGTCTGCGTTGAGGTTTCGTCGCGGGAGTCGGCAAAGCTCCCGATCCAGGCCGCACCGATCTCGAGTTCGCCCTGCAGCAGGGTGGCAAACCCAGCGCAGTCGACTGCCTCCGCCGCGGCGTCGCGCAACCGCCCGGCCTGCTCGTCGCTGCAGGGCGGGGTCCATCCGGCCAATGCCACGAGATCGTGTGGACCGACATCGTCGTCAGCGCCGGAGCCGAACGCGGCGACGTAGCTGATCGCTTCGATGCTGGCCTGCGCCCAGCGCCAAGCTGCGGTCGTCGCCTGCTGAGTCACTTCCCGCCGGGCGGCGCCGAGACTCAGCAAGCGCTCAACGGCCAGCAGTTCGGCGCGCAACGCGTAGATCGCCGCCCACAACCGGGACAGGGCTTCCTCGTGCTCGGCCACTTCCCACGCGAACGGATCTGCGGGCACCACCTGACGTCCCGGCATCGGCGCCAGCCGAGGAGCGATCACGCGAGAGCGAGTGAACCGGTCGGCATCAGCCAGCAAAGCCGAGGCAAACTGGGCCACCAGGCGTGGCTCGACGCGCTTGCGGAAGTGGTGTAGCTCGTGACGGGCCGCGCCAGCGGCGACCTCGCGCCGCACCGTCAGGTTCTGTCCCGGCTCGGCAGGTGGCAGCCCGAATAACGCGCGTGCCGCCTCGGCATACCGGACGTCAGCGAACCGGGCCAGCATTCCGCGCAGCAACCCATCCAATGCGGCGATGCGGCTGGCGCCGTCATCCGGATCGACCGCACGAGCGATGACGCCCCGTAGATCCAACAGAACCGGCTGGACCACGGCCGCAGTGACAGGTAGACCGCGTCGGAGGACTCGCGCAAGCGCGGCGGCCACCTCACCGGATGCTGGGCTTTTTCTGGGCATGTGATAGTTAAGCAGAGTGCCCACAAAAAGCCCACTGCACAGACCGGAAGGTGCCATGCGGGTGCACCCAGACCGGGAATGATGGGCAATAACTGGCAGAGACACTCATGGGTGGGCGATAGTGCACGCGTGATCGACGTCCTGGTAGCCGGCGGCGGACCGGCGGGCTGGGCAGTGGCGGCTGCCTGCGCCCGGCTCGGGCTGGATACCGAACTGGTGGATCCGGCACCGGATCGCCCATGGCGAGCCACCTACGGCACCTGGCGGGACGAACTGCCGCCGGAGACCGCATCCGCGGTGGCCGCCGCAGGCCGTGGTGCGGCGATCGGCACCACGGTGCACCGGCTGGGCTGGGAGTACGTGGTGCTGGACAACTCAGCGCTGCGGGACACCCTTGCCACCGCGCCGGTCCGAGTGCGGCGTGGCCGGGTGCGAAACGCGGAGTACTCGGGTACCCGCCGACGCGGCCCCGGGGTCGGCGTGCAGATCGACGACGATCAGTTGCGGGCGGCCGTCGTGCTCGACGCCACCGGCGCGGTGCGCTCGGTGCTCGGCGCCGGCCGGTGCGGACCGGCTGCCGAGCAGACCGCGGTCGGCGTGGTGGTCGACGCCGAGGCGGCAGCACATCTGGTGGCACCGGGCAGCGCGCTGTTCATGGACTGGAGGCCGCACCACGGTGAGGCGGGATGGCCCACATTTCTTTACGCCGTCCCGGTGACCGCCGATCGGGTGCTACTCGAAGAGACCTCGCTGGCCCGCCGTCCCGGGCTGGAACTGGCGGTGCTACGCCGTCGGCTGCACACCCGGCTGGCGCACCACCGCATCGCGGTGCCGGCCGAGGGGGAGGAACGGGTGCGGTTCGCGGTGGACCGTCCGCTGCCGTCGGCATCGGACCGCCGTGGCCCTGTGGTGCCGTTCGGGGCGGCCAGCCCGCTGGTGCACCCGGCCACCGGATACAGCGTCGCTGCCGCGCTCCGGCTCGCCCCACGAGTCGCGGTCGCGATACGGGATGCGCTGCAGCAAAGCGGATCCACGGCAGCGGCGGGCGCCGCATGGCGAACTGTGTGGAGCCCGGCCGCGCTGGCGGTGCACACCTTGCGGCGGCGCAGTCTGGAGTCTCTGCTGCGCTTCCCGCCAGAGCGGGTAGCACCGTTCTTCGACGTGTTCTTCGCGCTGCCGCCGCGCCATCGCTGGGCCTACCTCACGGGCCGCGAAGACGTCCGTGGGACAGCTGCCGCAATGGGTGCGCTGTTCGCCACGTCACCGTGGTGGCTGCGCAAGTTGCTGGTCCTCGGGGGGCTGGATCCCCGCCCGCAGCTAACAGCTTGAAATCAAGTTAACACCGGGTGAAAACACCTGGAGGTGATTGCTCCCTCGAACGGAGTAAGGGACGATTACCCCGTGTCCGATAAACCGGTGGACACCCGGTTCGCCTTCCAGCCGCTGGTCAATCTACACACCGGCGGTGTGGTGGCATTAGAGATGCTCGCCCGGCCTCGGCAGGGTGATGTGCGGACTTTGCTGTGGTCGGCGGCACGTGCGGGCCGGCTGGAAAAGCTGGACGTGGCATTGGCGGCCTCTGCGGTACATCATTCCGCAGCACACGAGACATTGCTGCCGCTGCATCTGAATCTGCTGGCCGACACCGTGATGGCCGACGGGGAAGCCCTGGCCCCGCTACACCGCGCGCTGGACCGGACCGGGCGCCCGGCGAGTGAGACCGTACTGGACATCAACCCCTCCTACGCCGACCTGGAACCCGAGTTGCTCCTCGCCGGGCTGCGTCGGCTGCGGCGCCGGGGATACCGCATCTCACTGGACGGAGTGGGCAGCGGAGGCTACCCGCTCACGGTGATCGCCGAGGTCCGCCCTGATCTGATCAAAATGGATCGGGAGATCGTTTCCGGGTTGCCGGAGGAGAACCGGTGCATTGCGGTATTGGAGGCGCTGGCACACCTGGCGCCTCGGATCGGCGCGGAGCTGGTAGCCGAAGGGGTGGAACGCCCGGAGCAGCTGGCGACGTTGCGCCAGTTCGGGGTGCGGATGGCGCAGGGCAACCTGCTGGGTCCACCCGGCCGTCGTCCATTGACCCATCTGCCGGGCTCGGGTATCGCGGAGTTCCGGGCACCGTTGTCTCCGGCCCTGAACAGGGGCCTACCCGGCGCACGAATCACCGACCTGGTGCATCCCGCGCTGACCCTGCCGGTAACGGCCACTGCGGAGGACGTCCGGCGGGTACTCGGCCACCAGTCGGCCGTCACCGGTGTGGTCCTGGTGGACGGGGACGGCAGGCCCTGCTACACGCTGGATCGCAATCGGTTCCTGCTCGCTGTCAGCGGGGCCTACGGGCACGCCCTGCACGCACGACGCGAAGCCGCCCAGCTCGGCGATTCGCCCCGGATACTCGGATCGGACTCCAGCGCCGGGGCCGCTCTCGAACTCGTGCGCAGTAGCCCGACCTACCGGATGTACGACGACATCGTCCTGGTGAGCCAGGACGGCCGCTGTGTCGGTGTCGTCCGTATCAGCGATGTGGTGCTCGGTGTGGCGGAGATGAACACCGAGCAGGCCGCAGCCCTGCACCCGCTCACCCGCCTGCCCGGCAGCGACATGGTGGCAGACCTGGTGGACCGCAAGGTGTCCGACCGGGAGATCTTCGCGGTGAGCTGGCTGGACGTGGACGACCTCGCAGCCGTCAACGACAGCGGTGGCTTCACCGCGGGCGACGATCTGATCCGGGGGTTGGGGCGCGCATGGACCAATGCGGCCAAGACCGTGTCCTCGGCCAGCATCGCGCACATCGGCGGAGATGATTTCGTCGTGGTCACCAGCATCGACGACGTGATGCCGTTCAGCTCCGCGGTGCTCGACGCGCCATGGCGGGCCGAGGGCCGGGATCTGGCCCTGTCGTTGGCGTCCCTGGTCTGTGCGCCGGGCACGGTCGCCGGGCATCGAGACGTCTCGCGGATGCTGGCCGCGTTGCGCCGACGCGCCAAGACCATACCCGGCACGAGCTGGGTGTTCGGCCGCGCGGGCTCGGACCGTATCGACGTGGTGCGCGGGCAGCCGACCATGTTGCCGGTCCAGCCGCCGCCTCGTAGGGCGCCGATCCGGCCACCGCGCGGCGCCAGCCGGAACCCTGCCGGGCTTCCGGCTGAGTTACGAACCGGCTGACCCGCCACAGCCACCCGCGGGAGATGCCGAAGACGGGCGTCAGACGGTGAAGCCCAGCGCGCGCAGCTGTTCCCGGCCGTCTTCGGTGATCTTGTCCGGACCCCACGGAGGTATCCACACCCAGTTGATCCGTACATCGTCGACGAGTCCGCCACCCGGGCCACCGACCAGCGCAGCACGGGTCTGGTCCTCGATGACATCGGTGAGCGGACAGGCGGCCGAGGTCAGCGTCATGTCCAGGGTGGCGACATTGTCCTCGTCGACGTGAACATCATAGAGCAGCCCCAGATCGACGACATTGATGCCCAACTCGGGGTCGACCACATCCCGCATGGCTTCCTCGACGTCGTCGACAGCTGCCAGCTCGCTCTGCTGACGGGCCACCGGCGGCTCGGGCATCCCGGCCGCACCACGTGCGACGCCGGTCCCTTCCTCGACGCTCATCGTGCCTCCACTGGGCTTGTCTCCATCGGGCCGGCATCGTCATTGGCTGGACCGGCAGCCACTCCGCCCGCGCTGTTGCTGTCCGCCCGGCCCACCGCGTCCTTGAACGCCATCCACCCCAGCAGGGCGCACTTCACCCGAGCCGGGTAGCGGGCGACGCCTGCGAAGGCGACCGCATCGGCGAGCACCTTCTCGTCGGGCTCCACCTGCCCGCGCCCCTGCACCAGCTCCACAAAGGCGTCCATCGTGGACAGCGACTCCGCCACCGTGCGGCCGACCACCAGATCGGTCAGAACCGACGTCGCGGCCTGGCTGATCGAGCAGCCCATCGCCTCATAGGACACGTCGGCCACCTGCTCACCCCGCAGCGCCACCCGCAGTGTCACCTCATCACCGCAGGTGGGATTGACCTGGAACGACTCGGAGTCGAAGGGCTCACGCAGACCATGCCGGTGCGGATTGCGGTAGTGGTCCAGGATGATCTCCTGGTACATCTGCTCCAGCTTCATGCCCGCACTCCGAAGAACCTGCGCGCCTCGTCCACCGTAGCCAGCAACGTGTCCACCTCCGCAGGGGTGTTGTACAGCGCGAAAGTGGCACGCACCGTGGCGGCGATGCCGAAGCGACGGTGCAGTGGCCAGGCGCAATGGTGCCCGACCCGTACCGCGACCCCGCGGTCGTCAAGCACTTGCCCGGCATCGTGCGCATGGACGTCATCGAGCACGAAGGACACCGCGCCGCCGCGATTCTCGGTGTCGGTGGGGCCGATGATCCGCACACCCTCGATCTCGGCGAGTCCGGCCAGGGCCTTCTCGGTCAACAACTTCTCATGCGCGGCGATCCGGTCCATGCCGACCTCGGACAGGTAGTCCACCGCTGCGCCCAGCCCGACGGCTTGGGATGTCATCGGGACCCCCGCCTCGAAACGCTGCGGCGGCGGGGCGTAGGTGGAGCCCTCCATCTTCACCATCTCGATCATCGATCCACCGGTGAGGAACGGAGGCAATGTCTCCAGCAGCTGCCTGCGGCCATAGAGCACACCGATCCCGGAGGGACCGAGCATCTTGTGCCCGGAGAACACTCCGAAGTCGACGTCCAGCGCCGGAAAGTCCACCGGGGCGTGCGGGACCGACTGACAGGCGTCCAGCACGGTCAGCGCACCCACCTCGCGGGCCCGGCGGACCAGCTCGGCGACGGGCGGAACGGTGCCCATCACGTTCGACTGGTGGGTGAAGGAGACCACCCTGGTCCGCTCGGACAGCTCCAGCGAGTCCAGATCCAGCCGGCCGGCGTCGGTCACCCCGTACCAGCGCAAGGTGGCGCCGGTACGACGACACAACTCCTGCCACGGCACCAGGTTGGCGTGATGCTCCATTTCGGTCACCACGACCTCGTCACCGGGCCGTAGCACGAAACGCTCTGTCTGCGGACCCGCAACAGCCGAATTGCTCAGTGCATAGGCGATCAGGTTGATCCCCTCGGTGGCGTTCTTGGTGAACACCAGCTCTCCAGGCTGCGCACCGACGAATGCCGCGATCCTGGCGCGCGCCGACTCGTAGCCTTCAGTCGCCTCCTCGGCGAGTTGATGCGCACCACGATGCGGCGCTGCGTTGTGCCGTTCGAGGAAGGAGCGTTCGGCGTCGAGTACCTGCCGTGGCCGTTGCGAGGTGGCTCCTGAGTCGAGATAGACCAGCGGTCGATCCTCCCGGACCGTGCGGGACAGAATCGGGAAGTCGGCCCGGATCTTCTCCACGTCGCCGGCGGTCAACGGCTCGGTCATAATGACGACACCCCCGTCACCTCCTGGCGGTGGGTGAAACGCTCGTACCCACTGGCTTCCAGTTCCACGGCCAGCTCTGGCCCGCCCGATTCCACGATCCGCCCACCCGAAAAGACGTGCACGTGGTCAGGCGCGATGTACTGCAGAATCTTGTTGTAGTGGGTGATCAGCAGCACACCGACATCCCCGCTGGCCCGGTAGCGGTTCACGCCCTCGGAAACCACCCGCAGGGCGTCGACGTCCAGGCCCGAGTCCGTCTCATCCAGCACCGCGATCTTCGGCTTGAGCACGGCGAGCTGGAGGATCTCGTGGCGCTTCTTCTCACCACCGGAGAAACCTTCATTGACACTGCGCTCGGCGAAGGACGGATCGATGTCCAAGTCGGACATCGCCGCCTTGACCTCCTTGACCCAGGTGCGCAGTTTGGGCGCCTCACCGCGCACCGCGGTAGCGGCACTACGCAGGAAGTTCGACATCGAGACGCCGGGCACCTCGATCGGGTACTGCATGGCGAGGAACAGTCCGGCACGAGCGCGTTCATCGACCGACATCGCGAGCACGTCCTGGCCGTCGAGTAGTACCTGTCCCGACGTGACCTGGTATTTGGGGTGCCCGGCGATCGAGTAGGCAAGGGTGGACTTGCCCGACCCGTTCGGACCCATCATCGCGTGGGTCTCCCCCGCCCGGACCGTGAGGTCGACACCGCGGAGGATCTCCTTTTCCGGGTTCCCCTCGTCGTCGGTGCGGACCACAACGTGCAGGTCCTTGATCTCCAAAGTGGCCATCGGTGTGTCTCAGCTCCAACTAGCGGTTGTTGGGGTCTTGGCGGTATAGACATCGCGGTATAGACATTTTGACCTAAGACTTTGACCTAAGACATCGACACCTAGACCTCGACATATACATCGTCACCGTCGATCGTCACGGCATACGTGTCCACCGGCTCGGAGGCCGGCGGGGACGACGGCTGGCCGGTGCGCAGATCGAAGCACGATCCATGCAGCCAGCACTCCAGGCCCAGCCGGGTCACTTCACCTTCGGACAGCGCGATCTCGGCGTGCGAGCAGACGTCGGCCAGTGCGTACACCTCCTCGCCCTGGCGGACCAGCACCACCGGCACGCCGTCGACCTCGAAGCCGGCAGGCATGTCATCCTTGAGGTCGGCCAGACCGCAAACCCGCGTGGCGGTCATGTCTCCGCCTCCGCGGTAAGAAGTACGTCGGCGGTCATATCTCCGCCTCCGCGGTAAAAGTACGTCGGCGGGTCATACCCCCACCGCTTCCAGTTCAGCCTCGATCGCCGCTGCCAGGCGCTCCCGGACCTGCGGAACGGCGATCTTCTGCAGGATCTCACCGAAAAAGCCGCGCACGACCAGCCTGCGGGCCTGCTCCGCCGGGATGCCCCGGGACGTCAGATAGAACAGCTGCTCGTCGTCGAAGCGGCCGGTGGCGCTGGCGTGCCCGGCTCCGGCGATCTCCCCGGTCTCGATCTCCAGGTTGGGCACCGAGTCGGCCCGCGCACCATCGCTGAGCACCAGGTTGCGGTTGACCTCGAAGGTCTCCGTGCCGTCGGCAGCTGCCTGGATGAGCACATCGCCGATCCACACGGTATGGGCGTCCCTGCCCTGCAGGGCACCCTTGTAGACCACGTTGGACCGGCAGTGTGGCACTGCATGGTCCACCAGCAACCGGTGTTCTAAGTGCTGGCCGGCGTCGGCGAAGTACAGCCCGAGCAACTCCGCGTCGCCACCGGGTTCGGTGAACGTCACCGTCGGAGCCTGGCGGACCAGGCCGCCGCCCAAGCTCACGGTGGTGGCCCGGAGCACCGCGTCCCGGCCGATCCGAGCGTGCTGCGCAGCCACGTGGACGGCGTCGTCGGACCAGTCCTGAACGCTGACCAAGGTCAGCCGGGCCCCGTCAGCCAGCACCAGTTCGACGTTCTCCGCGTAGGTACCGCTGCCGCGGTAATCGAGCACCAGTACGGCTTCGGAGCACGATTCGAGGCGCAGCTGCAGGTGTCCGTAGGCCACCTCCCCGGCACCCGGTCCGGTGACGATGATCATCACGGGCTCCTCGAACTTGGTACCGGCGGGCACGCTCAGCACCGTCGCCTGCTGCGTGGAGCTCCACGCCTGCGCGGCCACCCGATCGGCGGGGACACCTCCGTCACCGATGCGCGGATCGCGCATGCCGACCGTCTCCACGGCGACCCCGTCACCGGCCTGCACGACGATCTCCGCGGTGCCGGTGGCCTCGACACCCTGGTGCAGGCCCCGCAACCGGCGCATCGGAGTGAAGCGCCAGTCCTCCTCACGGCCGGTGGGCACCTCGAAGGCATCCACGTCGTATGAGGTGAAGCGCTCACCCCTGGACACCATCGGCACGTCGGTTTTCGATACATCGGTTTTCGATACATCGTTGGTTTTCGATACATCGTTGTGCGAGGGCGCTAGCAACTGTGGCCCGTCGGTCTTGGCCGTGGGCGAAGAAGACACTGCCGTCATCTCAGCCGACGGCTCCTTCCATCTGCAGTTCGATCAGTCGGTTGAGTTCCAGGGCGTATTCCATGGGCAGTTCGCGGGCGATCGGCTCGATGAACCCGCGCACGATCATCGCCATCGCCTCGTCCTCGGACAGGCCCCGGCTCATCAGGTAGAAGAGCTGGTCATCGCTGACCTTCGAGACGGTGGCCTCGTGCCCCATCGACACGTCGTCCTCGCGGATGTCGACGTAGGGATAGGTGTCCGAGCGGCTGATCTGGTCGACCAGCAGCGCGTCGCACTTCACCGTGGAGCGGGAGTGGTGGCTGCCCTCGTTGACCTGCACCAGTCCGCGGTAGGAGGTACGGCCGCCGCCGCGCGCCACCGACTTGGACACGATGGTGCTCGACGTGTGTGGCGCGGCGTGCACCATCTTCGCCCCGGCGTCCTGGTGCTGGCCCTCGCCAGCGCAGGCCACCGAGAGAACCTCGCCCTTGGCGTGCTCCCCCATCAGCCATACCGACGGGTACTTCATGGTGACCTTGGAGCCGAGGTTGCCGTCGATCCACTCCATGGTCGCGCCCTCAGCGGCGGTCGCCCGCTTGGTGACCAGGTTGTAGACGTTGTTCGACCAGTTCTGGATGGTGGTGTAGCGACACCGGCCGCCCTTGCGCACCACGATCTCGACCACGGCCGAGTGCAGCGAGTCCGACTTGTAGATCGGCGCCGTGCAGCCCTCGACGTAGTGCACGTAGGCGTCCTCGTCGACGATGATCAGCGTCCGCTCGAACTGGCCCATGTTCTCGGTGTTGATGCGGAAGTAGGCCTGCAGCGGGATGTCCACGTGCACGCCCTTCGGCACGTAGATGAAGCTGCCGCCGGACCACACCGCGGTGTTCAGCGCGGAGAACTTGTTGTCCCCGGCCGGAATCACCGAGCCGAAGTACTCCTGGAAGAGCTCAGGGTGCTCGCGCAGGCCGGTGTCGGTGTCCAGGAACAGGACGCCCTGCGACTCCAGGTCCTCGCGGATCTTGTGGTAGACGACCTCGGACTCGTACTGGGCGGCGACACCGGCGATCAGGCGCTGCTTCTCCGCCTCCGGGATGCCCAGCCGGTCGTAGGTGTTCTTGATGTCCTCGGGCAGTTCGTCCCAGCTCGCGGCCTGCTGCTCGGTGGACCGGACGAAGTACTTGATGGTGTCGAAGTTGATGCCGGACAGGTCGGCGCCCCAGTTGGGCATCGGCTTGCGCTCGAACAGGCGCAGCGCCTTCAGGCGCGCCTCGAGCATCCACTCCGGCTCGTTCTTCTTGGCCGAGATGTCCCTGACCACGTCCTCGCTCAGGCCGCGCCGGGCGCTGGCACCTGCGGCGTCCGAGTCCGCCCAGCCGTAGGAATACCGCCCGATGGACGCGATCGTCTCGTCCTGGGTCATCGGTTGCGTGGTGGGCGTGCGCTGCTCCGCAGCGGTCGTCATCCGGACTCCCCTCCGTGCTCGTTCTGCTGTTCGGGGTGTTCCGGCCGGGCCGCGTTCGGGAACGGTCCGGTCGGGACGTGTGTGGTGCAGGCCGCGTCGCCGCGGGCGATGGTGGCCAGGCGTTGCACGTGCGTGCCGAGCAGCCCGGCGAACGCCGCCGTCTCGGCCTCACACAGCTGCGGGAACTCGGCGGCCACGTGCGCCACCGGGCAGTGGTGCTGGCACAGCTGCTCTCCCGACCCGATGTCTCGGGTTGACGCAGCGTAGCCCTCGCTGGTCAGCGCGTCGGCAAGGGACCGTGTCCTGGCCGACGGGTCGGGCTGCGCGGCGATCTCGTCGCGGTGGCGGCCGATCATGGCCTCGACGCGACTCTCCGCGAACGCCCGGATGGCCTGCTCCCCGCCTCGGTCGGCGAGGAACCGCAGGGCGGACACGGCGAGATCGTCGTAGGCGTGGCCGAACCTGGCCCGGCCGGCTTCGGTGAGCAGGAACAGCTTGGCCGGGCGGCCCCTGGTCCGCCGACCGCGCCGGGGCGCCTCCCTGGTGCCGACCTCGCCGTCGGCGACCAGCGCGTCCAGGTGCCTGCGCACCGCGGCGGGGCTGAGGCCGAGCGCGTCGGCGATCAGTGCCGCGGTCACCGGGCCCCGCTCCAGCAGCAGTTGGGTCACCGCCTGGCGGGTCCGGCCGTCGGCGTGACCAGCCGCCGTGCCACCTGGCACGGCACCGGGACCAGCACCGACGTTTTTCACAACACAAG
>DASXOV010000081.1:0-6170 GCA_036494005.1 Pseudonocardiaceae bacterium | reverse complement strand
GTAGCCCGGGGTGCGGAACAGCGCCTGCAACTGCCTGCGACGCACGCCGACGTTGCTTCCCTCAATGATCGGGTACGACAGCGCATCCATCAGATAGCGGATGATCGGGAACTTCTCGTCGTAGGCGGTGACGCCGACGATCTTGATGAGTTCGTTGATCACCTCGACACCGGTTTCGGAGCCGAAGATCTTGGCGTGCAGGGCCAGTTCCGGCCCGCTGGGGTGCATCGACATCACGGCGTCCAGCGCGCGCCAGGCAAGCAACCGGACGGCTTCGATCTTTCCCTTGGCGTCGGCCAGGACGTCGGACACGGCTTGATACTCGATGACCGGCACCGGCCCGCCGCGCTTCTCGGTGAGCGCAAAGCGGTAGGCGATGTCGAAGGCCTGGCGCATCGCGGCGACGGCGAAGATGCCGATCGACGCCCCGCTGGGGAAGAACGCGTTGCGGGTCAGTTCCACTCCCTGGCCTTCCTCGCCGAGGAGGTTGCCGCGCGGAACGCACACATCCTTGAGCCGGACTCGGGTGGTGAGGCAGCCCTTGAGTCCGGGCAGGTCGTAGTACTCCTCGACCTCGATCTTGCCGGCCAGGTGTTCGCGTTCGGCCACGATGAGCGAGATGCCGCTAGGGGTCCGGCAGACGATGGTCATGATGTCCGGGCCGTCGCCGTCCCAGCCGCACAGATGCGATGCCCAGGCCTTGCGACCGTTAATGACCCACTCCTCGCCGTCGGGGACCGCGGTGGTGCGCAGCCCTTGGCCGGGTCCCTCGGCGTCGAAGTTCGCGCTGCCCTCGGGCTCGCTGAAGGCCATGGCCGCCAGCGGTGCGCCGGAGTCGGCCAGGAAAGGCCGTACGAAGCGCTCGACCTGTTCCGGGGTGCCCACCTGGTAGACCGGCGCCAGCGCGATCAGCGGACCGGCCATCGAGATGACGAAGTCCGGGTTCTCCGCTGCCCACTCCTCGATGAAAATGGCGGCGTCGACGCCGCTGGATGCCGCCCCACCGAACGGCACCGGGATCAGGCCCTTGAGGAACCCCGCCGCGACAGCATCCTCGAACGCCGGCCGCAGCAGCAGTGCCCGGGTCCTGGGGTCGGGTTCCGCACGTGTCACGGCGGCGAGATCCCGCAGCTGGTCCTGGGCGAAGCCGCGGGCGGCTGCTTTGAGCTGTTCTTGCTCCGGGGTAAGAAGGAACGAAACGGTCATCGGTGTGACCCCCTTGCCAACGTCTCGGTGGTGTGGGTCAGCATCACCCGCAGTGTCGCGCCGGTCCAGACACACCGGGCTCGCAGCGGTGGTCGATGGGACTCTACTGTTCCGCTCAGTCTGGCGCCGCCGCTGGCGATTGCTCACCGCAGAGCGAGCACAGCCTGCCATCGCACTCGACCGGCCACCCTCCCAGGTCGAGAATCGTATAGCGCGAGGTCCGGCCCTGGCTATGGGTGCGACCATGGCAACTATTGACAATAATTTTCAGTGTCCGAGGACCGAGCTGACCCAAAACTCCACCCTTATCCATCGCACTGAGCTACAGCTCCCCTGACAGGTGGACGAGCGAGACTCTCACGGCTGAACCCACGCGCACACCAGCTGATACCAGATCGACAGCAGCGCCATCCGGCGATCGCCCATGACCGACCAGCACACGAAGACCGCAACTCAGGACACTGCATCGTGTATTTCGAGCCCCACGCGGCTTCTGGAACTGACAGGGTCTCGGGTTGGTCCAGGTACGGCGGCCGCATCCAGACGTGCGACCGAGTTTCTGGGAGTTCCGTCCGTCTTCCTGCACCGTTCGCCACTTCACGCACAAATCCCATCGCTGAACGCTGACTGAGCAGGACTGACGCGTTAGTCTTCTGTGCACGGGGCCACACTGCGGGAGCGGACACCGTGGACGTTCTGGCCGTGGCACCCCGGCGCGCGGGGACACAACGACGTCCGGGAAGGGCCAACGATGCCGAACAGGGCACTGTGGTCTGTCGGATGCGCGTTCGCTGTTCTCGCGACCATCCCGCAGCTCACCGCGGCAGCGTTCACGGCCGACATGACCGCCGCGCCTGGGGCCTCCACGCCGACCAATCCGGTCCCGTCGGTCGGTAAGCTGTTTACCCGCTTGCACGCTGTGAGCGACAGGTTCAGCTGTACCGGTACTGTGCTTAATACGGTGAAACGCGACATCGTCCTCACCGCGAAGCATTGCACCGCAGGCCTCGGAAAGTCGGCTCTGGCGTTCTTCGTTCCCGGGTATGACACGAGCGCCAGGAATCCGGAGCCCTACGGCAGGTGGGCTGTCAGGGGTGCCTACGACGGGCCGGATGATCTCGAGGTGCTGGTTATGGACAAGCAGAACGGGAAGAACATCCAAGACGTGGTCGGCGCCCAGACCTATAAGACCGATGTCAGTAGCGGCGTCGGCCGGGTCGGCGTCATTGGCTATCCCTCCGCCGGCCACGGCCGTCCGTACTACTGTGGGGCCGATGCCACCATGCACGTCTGGAAAGGCCACCCCAACCAGTGGCAGACTGACTGCGGGACGAACTTCAACGACGGTGTCAGCGGCAGCGCCTACCTGATCGACTACAATCTGCAGGCACACCAAGGCATAGTGGTCGCCGTGCTCGGTGGAGACAATGAAGGCAGCGCTGGGCCCGACGGCGAATTCAGCCTGGGTGACCCCTTGACCGGGCAGTTCGAAACCTTGCTGCGAGACGTGCTCGACCATCACGCCTGAGCCAGACTCGCAGACTGGTGGTACCGATCCGACCCACTTCTGTACTCAGGTCGCGCCAGCGGCGGCCGGGCTGAGCGCGGGCCATGATGCCCTCGAGGGCGGCGTGGTCATTGGTGCGTGGCTGTCCACCCGGTCTCTTGGCCCATCCGCACCCGAAGTCACAAGCTCTGAAGCCACCAGTTTCGAGCCCGGCCCAGGATTGCGGGCCATCACAAGCCCAACTGTGGCTGCTTTACCCCCTCCGGCCCGGGCCGATGTGGGGTTGACATCGCCAGATGGGCCAGTCACGGTCGCGTCATTCCTCTCCCGGACCGAGTGAGGTCGTCGGGCCGGGTTCGCTACACGTTTTGATGGCAGGATCCGCTCACCCGTCCCACCACGAACTGTTCAGTGTTCAGGTCAGAGCGTCTTACCACCGAACGTGGGAGGAGCCTCACGCTGATGGGTGTTTTTGGATATCGGAGGGTGCGCGGAAAAACCGCGGAGAATCCCAGCGATCTGTATCCTGTAATAGAACGTATGCTGAGAGTGACTATGTACTTGCGTGGAGAACCGCGTGCGTCGCTTCGGGTTCGGGATTGCGGTACTGGTGCTGTTGGCCGGGCTGGTGGTGCTGCCCGCCGCGCTGGCCACCCAAGGTCTGGATCGGGCGAACACCTGGGCATCGTTGTTCGGCGGCTACCTCGCCATCATCCTTGCGCTGGTCAACCTGGTGAATTGGTGGTGGAAGCGGCACCCCGATGGTGATCCGCTCACCTCCGAACAGCTGGCGCGAGCCGCCACGGACTTGCACGGCGCGGCGTCGCGTCAGTGGCGCAAGGAAGCGGAGGCGCGGTCTCTAGGGGACCCGGATCCGATGCCCGTGCGGTGGCGGCTGTCGAGCCTGGAGCTGATGGACCACGACGAGCACATCGCGTCGGGGCCCCTGCGGTTCTCAGGTCGCAGTGATCAGATATCGGCGTTGACCGAGCAGTTCCTGCGTCTGCGCCGTCGCCGACTGGTCATCGTCGGTGGTCCCGGGGCGGGGAAGACCACCTTGGCGGTGCAGCTGCTGCTGCACCTGCTCGAGGTTTGGCAGCCGAGTGATTCGGTGCCGGTGTTGCTGTCGTTGGCGAGTTGGGACCCTCACGCCCAGCCGCGGGTGCAGGACTGGTTGGCCGGCCAGCTCTTTCAGACCTACCCGGCCCTGCGAGCGTTTGGGGCGGACACCGCGCAACGGCTGGCCGATCGGGGCCAGGTGCTCCCGGTCCTCGACGGGTTGGACGAGATGCCCGCACGCCGCCGCCTGGAGGTCATCAAGGCACTGAACGCCTCCTTGCCCCGCGACACTGGCGTGATCTTGACCAGCCGCACGACCGAATACACCGAAGCCGTGCACGCGCACGACGTGCTCACCGCGGCGGCGGTCATCGAACCGGAACCGCTGACCCCGACCGAGGCCGCCAGGTACCTGAGGGGCAGGTTGCCGCGCCGGCTCAGCGAATCCTGGAAGGCGGTCCTCACAGCGCTGGACAACGGCACCGCGGGACCGCTCGCGCAGGTCCTGGCCAGCCCTCTGGGGCTGTGGCTGCTCAGCACGGTGCACATTGACGGGCGCCGCGACCCTCAACCGTTGATCGAACCCGACAAATACGCCGACGCGGATGCCATCGAGCACCATCTTCTTGACGAGCTGATCCCCGCCACCATCCGCAGCCGCCGACCATCGACTGGAAACCAGGCCCCGCTACGCCCCCACCGTGACCACGATCCCGATCACGTCCGGCGGTGGCTCACATTCCTCGCCCGCCACCTCGACAAACGCTCCACCAGAGACTTGGCCTGGTGGCAGTTGATCGACGCCGTACCCCGATCTATCAGCGGTATCTCAGTCGGCCTCACCGTAGGGCTGGTCTTCGGTCTCGCGGGGGTCATCGGTGGGCTGGCCGCTCCCGGCACCAGAGCGCATCTCGAGGACGGCCTCGGGCTGGGCCCCCTCTTCGGGCTGGCGACCGGGCTGTCCTACTGCCTGAGCAAGCGCCCGCAACCGTTGCGTGCCGAAATGCGATTCCGGGGAACGCTGGCGCCGTTCCTGCGCCGGTTCGTGGCCGGTCTCGCGATGGGTGTCGGGGTCGGTCTCGGGGCCGGTCTTCCCCCTGTAGGGGTGCTCGTGGCCGGCGTGGCGTTCGGCGTCGCGCTTGCGGTGCCGGTGTGGCTGGACATCCCCGCCGACGTGGCAACGGTGCCCAGCCCAGGAGTCGTCCTGAAGCAGGATCGCACGGCCGCGTTCTCGTTCGGTCTGGTGATAGCACTACCGTTCGGGCTCGCGGGCGGTCTGGTGATCGGGTTCCCTTCAGGGCTTGCATTCGGCGCCCTCAGTGGCGTCGCCGCGATCGCGGTCGGAGTGATCGTCGGCGGGGTCGCGGGCGGGGTCATGGGTGGCCGCGCGTACGGGTACCTGGGCGGTGGCCTGTTCGCGCTCTGCGGCGCCGTGGTCGGTGGCCTGGTGTTCTACGCGACCGATCCCACCCACACCTACGCGCTCGTCGGAGTCGCATATGGGGCCACCTTCGGGTTCGCCGTCGGATGCGTGGGCGTGCTATCCCGAGCGTGGGGCGGCTACACGGTCAGCCGATGCCTGCTGACTCTACGCGGCCGGCTGCCGTGGCGACTGGCCGGATTCCTCGACGACGCCTACCGGCTGGGGCTCCTGCGAATCGTGGGGCCGGTCTACCAGTTCCGCCACGCCGCCCTACACAACCACCTCGCAACAACTGGCCAACAAACTCCCACAGCCCACCTTTAACCGCACACCACGTCTGCTCAACCCGCGGTCCGAGATGAACGCCAAACACCCGTTACCGGCTCGTGAGCTCAACCCGACACGGCAGCAACGCTGCCCTCGCCGCCGGTGCCGATCCACAGCCCTAGCACGTGTTTTGCGCCGTCGAAATTCGGCCCCGATGACCACGTAGACCGGGGGATTGGCCACCGCGCCGTCGCGGACTTTGACCCACAGGGCATCGACGAACAGCACCGCCCAATTGGCCCCAGCGGGCATTGTCAACTTGTTCGGTCTGACGAGCGGTGGAGATCATTTCAGTGCGTGGTTGCGAGGAGGGACGGTCGGGTCCCCTCGGGTGGTTCAGGCTGCGGTGGTCAGCCCTGTGACGTCGTTCCAGGTACTGAAGCGGTTGGCCATCTCGCACCGGTATTCCTCGGTGTGGAGCAGGTGAGGACGGGGCCGGAAGTGCGGGGATATCCCGCTGAACGCGGACAGGAACCGCTGCGTGTGCCCCGCTGAGGTGAAGCGTGTCCTCGCGCGTTCGCGCTGCCGGGTCGGTTGGTGTGAGTTCTGCGCCCGGTTGTTCAGATACGTCGATCGGCGGTGCTCCACCCCGGTCATCAGCCGGCGCCGCGCCACGCCGTAGCCGGCCGGCTTGTCGGTGACCAGGAC
>DASXOV010000080.1:0-13245 GCA_036494005.1 Pseudonocardiaceae bacterium | reverse complement strand
ATCGGCGGCCTGGCCGCCCTCACCCCCGCGGCGCAGGCAGACACGCCAATCGCCTGCAGCGAGAACGCTCTCGTGGCGGCAATCAACCTCGCCAACTCCACCCCGGCCGCAGACCCGCTCACCGCCAATACCCCGAACAACTGCGTCGGCAGCGTCCCGGCGGTACCCAACTGCACCGGCTAACCACAGCACCGATGACAACTACGGACGGGCAGACACCCTCTCCGGTGTGGCGGGAGCGGCACGGGCGACCTTGGCGAGGCTTCGAGCGGATCACCGGCCGGCGCTGTCGGCATAGCGAGCGGCGGCAGTCCCACGGCTGGCCGCCGTACTCCGTGCACGCCATCGCGGACCGTGTCGCGGCCGAACAGCGCTCCCCGCCGCGGCGCCCGCCTACCGACGCGGACACCGAGCCATTCGATCCGGTCGATTCGAATGGCGAGCCGTCCGCACCACACTCATGAGTCAGGAGGCGCATTGGCCGGTGGGGACCTCGTCGGTGAGCCGAGGGGCGGCGGCGACATCCTCGGCGATCTCGGTGTCGGTGAGCACGAACCCGGTCTCCTCGTTGTCCACCGCGGCTCCGAACACCATGCCGAGGACGTGTCCGGTCTCGTCGATCAGCGGACCACCGGAGTTGCCGCTGCGCACCGAGGCCCGCACGGTGTAGACGTCCCTGACCACGGTGGTCGTGTTGTAGATGTCCGGTCCGCGCAGCTTGATCCGCTCCCGCACCCGGGCCGACGACGGGGTGAACGGACCGTCGAGTGGATAACCGAGCACCAGCGCGTCGGTACCCGTGGTGGCCGGCTCGGAGGCGAGCTTGAGCGTCGGTGCTTTCAGCCCGGGCACCTTGAGGATCGCGGCGTCGGTCTCCGGGTCGTAGCGCACCACCTCGGCGGACATCACGCCGTCCGAGGTCTCCACCGACACCTCGCTGGTCCCCGCGACCACGTGCGCGTTGGTGATCACCCGATCCGGCGCGATCACGAACGCGGTGCCCTCCAGCGCACGGGAGCAGGACGGCGCCCGGCCGCGCACCTTGAGCACGCTGGACCGCGCCTTGCGCGCCACCGGGCTGTCCGCCAACGCCGGATCGCCGGGACCGACGTCGGTGATGGGGGTGCTGGAGAACGGCCCCAGCACGTTGGGGAACCCGGAGACGTCGAGCAGCTTGGTGAGCTCGTCGGGCAGCTGCCGCAAGGTGTTGGGCATGACCGTGTCGACCACCCGCAGTACCCGTGAGTCCCGCACCCCGGCAACCAGGCCCGGGTAGGCCGACGACGTCAGCGGCAACGCCACCAGCCAGGCGACCACGAGCGCCGCCATGCCCTGCACCACGGCGCCGAGCATGCTGTCCACCTGGCGCAGCCGTTCACCGTCGATCCGGTTTCGCGTCACCCGTCCCAGCCACACGCCCAGCGTCTCGCCCAGCGCCACCAGCAGGATCACGATGGTCACCCCGAACGCGACCCGGATGGCCGGACTCTGGAACTGCGCGACCAGGGACGGGGCGATCCGCACCCCGATCACCGCCCCCGCCAGCACTCCGACGAAGGACGCCACCGCGGTGACCATCCCCTGCCGGGCGCCGGAGATGCCGGCGAAAAGGGCCAGCGTCAGCACCAGGACGTCCACCCAGTTCACCGGATCACCTCGGTTCGATCAGCCAGCCCCCATGCAGTGTCCACGTCGTACTCGACTGCCGGTCGCCAAGGTCGTTCCCAGCCCCCCATGGCCAGCAGCACGTCCAGCAATCCGCCGGTGAAGCCCCAGACCAGCATCCTGGGCACGACGAAACCGGGATAGGCGGACCCGGAAGGGCCGCGCACGATCAGCCGGTTCGCGGGGTCCGAGAGCACCGGCACCGGCACCCTGGCGACGGCGGCGGTCTCCGCCGGATCCACCGGTGCGACCGGCCCGGGTCGCTCCCAATGACCCAGCACCGGCGTGACAAGGAAACCCGACGGCGGCAGGTACAGCTCGGGCAGCGTCGCGACCGGCCGCACGTCACCCGCCCGCACCCCGACCTCCTCGGCGGCCTCCCGCAACGCCGCCGCGACCGGCCCGTCATCGACGTCGTCCATCGCACCGCCGGGGAAGGACACCTGGCCCGCGTGCGAGGGCAGGCCCTCGGAACGCAACTGCAGCAGCACGTCGGGGGCGCCGCCGTCGGTGTCCTGGGCGAACAGCACGAGCACCGCCGCGGCCCTGCCGCCATCCCCGCGTGGCGCCGGGATCCAGCCGAGGTCACCGGAGGTGAGCCCGGCGGTCCCGCGCACCAGGGCGGCGAGCCAGTCCGGAACCGAGGCCGGGTCGACCAGCGGTCCACCGGCAGGGCTCACCACGGCTCGGCCCCGGCGAGCAGATCCGGGTTGCTCATCCGGCCGCCCCGGGGCCGAGGTAGCGCTGCACCGCCGAACGCACCTGATCCGGGCTGCGCAGCACCGTCGGCGGGTTGATCTGGCTGACCCGGCCGTCGGCCGACACCACGAAGCTCAACGGCAGCACCGCCGGGGCACCCAGCGCGGCACGCAACCTGCCGTCCGGGTCACTGACCGACGGATATCGCACGTGCAGCGCGGCGAGCATGTCGAGCGCCGCTTCGGGCAACTGCTGTACCTCCACTCCGAGCACCGGCACCGCACCGGGCTCGGCGGTGTAGGCGGCCAACGCGGGCAGCTCCTCGGCACACGGCTGGCAGGCCGGCCCCCATAGGTTGAGCAGCGCGGGCCGACCGGCCAGCGCTGCCGCGAGATCGACCGTGCCCGGTGTACCGAGGCAGGGCAGTACGACGCCGGACAACGCGGGTACCGGCCGGGTACCACCGGGCGCAGGCGCCGGGCACGGCTGCACCGCGGCAGCGGCGCGGAGCCGGCCCAGATCGGGCGGGCGGGCGGCGAGCGGTCCCGCTCCGGTGGGGCCGGACGTGGTGTCCCGATACGGACGCAACGCGACGATCAGCGCGAGGGCCAGCAGGAGCACCAGCATCCCCCAGCGCAGCGCGACGCGCACCGCAGGCCTCACCGCGCCACCCGGCTCACCGCGCCACCCGGCTTACTGGAGCGTCTGTGTCGCCAGGCCCTTCGCCAGGCCCTTCGCCAGGCCCTTCGCCAGGCCCTTCGCCAGACCCTTCGCCAGGCCCTTCGCCAGGCCCTTCGCCAGGCGGGGCGCCAGGTAGGTCGGCGGGCAACCCGGCCATCGCCAGCAGGTGTGCCGTCTCGGGACCGCGCACCAGGGCGGCCGCGACCTCTGGTTCGGTGGGTCCGGTGCCGTATGAGGGGCAGTCGGTGGCCAGCGGGCACACCCCGCACGCCGGGCGCCGGGCGTGGCAGATCCGCCGGCCGTGGAAGATCACCCGGTGCGAGAGCATCGTCCAGTCACGTTTCGGCACGAGTTCGCCGATCACCCGCTCGACCTTCTCCGGTTCCTCGTGATCAGTCCATCCCCAGCGGCGGACCAGCCGGCCGAAATGGGTGTCGACGGTGATGCCAGGTACTCCGAAGGCGTTGCCGAGGATGACGTTGGCGGTCTTACGGCCGATCCCCGGGAGGGTGACCAGGTGGTCCAACCGGCGGGGCAGCGTGCCGTCGAAGCGCTCGGCCAGCGCGGCACCCAGCCCGATCAGGGCCGCCGCCTTGTTCCGGTAGAAGCCGGTGGGACGAATCATCTCCTCCAGCTCGCCGCGATCGGCGGCGGCGTAGTCAGCGGCGCTGCGGTACCGCGCGAACAGTGCGGGCGTGGTCTCGTTCACCCGCTTGTCGGTGCACTGCGCGGACAGGATCGTGGCGACGGCGAGCT
The DNA here is from genome assembly GCA_036494005.1 of Pseudonocardiaceae bacterium. Classification (GTDB taxonomy): domain Bacteria; phylum Actinomycetota; class Actinomycetes; order Mycobacteriales; family Pseudonocardiaceae. The sequence continues at coordinate 9,444 of DASXOV010000080.1, read as the reverse complement.
GCAACGGCGTTTCGAAGTCCAGCTCGCAGTGCGCCTCGGGGTAGGCGGCGGCCAGCACCCGGTTCATCCGTCGGGCGCGTCGTACCAACGCGAGACGGCTCTCATCGGCGAAAGATCGGCGCGGGCGGGCTGGCACGAGCCCCAGCCTACGGAGCCGATGCCGGGTCCGGTCGCACGGGCCGGGACCCGGCACGACACGCCCGGCCGGCCCCCGGTGCACACCACGATCCGGTGATGCGCGATCATTCGCCGCACCATGACCGTCTGGTACGTAGCCGCCGTCCCGCTGCTGATCATGTTCTTCGCGCTCGCCATGGAGCGGGTGGAGGACCACCTGCGTCACGTGGCTGTGCAGGAGAACGAGATCGAGGAGTTCCTCGAACAGGCCAGGGATGAAGAGATGCGTGCGCTGTTCGGCAGCGGGATCGGCCGGGCACTCGAACTGTTCCGACTGCGCCGCAAGCGTCGAGCCGCCCGGATGAGGTCACGCCGGATCCAGCCACGGCCTTAGACTCTCCGAGGTGATCGGCGGTGCCTGGTGGGTCCTTGACAATCAGGGCCGGTGCCGTCGGGTCGATCAGGAGGGACGCGGTGGACGACACCCTGACAAGGGCAGGCATCTTTCAAGGTGTCGACCCGGCTGCTGTGCAGGCACTGACCAGCACGCTGGCACCAGTCGACTTCCCCCGGGCCCACGTCATCTTCGCCGAGGGCGAGCCGGGTGACCGTCTCTATATCGTGCTGTCGGGCAAGGTCAAGATCGGGCGCAAGTCGGCTGACGGCCGGGAGAACCTGCTCGCGGTCTTCGGGCCGTCGGACATGTTCGGCGAGCTGTCGATCTTCGACCCCGGGCCGCGGACCTCGACGGCCACCACGGTGACCGAGGTCAGGGCGGTCAGCATGGACCGTGCCGCGTTGCGTGACTGGATCGCCAAGCGGCCGGAGATCGCCGAGCAGCTGTTGCGAGTGATCGCGCGGCGACTGCGCCGGACCAACAACATGCTCGCGGACCTGATCTTCACCGACGTGCCGGGCCGGGTGGCCAAGGCGCTGTTGCAGCTCGCGCAGCGCTTCGGCGCCCATGAGGCCGGCATGCTGCGGGTGACCCACGACCTCACTCAGGAGGAGATCGCGCAACTCGTCGGCGCGTCCCGGGAAACGGTGAACAAGGCGCTGGCCGATTTCGCCCACCGCGGCTGGCTGCGGCTGGAGGGCAAGAGCGTCCTCATCCTGGAACCCGAGCGCCTCGCCCGCCGCGCCCGCTGAGATGTCCTCTGTGGACCATCCTGACGAGCCTGACCTTGGCCGACGGTAGCCTCAGACTCACCTCCTCACGTCCCGCAGTTGACCCAGAGGCAGTGTGAGTGTCACCCGCGTAAGCCATACTCGAACCTATGTTCGAAAACCGCCAGGGTAGCCCTGTCCCCCCACGCCATTCCCCGGGGTCCTACGATCGCCCGATGCCCGTCTCCGCGCACGACGTCGCCGCCGAGCTCCGCGCCCGACAGCCCGGGATGCCGGTGAAGAAACTCCACAAGCTGCTCTATTACTGCCAGGGCCACCACCTGGCCGTTCACGGCGAGCCGCTGTTCCGCGAGAGATTTGACGAGTGGGTGGCCCGGGAGTCGCTTCCCGCCGAGTTGAGACGTGTCGTTGAGGCGTGGGTTATCACCCGCTATGCGAACCCTTATGAGGGGATGTTCAGGAGCCGGGTTTCCCCAACCTGTGGTCCGGTAAGGTCCCGGGATCCGAGGATGGGTGCGGCAACGCGGTGGCCTGCTCGTACTTGATCGAGGAGTCGACTCACACCGTGAAGTGCAACGACTTCGCCATACTGGGCGAACCCATCATCTAAGTGTCGTTACTGTCCCGGCGCCGCTGAGCCCGTGTCGCACGGCTGCCCGACCCACTCCGCGCTATAACGTCGCTCGCTCATCCCCACGTACGGGTGGGCCCAGATCGGGACCAGTTCGGAACGGTGTGCGGCATGGCCTCCCTCGCACCTCCGGCAAGTACTGGCAACCCTGCCGGCGCCGCGGCGGCACCGGCCGCAAGGTCCGCCTCGGACGGCGGGTGTGGGACTGGACCCACAGCCGGGAGCAGAACACCCGATGAGACGACGAACGGCCCGGTTTCCCCTCACCAGGTGACCGGGCCGTTCTGTGTGTTGCGGCGGTAGGCTCACGCTCCGCCGTAGTGCTCGGCGAGTTCGGCGACGCGGTCCGGGCGCCGCCCGCGGTTCTCCACGAGCTGGCCGACGACGGCGCAGCCCAGCGGCTGAACCCGGGACCACTGCGGAGCGAGTGACCGCGCGGCGTCGAGATGCTCGACGACGTCTCCCCAGCGCTGGAGATCGGCGCACGCGGCGGCCAGGTGTAGCCGGTGGCCGGCCTCCCAGAACGTCGGCACCGTGCCCACCGCATCGGGCACCCGACTGGCGAGCTCCACCGCCCGGTCCGGCTGGCCGGTGCGCATGGCCTGGTCCACGGCTTGCATGGCGGCGACGCGGGGGCCGAACACCCCGGTTTCGTCGATCCGGTCGACCCCGGATCGGGTTGCGGCCGCCGAGGCCACCCGCAGCAGATCCTCGGCGTGCTCGGCGTTGCCGCGGCGGGCAGCGGCGCTGGCCGCGTTGAACATCAGCGACCCGAACACCCCGATACGGTCACTGTCCGGTCGGGCCAGCAGCCCGCCGTCGAGCCATTCGGCGGCACGCACCGCGATCCGCTCGGCCTCGGCCAGGTCACCCTGCCGCACCAGCACCCACGCGAGGTAGCGCAGCGCCGCTGCCTCATCCAGCTCGGGCCGGGTGGTGAACCGGGCGGTGTCCAGCGCGCGGTGCGCGGCGTGCGCGGCGAGGTCGACCAGCCCCAGCCGCCCGGACAGCCCGGCGGCGAGCCGGTAGGAGGTGGCCAGCAGCCCGGCGGCCTCGGCGGCGTGGTCATCGGCCAGGGCGTGCACGGCGCGGCGGGTGTCGACCATCAGCGCGGGCAGGCCGGCGAGTAGTTCGGTGTGCCGTCCGCCGAGGTAGTCCGACCAGGCGCCGGACGCGGCGTCGTGCAGCTCCGGCAGCGGCAGCACCTCGGCGGTCTCGGCGAAGTCGGGCAGGTCCAGTGCCCGCACGGCGCGGCGTAGCTGTTCGGCCCCGGTGGTGTCCTGCTCCGGTGGTGCGAGGCCGAGTAACCGTGCGGGGTCGACGCCGAGGGCCAGGGCCAGCGCCTGAACCGTGGAGCGCCGGGCGGTGGCGTGCGCCCCGCGCTCCAGCCGCGACACCGTGTCCACGCTGACGCCGGACACCTTGGCCAGCTCGTCCTGGGTGAACCCGCGGGCGGCGCGGATCCGGGCCAGGTTCTCTCCGAGGGGCAGCATCCCCCGATGATATCTCCGCCCTAGGCGTTTAGCGCCTAGTTACGCCGGATAGCGCAGACAAGAGCCGTGCCCGCGCGCTTCCGCAGCGTGATCACTGACGCCACGGTAAGACAATGAAGGCAACGGACCCGCAACCGGCCGTGATGCAGCGCGAGAACGAACGCGCCCGGCTGACCGCCACCGGTACCCGCACCGACGACGACACCAAGTGCACGCTGCTCGCGGTCAGCGAGGTCGGGGGGCGCTGGTGCCTGTACCCCCACGGTGCCCGCACGCTCGGAGTCCGGCTGCCGAAGGCCGAGGCCGAACGCATCGCCCGGGCCATCCTCGGCGAGGCCACCCGGTGACCGGCCCCGACCTGCCCGTGCCACCCCCCGAGTTCCCCCGGACCCCGGCAGGTCACCGGTCGAGCACTGCCCCCGCTGCTCCCGGTGACCAGCCGGACCCCACCACCCGCACCCGGTGGGTTCGCTGGCCCGGCGACGGGCTCCTGCACGCGGTGGACCGGCTCGACGTCGCGCTGGCCCCGGTGCGTGGTCACGTCGAGGCGCTGTGTGGTCACCGGCTCCCGATCGACGCCGGGATCGAGCCGGGCCCGTCCGGTGCGCTGTGCCTGCCGTGTGTGGTCGGGGTGACCTCGGATGCGCCGGACCCCGGCAGGTTCGGCGGACTGGCCCTGTAGACGCCCCGTGTGGTCATCAACTTCCGGAGACGGAGGACGTCATGGCCAAGGCGCTGCACTACCAGACGCACGCCGTTGTCGTGGCTGCGTCGGCGACGGGCTGGTCGGCGCTGATCATCGAGGGCGCGGATCCGGATCTGCCCCCGGTCGAGACAAGTGGGTCTGCGGTGGTGGCCGAGCAGCGGTGCGAGGTATTGGCGCACCGGATCGAGTTCCCGGACCTGGACGTGACGCTGCGCTTCCGTGGCCGGGTATCGACCTGATCCCGCCGCAGAACGCCTGGGACGGCCCGTCCGGATCCCGGAATCTCGGTGGGAGAGCCGGCGCCTCACCCCGACATGGGACACCGGCCCTCCCGCTGCCAGCGCGAGACCCTCACCCCGAAGGATCACGCTGACAGCCCTCGGCCGAGGCGCCCGAATCGCCCCGACCGGAGGACTTGCCGTGCACGACGGAACCCGTGCCGTCCGCCGTCAGCTGAAGGTGTCACGAGCGAGCCGCCACATCGTTGCGCGGGTTGGCCCGAAGATCACTGACTCGTGATCTGACCGTGATCACCCACGCCGTACGCATCGCGCTGCCGCGATTACCCCCGCTGACGCAGATACTCCAGCTGCGCGACCACCGAGGCGTCCGCGGCCGGCCACAGCGCAGGATCCACCTCGGCGTACACCAGCCGGACGATCTCCCGGGCCTCTGGCTCACGGTCCCGCCGGGCTCGTAGCCTGGCACGCGCAGCGCTCACCTGTTCCAACCGCTGCATCCGATGCCGCAGATACGCCCGGGCCACCTCCGCGGCGTCGGGTAGCTCGGGTCCGTGACCGGGCAGCACGGTGATCCCCGGCGGCAGCTCGGCGAGTCCGCGCAGCGACGCCAGGTACTCACCCAGCCTGCCGTCCGGATGAGCGACCACCGCGGTACCCCGGCCGAGCACGGTGTCGCCGGTGATGACCGCGCCGGCCACGGCACCGTCCGGGTCGTCGCCGCCGTCGTCCCCGCCGATCAGGAAGCACAGCGAGTCCGCGGTGTGCCCCGGTGTCGCCAGTACCCGGATCTCCAGACCGGCCGTGGCCACCACGTCACCGCCCGCCAGTCCTTCCGTACCCAGCCGGTGCCCGGGGTCCAGCGCCCGCACCGGAGCACCGGCCAGCGCGGCGAAACGACGGGCGCCCGCGGCGTGGTCCGGGTGTCCGTGGGTGAGCAGCACCTGCGCGACCGGCCCGTGCTCGGCGACCCGGCGCAGGTGCACCTCCTCGTCGGGCCCGGGATCGACCACCACGCAGGACGGTGAGCCGGGCCCGCGCAGCACCCAGGTGTTGGTGCCCTCCAGCGTCATCGGCGACGGGTTGTCCGCGAGCAGCACGGATGCCTGCGCGGTGACCGGACGCAGCAGCCCGTAGCAGGGATGACTCAGCGCGGGATCCACCACACCGGCCGAGACTAACGGGGCGCGCCCACCCCAGTCAGACCGCGACAGTCAGACCGCGACGATCAGCTCGACCTCGACCGGAACCCCCAACGGCAACTCCGCCACGCCGACCGCCGAACGGGCGTGCGCCCCAGCGTCGCCGAACAGCTCACCGAGCAGTTCGGAGGCGCCGTTGAGCACGGCGGGCTGGGCGACGAATCCGGGTGCGGAGGCCACGAAGCCGACCACCTTCACCACCCGGACCACCAGGTCGAGCCCGACCAGCCCGTCCACCGCGGCCAGCGCGTTCAACGCGCAGGTCCGGGCCAGCTGCCGGCCGAGCCCGACGTCGATCTCGGCGCCGAGCTTGCCGACAGCGGCGGGCGATCCGTTGACCAGCGGGACCTGGCCCGCGGTGAACACCAGCGATCCGGTGCGCACCGCGGGTACGTACGCCCCGGCCGGGGTGGCGACCGGCGGCAGCTCCAGCCCGAGCTCGGCCAGCCGAGCCGTCCAGCTCACTGCTCGCCCTTCGGTCGCTTGAGGTAGGCCACCAGTTGTTCACCGGTGGGTCCGGGGGTCACGGCGACCAGCTCCCAGCTGTCGGCTCCCCACTGGTCGAGGATCTGTTTGGTGGCATGCGTCAGCAGCGGCACGGTCGCGTACTCCCAGGTCGTCATGGCGATGCAGGCTACGCGGACGCGCGGGTCACATTGTGGGTGGGAACACTGTTGGCCACTCACGAGCTGTGGCTGGCCGCGCGGGGATTTAGGCTCACGATCGTGACATCCCCAGGATGGCCCGACGAACTGGCCCGGGCCCGGCTGCACGTGGTGACCGGCAAGGGCGGAACCGGCAAGACGACGGTAGCGGCAGCGCTGGCCCTGGCGCTGGCCACCGGCGGCAGGCGGACCCTGCTGGTGGAAGTCGAGGGACGTCAGGGCATCGCCCAGCTGTTCGACACGGCCCCCCTGCCGTACGAGGAACGGCGCATCGCGATCGCCCCGGACGGCGGTGAGGTCCGGGCCCTCGCGGTGGACGCCGAGGAGGCCCTGCTCGAGTACCTGGCGATGTTCTACAGCTTGGGTTTCGCCGGCCGCACCCTGCGCCGGATGGGCGCGATCGAGTTCGCCACCACGCTCGCCCCCGGTCTGCGCGATGTACTGCTCACCGGCAAGGTCAAGGAGGCCACCACACGCGCGCGCAAGGGCAAGCACACCTATGACGCCGTGGTGCTGGACGCTCCGCCGACCGGGCGGGTGGTGAAGTTCCTCGACGTGACCAGGGCGATGGCGGACCTGGCCAAGGTGGGCCCGATCCACAAGCAGAGCGAGGGAGTCGTGCGGTTGCTGCATTCCGCGGACACCGCCGTGCACGTGGTGACCCTGCTGGAGGACCTGCCGGTGGCCGAGACCCTGGAGGCGGTGGCCGAGCTCGACCTCGCCGACCTGCGCCCGGGTGCGGTGCTGGTGAACCGGGCCCGGCCGCCCCGGCTGCCGTCCCTCTCGGTCACCCCGGCCGCCGGTGGACGGGTGGACGGGAACCAGGTGCATGCGGGGCTGCTCGCCGCAGGCCTGGACCTGGAGCCCGCGGTGATCGACGGACTGGTCGCGGAGACCGTGGAGCACGCGGCGCGGGTGGAGGCCGAGCAGCAAGCCCGCGCCAGACTCGCTGAAGCCGGCATGCCGCAGGTGGAGTTGCCCGAACTGACCGAGATCGGGATCGACGGTGTCGATCTCGGCGGGATCTACGAGCTCGCCGAGGTACTCCGCGAGCAAGGAGTCCGATGAGTACGCGAGACCTGCTCGCAGGGTCGAGCCATGAGTAACCGCCCGCCACCGGCGCTGAACGTCGACGCGCTGCTCGATGACCCGGCGACTCGCGTCGTGGTGTGTTGCGGCGCGGGAGGGGTGGGCAAGACGACCACCGCTGCGGCACTGGCACTGCGCGCCGCCGAGCGGGGGCGGTCGGTGGTGGTGCTCACGATCGACCCGGCGCGGCGGCTGGCGCAGTCGCTGGGGCTGCGCGAGCTGACCAACAACCCCCGCCGGGTGGCCCCGAGTGCAGAGGTCGAGGCGGCGGGCGGCGAACTCTTCGCGATGATGCTGGACATGCGACGTACCTTCGACGAGATGGTCCAGGCGCATACGAGCCCCGATCGGGCCGCCCAGATCATCGCCAACCCCTTCTACCAGACCATCTCCTCGTCGTTCTCCGGCACACAGGAGTACATGGCGATGGAGAAGCTGGGCCAGCTGGTGGCTACCGAGGACTGGGACCTCATCGTCGTCGACACCCCGCCGTCGCGCTCCGCCCTGGACTTCCTGGACGCCCCGCAGCGGCTCTCCTCGTTCCTGGACGGGCGGATGATCCGGTTGCTCTCAGCTCCGGCGCGAGCGGGCGGACGCGGGGTTCGCAAACTGGTCGGTGCCGGTTTCAGTCTGTTCGCCAGGGCGGTGTCGGCGATACTGGGCGGCCAGTTGCTGGCCGACGCGTCGGCTTTCGTGCAGGCCTTCGACACCATGTTCGGCGGATTCCGGGAACGAGCCGGCGCGACCTACAAGCTGTTACGAGCGCCAGGCACCGCGTTCCTGGTGATCGCCGCACCGGAGACCGACGCCGTGCGTGAGGCGGCGTACTTCGTGGACCGGCTGGCGACCGAGTCGATGCCCCTGGCGGGGCTGATCCTCAACCGGACTCACCCGGTGCTCGCCGACCTCCCGGGTGCGCGGGCCGAGACGGCGGCCGAGACCTTGGAACGGGCCGGGAACGCGCCACTCGCGGCCGCGGTCCTGCGGCTGCACGCCGACCGGGTGGCCCTGGCCGGGCGGGAACGCAGGTTGCTGGCCCGGTTCCGCAGAGCGCACGCGGGGGTGGCGGTGGCCCGGGTGCCCGCCCTGGCCACCGATGTTCACGACCTGCCAGGGCTGCGCGAGATCGGCGAACTGCTGGCCATAGGGTCGCAACCGGTGGTCAGCCGGGACTGAGCTGTGCCGGAACACCGCTGGCCGCGGCACAGCCCGGTCGCGCCTCAGCCTGCCCGCCGGGTCTGCGAATCGTGGCTCGCGGCTGCCAGCAGGTCTGCCCAGCTGCCGACATCCGGCCTGCGGCGCAGCACGGCCCGGCGCTCCCGCTCGGTCATGCCGCCCCACACCCCGAACTCGATCCGCTGGTCCAGCGCCTCAGCCAGGCACCGCGCCCGCACCGGACACGGAACGCACACCATCTTGGCCTCGTGCTGGGCGGCACCCCGGACGAAAAGGCGATCCGGGTCCTGTGCCCGGCAGGCCCCACGAGCCCGCCAGTCGACGGCGTCCACCTGCTCCCTGGATTTCATGGGCTGCCCTCCACTCATCTCTTCTCTGCTTGGCGCGCCCTGCCACCCCTCGAGGTAGGGCTGTCATATGCAGACGAGACTCCGACGCCCGGTCGCAAATACTCGTTCCCCGCACTGAAGTAGTCACTCGATCGGGGATTTCTCCCGACGGGACGCTGAGAAGCGAGTACAGAGAGTGATCGTAGGCCGTGACAGAGCGGCCCGGGACTCAGGGGTGAGTCCCGGGCCGCTCTGTCGTGCCGGTTTCGACTTGTTCCGGGTCAGCGCATGGCGTCGAGCATGTGGTAGAGCAGCAGCAGCTGGGTGATCGCCAGCGGCTCGCTGCGGACGCTCTCGCCGAGCTGACCCAGCGACTCGGGCAGTTCTCCCGATTCCGCGCCGAGCTCCGACCAGATCGCCTTCTCCAGCACCCGGCTCTCCTCGCGGGGCACGTACCCGTGCACGTGCAGCGCATCCACCGGCCTGCCGTCGTCGTCGCGGACCAGCTTGAGGTGCATGGCGCGCCGATCGGACTCGCGGAAGACGCCGGACAGGTCCGGATGGCGGATCGTCGAGCGCAGCGTCAGCAGGGCCGACAGCGGTGTGTCGGGCGGGTCGTGGCGGCCCTCGATGGGCCCGAAGCGGACCATGATGTCGGCCGACGACCGT
>DASXOV010000079.1:0-46368 GCA_036494005.1 Pseudonocardiaceae bacterium | reverse complement strand
CCGCTGGCGTCCTCTGGATCGTCGTCGCACCGACCACGACGGTCGCCACCGCGGGGGTCACCCCCCTCGTGTCGCCGGTCGGCGCCGCCGCGACCCTGGCTGCCTCGACCGGCGCAGCCGCCACCATCCGTAGCAGCTCGGCCGGAACCCGGACCGGTGTGCTCACCGCGATCCTCTGCGCACCGATACAGCTCGCCGTTACCTTGACCGCGCTTCTGCACCTGCAGCGCTACGCCCTGACCAGCCCCTACGACATCGCCGCTACCCCCACAGCGGCTATCCCGACGTGGCCAGCTACCTCCTCAGCGACGCGGTCGCCGGAAACATCCTGGCAGGTCTGGTGTTCTGCCCCATTATTCTGTTCGCCGTTCGCGGTGACTTCGGCGCGGTCTACCTCGTCAGTGGAACCGATGCCCTGCATGGTCAGGTGCAGCCAGCGCACGGGGATCGGGTCGAGAATGGGTAGCTCGTTGAGTACCGGGGCGTAGTCGGCGGCGAGGTGGATTGCGGCTGGTTGGTCGTCGAACGTCACCCCAACGTCATCTCGTGGACGCCGATACTATTCGCCACCTCAGCGATTGATTCGGGCCCGAATCGAGGACGAGGCTAACGGCCTGATCCTTGTACTCCCTGGGTGAAGCGTCGGCGTGTCGCCGCGCGATCCCCTCCGCTGGAACTCAGCGGCAGTCTACGACCGACTGTCTACAAGATCGGAAACGGTCCATCGACCTCTGGTACTCCGGGAAAGCCCACGAACACGGCGGCAACGCGCGACGGCGCTTGACAAGAGGTGAACAATAAAAAATCGACGTGTCCTCCATACTTCAATGGAGAACCCGCCGAACCTAATGTAGTGTCTTGCAATTGAGTTTACAGTGTCTTATGCTATAAGGTATGAGTCGAGCAGCGGCGCCGTTGGCGATAACCGATGGACAGCGGGAAGTTTTGGAAACTTTGACCAGTTTGCGGACTGGGGCATACCGCGTGGTGCAACGAGCGCAGGTATTGCTGTTAGCCGCTGATGGCGTGTCGAATTCGGAGATCAGCGAGGTGGCCGGTGTATCTCGTCCGACCGTGCTGGCCTGGCGTGGTCAGTTCGAGAAGGACGGACTGGTCGGGTTCGGTGTGGTGGCCACAGGGCGAGGTCGTAAACCCTCGATCAGCGAGGAGAAGGTCGCCGAGATCGTGGATTTGACGTTGCATTCGAAACCGGAGGGTGAGACGCACTGGTCGTGCCGGTCGATGGCCAAACGGGCCGGGGTGAGTTCGGCGTCGGTGCAGCGGATCTGGTCGGCGAGAGGGCTCAAGCCTCACCTGGTGAAGACCTTCAAACTCTCGAATGACCGTCACTTCGAGGAGAAACTCATCGACGTGGCAGGTCTGTACCTGAACCCGCCTGACCAGGCCATGGTGCTGTGCATGGACGAGAAGAGCCAGATCCAGGCCCTGGACCGCACCCAGCCCTCGCTGCCGATGAAAAAAGGGCGAGCCGGCACGATGACCCATGACTACAAACGCCACGGCACCACGACCCTGTTCGCCGCGCTGGACGTGCTCACGGGAAAGGTGATCGGGCGCTGCCTGCCTCGGCACCGCAATAGCGAGTTCTTGACGTTCCTGCGTATCATCGACCGTGAGGTACCCAAAGGACTACACATCCACATGATCTGCGATAACTACGGCACCCACAAGCATCCCAACGTCAAGAAATGGCTGAGCAAACACCCGCGGTTTCATCTGCACTTCATCCCGACCTCCTCGTCGTGGCTCAACATGGTTGAACGGTGGTTTCGAGAGCTGACGGACAAGGCCATCCGCCGAGGCGTGTTCCACAGCGTGGATGACCTCGTTACCGCGATTGAAGACTACCTGAAAGCCAACAATGACAACCCGAAACCATTCGTGTGGACCGCCACCGCCGAGCAAATCCTCACCAAGGTCGCCCGAGGACGAATCGCCCTCCAACAAGTGTAAAATCAATAATGAGACATTACACTAATACCACTTTAGCCGCGGTGAGGGGCCTGTGTCAACTCAGGGGTACGAAGAGGAATTGCGGTCCGAGCGGAGCTACGTGGCTGGGCTCTACGCGCGGCTCGACGCCGAGCGCGCGCGAGTGAAGGGGGAGTACATCGCGGCATTGCGGGGAACCGGCGGGACACCGATGGAACGGGACGTTCAGGTGCGCGCGTCGGCCAAGCAGATGAAGCGGCTGGACGTCGGGGACAACGGGTTGTGTTTCGGCCGGCTGGACACCCTGTCGGGCGATCATTCGTACATCGGCCGGATCGGCCTGCTCGACGAGGAGAACGACTACGAGCCGGTGTTGCTGGATTGGCGGGCACCGGCGTCGCGGGCGTTCTACGTCGCCACCGCCGCGACCCCGGAGAACATGCGCCGGCGCCGCCAGTTCCACACCCGCGGGCGCCAGGTGGTCGATTTCACCGACGAGGTGCTCGGCCGCCCGGACGGCGACGTGCGGGGCGATGCGGCGCTGCTCGCGGCGGTCACCGCGCCGCGCGGTGACGGGATGCGCGACATCGTGGCGACGATCCAGGCCGAGCAGGACGAGATCATCCGGCTCGACCACCCAGGGGTGTTGGTGATCGAGGGCGGCCCGGGCACCGGGAAGACCGTGGTGGCGTTGCACCGCGTCGCGTACCTGCTCTACACCCAGCGGGAGCGGATGGAACGCCATGGTGTGCTCGTGGTCGGGCCCAACCCGGCGTTCCTGGACCACATCAGCCGCGTTCTGCCGTCGCTGGGCGAGTCCGCGGTGGTGTTCATGACCCCCGGCGACCTCGTGCCCGGCCTGCGCGTCACCGCCGAGGACACCCCGGAAGTCGCGCGGCTCAAGGGTTCATGCGAGATCCTCGACGTGCTCGCGGCGGCGGTCGCCGACCGGCAGCGGCTGCCGGAGCAGCCGTTGCCGATCACGCTGGGGGACGTCACGGTGCGGATCGACGCCGAGACCGCGCAGTGGGCCAGGGAGGAGGCGCGTGCGAGCGGGCTGCCGCACAACGAGGCCCGCGCGGTGTTCATCGAGATCGTCACGTGGGTGCTCACCGAACGGGCGATAGCCCGGATCGGCCGGGGCTGGCTGACTCGATCGGACCGCGAAGCATGGGAGCAGCTGCGGGCTGACCTGCTCGAAGAACTCGCGGAGGACGACAAGTTCACCGCCGCGCTCGACGAACTCTGGCCGATACTGACGCCGGAAACATTGCTGGCACCGCTGTACACGTCCCCCGAACGGTTGCGGGCGGCCGGTGCGGACCCGGCGTTGTCGCGCGCCGACGGCGCCGCCTGGACGGTGTCGGATGTGCCGCTGCTCGACGAACTGGTCGACCTGCTGGGCCGCGACAAGCCGGCCGCCGCCGAGCAGACCGCCGAGCGGGAACGGAAGGCCGAGGCCGAGTACGCCGCCAGCGTAATGAACATCTTGAAGCTGGACCGCGAGGAACTGGACGAGGACATCCAGTTGGTCGCCGAGAACCTTCTCTACGCCGAGGACCGGGCCGACCGGTTCGTCGACCGCGACACCCGGGAACTCGCCGAACGCGCCGCCACGGACCGGGACTGGACCTACCGCCACGTCGTGGTCGACGAGGCCCAAGAACTGTCCGAAATGGACTGGCGGGTGCTGATGCGGCACTGCCCTGGCCGATCCTTCACCGTGGTCGGCGACCTGGCCCAACGCCGGTCGGAGGCCGGAGCGACATTGTGGGACACGATGCTGGAGCCGTACGTGCCCGGCCGCTGGGTCTACCGGTCGCTGTCGGTGAACTACCGCACCCCGGCGGAGATCATGACCATCGCCGCCGCGCTGCTCGCCGAGTTCGCACCCGGGGTCCAGCCACCGGAGTCGGTCCGCGCGTGCGGCGTCGCGCCATGGTCCAGACGGGTCACCGAAGACGAACTGTCCGTCGCCATCGAGGAATTCGTCCGGGACGAAGCCGGCCGCGAAGGCACCAGCGTCGTGATCGGGCCACCGGGAGTGCCGGGCGCGGTGGTGCCGTCGGAGACCAAAGGCCTGGAGTTCGACGCCGTCCTGGTCGTGGAACCGATGCGGATCCTCGCCGACGGCCCACGGGGCGCGGCCGAACTCTACGTCGCCCTCACCCGCGCCACCCAACGCCTCGGCGTCCTGCACCAGGGCCCACTGCCGCAGGCCCTGACCGGACTCGCCGAAACCGGAACACCCGCCCAAGCCGGGCAGCAACGGTCGGGGTAGCGATGTTGGCGTCCAGCCTGCCGCCGCGTAGAGATCGCGGCTCTGATCGAGGCGCTGACGGCCTCCTCATAGTGCGAACCGCCTGACCACGGATAGCGCGAGCCCTGGTGAACAGTGGCAGCGTGAGCACCTTGAGGTAGTTCCATCGCGGCGTCACGGGAGTGGATCTTGATCCGTCCGCGAGCGGCGCCTGGCCCGTGGTGAACGTCAGCTGGGTCGACGCGATCGACGTGTGCAACCGGATCTCGGACCGGACCGGACCGGTCCGGACTGGGCCGGGCCGGGCCTACTCCCTCGACGCCCAGAGTGGGGAGGTGACCTGCGACTGGGCGCGGACTGTGTCATGAGGTCTGGTTCAGTGCGTCGACGCGGGTTCCACCAGTTCGACCAGTACCCCTCCGGCGTCCTTGGGGTGGATGAAGTTGATCCTGGAGTCGGCGGTGCCTCGGCGGGGGGTGTCGTAGAGCAGCCGGACGCCGGACGCGCGCAGTGCCGCCGTGGCGGCGTCGATGTCGCGCACCCGGTAGGCCAGCTGCTGCAGGCCAGGGCCGTTGCGGTCGAGGAACCTGGCGATGGTGGACTCCGGGCCCAGCGGGGCGAGTAACTGCACCGCGGCGCCGGTGCCGGTGTCGCCGGGCGCGCGCAGCATGCCCTCCCGTACCCCCTGCTCCTCGTTGACCTCCTCGTGGGCCAGTTCCAGCCCGAAGGTGGTGCGGTGGAACTCCACGGCGGCATCGAAATCGGGGACCGCGATACCGACGTGGTCGATCGCGGTGATGAAGGGCTCAATCTGGTTCATGCCTTGCAGCGTACGAAGCCCGCAGGTGCCGCACCGGTGTGCTCGTTGTCACCAGAGTGGGCGGGCCGGGTTGCGGGGTATCGTCCGCTGACAGGCCCTGATCAGGGGTGATCACCCGTTCGTCACGCCGGAGGTCGCATCATGACCCCATCCGTCATCATCGCCGGAGCCCGCACCCCGATGGGTCGGCTGCTCGGTTCGCTCAAGGACTTCTCCGCGGCCCAACTGGGCGGTTTCGCCATCAAGAGCGCGCTGGAGCGAGCGGGTGTGACCCCCGACGCGGTGCAGTACGTGATCATGGGACAGGTGCTCACCGCGGGCGCGGGACAGATCCCGGCTCGGCAGGCGGCGGCCAATGCAGGCATCAGCATGGCCGTGCCCGCCCTGACCATCAACAAGGTGTGCCTGTCCGGGCTGAACGCCATTGTGCTGGCCGACCAGCTGATCCGGGCCGGCGAGTACGAGATCATCGTGGCCGGGGGACAGGAGTCGATGACGCAGGCGCCGCATCTGCTACCCGGGTCGAGATCGGGTTTCAAGTACGGCGACGTCACGATGCTCGACCACATGGCTTTCGACGGCCTGCACGACTCGTTCGACCAGGTGTCGATGGGTGCCTCCACCGAGAAGCACAACGCCCGCTTCCAGCTCACCCGTCACGAGCAGGACGAGTTCGCCGCCCTGTCGCACCAGCGGGCCGGGCGTGCGGTGGCGAGTGGGTTGTTCGCCGAGGAGATCACCCCGGTGAGCGTGCCGCAGCGCAGGGCTGACCCGATCGTGGTGGACGCCGATGAGGGCATCCGGCCGGACACCACCGCCGAGGAGCTGGGCAGGCTACGCCCGGCATTCGCCGCCGACGGCACGATCACGGCGGGCTCGGCGTCCCAGATCAGCGACGGGGCGGCGGCGGTCGTGGTGATGAGCCGGACCAAGGCCGAGGAGCTCGGGCTGAGCTGGCTGGCCGAGATCGGCGCGCACGGCATGGTCGCCGGTCCGGACGACTCCAGCCTGCATGAGCAGCCCGCCAACGCAGTGCTGCTCGCGTGCCGACGAGCGGGGATCGAACCCACCGACCTGGACATCGTGGAGATCAACGAGGCATTCGCCGCGGTGGGCGTGGTGTCCACCCGCAAGCTGGGCATCGATCCAGCCCGGGTGAACCCGAACGGTGGCGCGATCGCGCTGGGCCATCCGATCGGCGCCTCCGGGGCCCGGCTAGCCCTGCATCTGGCCCTGGAGCTGCGCCGTCGTGGTGGTGGGCTGGGTGCCGCCGCGTTGTGTGGTGGCGGTGGCCAGGGCGACGCCCTGATCCTCCGAGTGCCCGGCGGCGACGACGCGTGAGCCGCCGGGCCCTGGATGTCGACGATCTGGTCCTCCGGGCCCGGTCCGGTCAGCCGAGGGCGGTGGGGCGGCTGATCTCACTGGTCGAGGACGCGGCGCCGGAACTGCGGGCGCTTGCCCGCTCACTGGCGCCCTACACCGGGCGGGCTGAGGTCGTCGGCATCACGGGCTCGCCGGGAGTCGGCAAGTCGACCTCGACGAACATGCTGGTCACCGCCCTGCGGGCGGCGGGGAAGAGGGTCGGCGTGCTGGCCGTCGATCCGTCCTCACCGTTCTCCGGAGGTGCGTTGCTGGGTGACCGGGTGCGGATGCAGGACCATGCCGTCGACGGCGGGGTGTTCATCCGCTCGATGGCGACCCGCGGTCATCTGGGTGGTATCGCCTGGGCCACCCCGCAGGCGCTGCGGGTGCTCGACGCCGCGGGCTGCGACGTGGTGCTGATCGAGACCGTCGGGGTGGGACAGTCCGAGGTGGAGGTGGTGTCGCTGGCCGACACCACCCTGGTGCTGCTGGCGCCGGGAATGGGCGACGGGATCCAGGCCGCGAAGGCGGGCATTCTCGAGGTCGCCGACGTCTTCGTGGTGAACAAGGCCGACCGGGACGGTGCCGGCCAGACGGTCCGGGACCTCAAGTACATGATCTCTTTGGGCCGCCGGGAGCAGGACGGGCCACGCTGGCGGCCTCCGATCGTGCGCACGGTCGCGAGCCGGGGCGAGGGTGCCGACGACATCGTTGATGCCATCCAGGAGCATCGCGACTGGATGATCGCCCACGGCGAGTTGGAGGTGCGCAGGCTGCGGCGCGCCGAGGCCGAGATCGAGGCCATCGCGCTGGAGCAGGTGCGCGCGAAGCTCGGCGATCTCCGGCGAGGCGGGGGTATGTCGGGGGGGTTGCCCGGGCTGGCCAAACAGGTCGTCGCCGGGGAACTCGACGCCTACCGGGCCGCCGACGAACTGATCGCCGAGCTCGGCGTCTGACCCGGATCCGGGCCGCCACCAGGAGTATCTGAGTCCTCACGATGTGCTCTACACTCACCTGGAGGATGGGGTGCGGCACCACAGCGGTGCTGCTGCGGCGCCCGGGAACGGTGCGGCGCAAGGGTGCAGGGGGATGTGTTCACGGTGGCTTCCAGCTCAGGCGCCGCCGATGCCGGGAACGGTGGTGGTGACCGGATCGGCGGTGTCGACAGCATCGAATCCGCTGTGCGTATGCTCGTGCAGCTGATCCGTCGGCATCGTCCTGCACCCACGGCCACGGCCGCTGAGGTCCTGCTCGATATGCAGGTCGACGATCTGCGGTGTCTGATCGAGACGGTGCCGCCGTCGCCGATGGCACCCGCCGGTGGTTCGCTGAGCCGACGCGAGGTGGAAGTGGCACTCATGGTTGCCCAGGGCTACCCGAACAAGACGATTGCGGCACTGCTCGAGATCAGCGCGTTCACCGTGTCGTCCTATCTCCGCAGGATCTTCGCGAAGCTCGGGGTGAATTCGCGGGCCGCGATGGTCGCCCACGCACTGGAGAATCGCCTGCTTCCCGGACCCGTCACCCGAGCCCACCCCACCGAAGTCGATCCGTAGCGGTATCGCGCTGAGATTCGCCGCCCTCATTGCGGGTCGCTGAAGTCGCCCGCCGCGCGCCTGATCTGGGTGAGCAGGGTGGTGAGCTGCCCGGTCTGATCGCCGTGCAGGCCGACGAGGCCGAAGTCGATGCCGGTGAGTGCCACCGTGGCGCTCTTCTGCCGTTGTCGTCCCGCCTCGGTGATGGCGACCAGAGTGGTGCGCCGGTCGGTGGGGTGCGGCGTGCGTTCGACCAGTTGGTCGGCTTCCAGCCGATCGACGATGTTGGTCACGCTGGTCGGATGCAACTGCAGTCGCTGACCCATCACCTTCATCGGCAGGCTGCCGTGGCGGGAGAACAGCAGCAACACGAGTGCCTCGTATCGGGCGAAGGTCAGCCCGTGCGGACGTAACGCCGTATCCACCGCGGACTGCAGAATCTGTTGCACGCGCATGATGTTGGTGACTGCGGCCATGGTCTCGGCAGAGCCGATCCGCTCCTGCCACAACTGCGCGGCGCGCTCGATCGGGTCGAAGGGCAGCGGATAATGCGACGACATGGGTGAACCGTAGCGGCTGTCCGGTGGATTCCTGTCCCGTCGGGTGGCGGCGGCGCGCCCGGCCGCGACCGGGGGCAGTCTGGGGTGATGATCGTGGCATTCAGCGTCGCCCCTGCGGGGGGCGAATCGGACAGTGTCAGCGTGGCCGTCGCCGAAGCGGTCCGGGTGGTCCGGAATTCCGGGTTGCCCTATGAGCTCAACGCCATGTTCACCCTCATCGAGGGTGCCTGGGACGAGGTGATGGACGTGGTGCGCCGGGCGGTCGACGCGGCCGGTGCCGGTGCTTCGCGGACCAGTCTGGTGCTCAAGGCCGATATTCGGCCCGGCTACACCGGCCAGCTGCGCGCCAAGGTGGAACGCGTCGAGCGGCAGCTGGCCGACTGATCAGCCCCGGCACCCACGGCGCGCGCGAAGACACCGGGGAGAGCTGGGAGAGCTGTGATGGGTGGCACCCTGGTGAATTTTAGTAGGAAATCCTACAGTCGGACATGACACCGCTGTCCGGGAGGCACGCATGACCATCGCCTATGATCGCGCCGACGATCCCCAGAATGCCGACCCGCACGCCGGGCGGGAGCGTTGGCGGCGTCGCTACGCTGAGGCGGAAGCCGCCGGACGGGTGCGGGACGCCGACTTCACCACATTGTCGGGCGCCGAGGTCGATCCGGTGTACGGGCCGGGCGAGGGTGAGACGGTCCAGGATTTCGAGCGGATCGGCTGGCCGGGTGAGTATCCGTTCACCCGGGGTATCCACGCCACCGGCTACCGAGGGCGAACCTGGACGATCCGTCAGTTCGCCGGGTTCGGCAACGCGCAGCAGACCAACGAGCGGTACAAGCAGATCCTGCGCAACGGTGGTGGCGGGCTGTCGGTGGCCTTCGACATGCCTACCCTGATGGGCCGGGACTCCGATGATCCGCGCAGCCTGGGAGAAGTCGGGCACTGCGGAGTCGCGATCGACAGCGCGTCCGATATGGAGGTCCTGTTCGGCGCCATCCCGCTGGAGCAGGTGACCACCTCGATGACCATCTCCGGGCCCGCCGTCCCGGTGTTCTGCATGTACCTGGTGGCCGCGGAAAGGCAGGGCGCGACGATCGGCACGCTCAACGGCACGCTGCAGACCGATATCTTCAAGGAGTACATCGCCCAGAAGGAGTGGCTGTTCACCCCGGAGCCGCACCTGCGGCTGATCGGCGACCTGATGGAGTACTGCACACAGCGGATCCCGGCGTACAAGCCGCTGTCGATCTCCGGCTATCACATCCGGGAAGCTGGTGCGACGGCCGCGCAGGAGTTGGCGTTCACGCTGGCCGACGGGTTCGGCTACGTGGAGTTGGGCCGCTCCCGCGGGCTTGATGTCGACCGCTTCGCCAGTGGCCTGACTTTCTTCTTCGATGCTCACGTGGACTTCTTCGAGGAGATCGCCAAGTTCCGGGCCGCGCGGCGGATCTGGGCCCGCTGGATGCGCGAGGTATACGGCGCGACCAGTGAGAAGGCGTTGTGGATGCGCTTCCACACCCAGACCGCCGGTGTCTCGCTCACCGCGCAGCAGCCGTACAACAATGTCGTTCGCACCGCGATCGAGGCACTCGCGGGCGTGCTCGGTGGCACCAACTCGATGCACACCAACGCCCTGGACGAGACGCTCGCTCTGCCGAGTGAACGCGCCGCCGAGATCGCGCTGCGCACCCAGCAGGTGATCATGGAGGAGTCTGGGGTAGCGAGCGTGATCGATCCGCTGGGCGGTTCCTGGTACGTCGAGGCGCTCACCGACCGGATCGAGGCCGACGCCGAGCGCATCTTCGACCGGATCAGGGACATGGCGGCGCTCGCGGTGCCCTCCGGTGTGCACCCCATCGGTGAGATGACGTCGGGCATCCTGCGCGGCATCGAGGACGGCTGGTTCACCGGGGAGATCGCCGACGCCGCGTTCGCCTACCAGCGAGCGTTGGAGAAGGGCGACAAGAAGATTGTCGGGGTGAACACCCTCACCGAGTCGGTCACCGACGAACTGGAGATCCTGCGAGTCAGCCACGAGGTGGAGCTGGAGCAGAACCGGGCGTTGGCGCAACGCCGCTCGCGGCGGGACGAGGTGGTAGTGCGGCGCGCTCTCGCGGTGATGGTCGAGATCGCCCGGGGCGAGGGCAATCTCATCGAGCCGATGCTCGACGCGGTCCGGGCCGAGGCCACCCTGGGCGAGATCTGCGACGCACTCAAGGCGGAATGGGGCGAGTACCGGGAACCGGCCCGGTTCTGAGCCGTGCCAGGATGTCGGGCGTGAGCAGTCCACAGCCCAACCCGCAACAGACCCGAGCACTGTCCGCTGCCATCTCCGGTGCCGTCGATCTCTCCGCGCTGAAGGCGCGGGCCGATTCCACTGGTCAGCAGCAGCCGGCAGGCGCTGCCGCTGCGGGTGGGGGCAACCGGTGGGTGCTGGATGTCACCGAGCAGACCTTCCAGGCCGATGTCGTCGAGCGTTCCATGACGGTGCCCGTCGTCGTGGATCTCTGGGCGACCTGGTGCGGTCCGTGCAAGCAGCTGTCTCCGATGCTCGAACGGCTCGCCGAAGCCGGGCGCGGTGCCTGGGTGCTGGCGAAGGTCGATGTGGACGCCAACCCCGGCGTGGCCCAGTTGTTCGGCGTGCAGTCCATCCCCACCGTCGTCGCGATCGCCGGAGGCCAGCCGATGGACGCCTTCCAGGGCGCCATGCCTGAGCCGCAGGTGCGACAGTGGATCACCGGGCTGCTGGACGTGCTGCGCGACCGGATGCCGGGAATCCAGGAGGCCGAACAGCCCGGCGACGCCGCGGCGGAGTCCGCACCCGAGGACCCGCGCTTCACCGCTGCGGAGGCCGCGGTGCAGTCCGGTGACTACGCGGCCGCGGAGGCGGCCTACCAGCAGATCCTGGCCGTCGAACCGGGCAACGAGGACGCCAGGGCCGCGCTGGCCCAGGTTCGTTTCCTGGACCGGACCCAGTCCGCCGACCCTTCGGCGGTGGTGAGGGCCGACGAGGCGCCCGACGACGTGGGCGCACAGCTCGCCGCGGCGGACGCCGAAGTGGCCGATCAGCAGGTGGAACGGGCCTTCGAGCGGCTGGTCGAGGCTGTGCGACGGCTGAGCGGGGAGGACCGTAACCGGGTCCGAGCCCACCTGGTGGAGCTGTTCGAACTCTTCCCGCCGAACGACTCCCGGGTCGCCGCCGCCCGCCGCGCCCTGGCCCGCGCGCTGTTCTGAGTCCGTGGGCTCTTCAAGTACCGCCAACCCCACGCGCAGCTGTCCGTAACCGATACCAACCGTGTGACTCCGCGCCTGACGAAGCCTCTGCGCTGTTTCGGTATCCAGCGCACGTTGGTAGCTGTTGACGACAGCCGGAGCCGGGGTTGGCGGTACTTGAAGAGCCCCCAACTCATTTACGGGCGGGGGCCGCGAGGGCCAGCCAGAGCACACCGGAGGGCGGCAGTCGCAGCACCGCGGAGTAGGAGTGCCCGTGCCAGGGCTCCTCGGCGGCGACCACCTCGCCGAGATTGCCGACTCCGGAGCCGCCGTAGGCTTCCGAGTCGGTATTGAGCACCTCGCGCCAGCGTCCAGCTCGCGGTAGCCCGACCCGGTAGCTCTCGTGCGGATTGCCTGCGAAGTTCGCCACGCAGGCCAGCACGGACCCGTCGTCGCCCCAGCGCAGGAAGCTCAGCACGTTGCCGCCGGCGTCGTTGGCGTCGATCCACTGGAACCCGGCCGAGGTGGTGTCCTGGCTGTACAGCGCGCGGCGGGACCGGTAGACCGCGTTGAGGTCACCGACCAGATGCAGCAGCCCGCCGTGCAACGGGTCGCTGCACAGGTCCCAGTCCAGGGAGCGGCTCTCCGCCCACTCCGAGGGCTGCCCGAACTCGCCGCCCATGAACAGCAGTTGCTTACCGGGATGGGCCCACATGTAGGCCAGCAGGGCCCGCAGGCTGGCGGCCTTGTTCCAGTCGTCGCCCGGCATCCGGGCCCACAGCGAGCCCTTGCCATGCACCACCTCGTCGTGTGACAGCGGGAGCACGAAATTCTCGCTCCAGGCGTACATCAGCGAGAAGGTCATCTGGTTGTGGTGGAAGGTGCGGTGCACCGGATCGCGCCCGACGTAATCCAGCGTGTCGTGCATCCAGCCCATGTTCCACTTGAACCCGAATCCCAGACCGCCCAGGTAGGTGGGCCGGGTGACACCCGGCCAGGCGGTGGACTCCTCGGCGATCGTCATAATGCCGGGGTGGCGCTTGTAGACGGTCGCGTTCATCTCCTGCAGGAACGTCACCGCGTCCAGGTTCTCCCGGCCACCGTGGATGTTGGGTACCCACTCGCCGGGATTGCGGGAGTAGTCCAGGTAGAGCATCGACGCCACCGCGTCCACCCGCAGCCCGTCGACGTGGAACTCCTCCAGCCAGTACAGCGCATTGGCCACCAGGAAGTTCCGTACCTCGTTGCGGCCGAAGTCGAAGATCAGGGTGCCCCAGTCCGGGTGCTCCCCACGGCGCGGGTCGGCGTGCTCGTAGCAGGGTGCGCCGTCGAAGTTGGCCAGCGCCCATTCGTCGCGCGGGAAATGTGCGGGTACCCAGTCCACGATCACGCCGATTCCCGCGTCGTGCAGCGTGTCGACGAAATAACGGAAGTCGTCCGGGGAACCGTAGCGCGCCGTCGGCGCGTAGTAGGAGGTGACCTGATACCCCCAGGAACCGCCGAACGGATGCTCGGCCACCGGCAGCAACTCGACATGGGTGAACCCGGTGGTCCGCAGGTGCTCCACCAGTTCGTCGGCGATCTCCCGGTATCCGAGCGGCTGGCCGTCCTGGTGGCGGCGCCAGGACCCCAGGTGCACCTCGTAGACGCTCATCGGCTCGGTCGTCACCTGCGTCTGCGCACGCCGGGACAGCCACTCGGCGTCGCGCCACGGGTAGTCGGACACCGCGGCCACCACCGACGCGGTGTGCGGCGGTACCTCGGTGACGAACGCCATCGGGTCCGCCTTCTCGTGCCAGTTGCGGTCCGGCCCGAGCACCTGGAACTTGTAACGGGTGCCCGGGCCCACACCGGGCAGGAAGATCTCCCACACCCCGGAGGAGCCCAGTGCCCGCATCGGGGTGGCCACCCCGGACCAGCCGTCGAAGTCACCGCAGACCCGCACGCCGTGGGCGTGTGGCGCCCACACCGCGAATGACGTGCCCGTGACCGTGCCTCCGGGCGTGCCGTAGGCCCGCTGGTGCGCGCCCAGCGCCGCCCACAGCCGCTCGTGGCGACCTTCGCCGATCAGGTGCAGGTCGACCTCACCCACTGTCGGCAACCAGCGGTACGGGTCGTCGGTGACCTCGGTGTGGTCCCCGTAGCGGACCTGGAGCCGGTAGTCGCCCGGCGGTCCGGGCACCACGCCGTGGAACAGGCCGTCGGGGGTGCGCTCCAGCCGATGCTCCCCTTCTGCGCCCAGCACGGTGACCTCGTCGGCATGCGGGCGCAGCACCCGGATTGCGGTGCCCTGCGGGTGCGGGTGCGCGCCGAGCACCGAATGGGGGTCGTGGTGTTCGCCGGCCAGTAGCCTGCGCAGATCCTCCGGCGGCGGTGCCGACGTGGCCGTGGGTGTGGCCGAATCCGCAGGGCGCGCCGGTGAGGACCCCACCTCGCCGCGCTGGTCGCGATCGGCTGCGTGCACCGTCACCTTGTCCGTCCGTTCCGATCCCGGCATGTGCCCAGTCTGTCTCTTCCTCCGCTTGCCCGCCGCGCGGGGCGTGTCATTCGGTGACGTGTGTGCGGGCCGGACCGATGTCCGTAGGGTCGCGCTACCGTCCGAGCAGACGTCCGAGAGGATCCCGGTGAGTGCCCGGCATCAGCAACTCGCGACCATGATCTGGCAGGTCGCGGACCTGCTGCGCGGTGACTACAAGCAGTCCGAGTACGGCAGGGTGATCCTGCCTTTCACCGTGCTGCGGCGGCTGGACTGCGTGCTCGGCTCGGCGAGCCCAGGAGGAGCAGTAGCAACAGCGGGAGGCGCTTTCACCAATACCAGCCGCCTGGGCCTGCGTGCGCTCACCGCCGACCGTGGCCTGGTCGCCAGCAACCTGCGGGCCTACCTCGATGGCTTCTCGCCGAATGCCAGGGAGATCTTCGACTGCTACGACTTCGACGCCCAGATCACCCGGCTGGACAATTCCGGGCTGCTCTACCAGGTGGTGAGCACGTTCGCCGGAGTCGATCTGCGGCCCGATGTGGTGGACAACCACCAGATGGGTTATGCGTTCGAAGAACTGATCCGGCGATTCTCCGAGATCTCCAACGAGACCGCCGGGGAGCACTTCACCCCCCGTGAGGTCGTCACGCTCATGGTCAGCCTGCTCCTCGCCCCCGACCTGCCGGACCTGTGCGATCCGGGTGTGGTGCGGACGGTGTTCGACCCGGCCTGTGGCACCGGAGGCATGCTCACCGTCGCTGAGGACCTCATCCTCGCCGGTAACCCGCACGCCACCGTGCGGCTGTTCGGTCAGGAGCTCAACCCCGAGTCCTTCGCGATCTGCCGCTCCGACATGATGATCAAGGGTGAAGCGGCGGACGACATCCGGTTCGGCAACTCGTTGAGCGACGACAGGCACGGGGGAACCCGGTTCGATTACCTACTGGCCAATCCCCCGTTCGGCGTGGAGTGGAAGAAGGTCCGAGCCGAGATCGAGCGGGAAGCCGGTCGCGGACAGGCCGGCCGCTTCGGCGCCGGGCTGCCTCGGATCAACGACGGTTCACTGCTGTTCCTGCAGCACATGATCTCCCATATGAAACGTGCTGACGAGGGTGGCAGCCGGATCGCGATCGTCTTCAACGGCTCGCCGCTCTTCGCGGGCGCCGCAGGGTCGGGGGAGTCGCAGATTCGCCGGTGGATTCTGGAGAACGACTGGCTGGAGGCGATTGTCGCGCTTCCGGACCAGCTTTTCTACAACACCGGCATCTCAACCTACGTGTGGATTCTCACGAATCGCAAGCCTGCCGTGCGCCGGGGAAAGGTGATTCTGCTCGACGCCAGGGAGCATTGGGTGAAGATGGGCAAGAGCCTGGGGAACAAGCGCAAGCACATCACCGACGACCAGATCCAGGAGATCACCGAACTTTACGATCAGGCACTGGCCGCCGCAGGCGATCAGCTGCCCGCCGA
The DNA here is from genome assembly GCA_036494005.1 of Pseudonocardiaceae bacterium. Lineage (GTDB taxonomy): Bacteria > Actinomycetota > Actinomycetes > Mycobacteriales > Pseudonocardiaceae. The sequence goes on along the minus strand of DASXOV010000079.1, from coordinate 30,716 downwards.
TCTGCCCACGAAGGCGAGGGTGTTCGCGACCACCGACTTCGGTTACCGGCGCATCACCGTCGAGCGCCCGCTGCGGCTGAGGTTCGAGGTCACCGAGGAGGTCCTCGCCGAACTTGCGGCGGTACGCGCGGTGGCCAGGTTCGACGATCACGACGCGCTCATCACCGCCCTGCGCGGCCTGGTCGGCGCCGGGCCGTCGACAACGCGGTCGGAGTTCACCGAGCGGCTGACCGGCACGCTGCGCCGGGCCGGGCTCGGCCCGCTGCCCTCGCCGGTGGACAGGGCCGTGTGGTCGGCGGTCTCGGTGACCGACCCCGGCGGCGAGCTGCAGACCGACCGGGCCGGTGACCCGCTGCCCGACCCCGACCTGCGCGATCACGAGAACGTGCCGCTCGGCGAGGACATCCACTCCCATCTGCGGCGCGACGTGCTCCCGCACGTGCCGGACGCCTGGATCGACGACACCAAGACGAAGATCGGTTACGAGATTCCGTTCACCCGCCACTTCCACGTCGGCCGTGCCGCCCGCCCGCTCGCCGAGATCGACGCCGAACTCAGACGCCTCGACGCCGACATCCAGCGTCTGCTGCCCAGGATGACCGGATGACCTGGACGCGGACGCGGCTGAAGTTCCTGGCCGGAGTGCCCATCCGCGCTGGGCTCGGCGAGCCGGGACTGCAGGCGAATCCGGAGTGGCCCCGATACGTTCGTACCACCGACATCGCGGGCCCCCGGGAATTGCGCAGCGACACCTTCGCGTCTCTCGAACCGGGTACGGCCCGGCTCGCGGAGCTCCTCCGCGGCGATCTCGTCATGGTCGCCGCCGGTGCCACGATCGGGAAGTCGTACCTGCACGCGAAGGGCGTTGCGGCGTGTTTCGCCGGTTATCTGGTGCGGTTCCGCGCCGGACCGGGCGTCGACCCGCGGTTCGTGGCCTACTGGACGGAGTCGGATCCTTATCTGGATCAGATTTCGGTCGGTGCGGTCCGATCCACCATCGAGAACTTCGGTGCGGGCAGGTACCAGAACCTCTGGCTCGACATCCCGGATCTTGGCGAGCAGAGGCGCATCGCCGACTTCCTCGACGCGCAGACCACGGCGATGTCGCAGATCGCGGAACTACGCGCGCATCAGCAGGCGGCGCTCCGCGAGCGCCAGTCGACGGAGCTAGTGGCACGTATGTTCCCGGTGGCACCCGGAGGCCGGACGACGTCGAGGCTGAAGCAGGTGTTCTCGTCGGTGCGCAGTGGGTTGTGGGGTGCGGATCCGACCGGTGACGACCACGACGTCATCTGTGTCCGGGTGGCCGATTTCGACCGTCTGCGGCTGACCGCCGGGAGCCGAGCGGGCACGGTACGGTCGGTCGATCCCGTCCGCCTGCGATCACGAACGCTGCGCCACGGTGACGTGCTGCTGGAGAAATCCGGTGGCGGAGACAAGGCGCCGGTCGGATACGCGGTCAGTTTCGACGGCGTGGCGCGATCAGTGTGTTCCAACTTCGTGGCTGCGCTCCGGCCGGTTCCCGAGGTGCATCCCCGGTACGCCGGTCTGCTCATGGCGGCCTGCTATCACGCCGGCCACAGCATCCCCTTCATCAAGCAGACCACGGGTATCCAGAATCTGGACAGACCTGCCTACCTGGCGCAACGCGTGGCCGTGCCGTCGCTGCGGGACCAGCGGAAGATCGCGTGCGGCCTGGACCGCTCGATCGGCGAACACCTGTCACTGGCCGGCGCGATCGAGTCGCAGCTCGACCTCATCGCGGAGCGCAGGCGCGCCCTGATCACGGCAGCGGTGACCGGGCGGGTCGACGTGACGACCGCACGGGGGGCGGTGGGGTGAACACCAGGTGCACGCGGGGCGTTACGGGAGGCGGGCGCGCGCGGCGAGTAGTCGCTCGATGTGTTCCGGTGGGCCTGCCGGACCGAGCAGGTCGCCCACCCCCCAGTTCGCTCCCACCCAGGGCCAGCAGACGGCCTGCTCCGCGCTGTTCACCGGGAAGGCGATGACGTTGATCCCGCTGGCTCGGACGATGTGCACCAGGGCATGCACCGACTGGGACAGGATCCGGGAGGGATCGGCGGCCACCTGCACGGATACCGGAGCTGCGACCTGCACCGCGTACACCGGCAGGTCGGCCAGGCAGCGCAGACCACCGATGCCGCCCGCGAAGTCGTACAGCCCGATGTACACGCCCAGCTCCGCGAGCACGCGCAGGTTGTCCTCGGCCACTGCACCGCCGTCACCGGCGAGGAGCCCGTCAGCCCTGCGGATGGCTGCCACCGGTGCCCGCAGCTCCAGACCGGCTGGGGGCAGGCCGGTGCGGTCCAGCACGGCTCTGGCCGCCGCGACCAGGTCCGGGTCCTGCATCTGCAACGGCGTGAGGTTGACCGCCACCGGAGGCACGTCGGCACCGAATCGCCTGCGCCACGACACGGCTCGATCCGCGGCGGCCTGCAGAATCCGCGCGCCGACGGCGTATACCAGGCCGGTCTGTTCCGCGGCTTGCACGCAGCGTTCGTGCGGCAGCACGCCCAGCTCCGGATGTCGCCAGCTCATGACCGCCTCGACACCCACCAATCGGGTGTCGTTCAAGGCCACCACCGGCTGGTAGGCCACCTGCAGCTCACCGGTCCGCAGTGCGCCGGGCAACTCGGCAGCCAGCAGGAGTTCCGCCCGCTCCGTGGCGTCGGCGCGGGCGTCGAACATACCCCACTGCCGCTTGCCCTTGCCCCGAAGCCTGCGCAGCGTGGCACCGGCGGAGCGGAGCAGTTCGGTGTGGTCGGCTCCGCCGGCCTTCCGTTGCACCGCGCCGATCGTCGCGGTCACCGCTGTCTTGGTGTCGCCCAGGTGGATGGGCTCGGCGAGTTCGATGTTGATCGTCTCGGCCAGTACGCCGACGTCGGGCACCTGATCCCCCGGCTCGATGAGGATGGCGAACTCGTCACCGCCGAGGCGGGCGACCATCGTTCGATGATCAGCCACCACCTTCCGCAGCCGACGGCCCACCACATCCAGCACGCGATCGCCGAGGCAGTGGCCCAGCCCGTCGTTGATCGCCGAGAAGCAGTCCAGATCGAGGTGTAGCAGGGTGACCACCTCGGACGGGTCGAGTCGTCCGAGTACCCATTCGAGGTGGGAGACGAAGTACTGCCGATTCGGCAGGCCGGTCTGCAGGTCGTGCAATGTCTGGTGTTCGAGCCATGTCTTCAGCAGGCCCAGTTCGGTGCTGTCGTCGAGCATCGTGGCGAGGTACCGCGGCCGTTGTTCGGTGTCGCGCAACACCGAAACGGCCAGGTGGAGCTCAATGGACTCGCCGTTGTGGTGACGTAGCCGGCCCGGCATCCGGATGCGGGACTCCTGGCCCCGGGACAGACGCTGGTAGGCCTGGTGCGCAGCGGCCAGTTCGTCCGGGTCGGTGGCGAACAGCTCGCTCAGTTCGCTCCCGAGCAGCTCGCCACCGGTGTATCCGAGCCGGGTGTCCAGAGCCGCGTTGGTGCGCACGATCCGGCCGCCCGGTTCGCTCAGGATGATACCCATGGGGGACGAATCGACCATCTCGCGGAACTGGGCCTCACACGCCACCAGGGCCTGTTCGACGTCGCGACCCACGTGCAGCAGGGTCCGTGCCATGTCCTCCTGCTGGTCGAAGACGCGGTCTCGCAGCGCCCAGGAATAACCGGCGGCCAGCGCGCTGAGCACTTCGATCACTCGCCCGGTCGGGCGATCGACATCGATTCGCCCGGTGCCCGGGAGCGTGTCCGCAAGGACCTCGAGCGTGCGGGACAGGCTCTTGGGGCCGGTGAAGTTCGCGGCCACCAGCCGGGCTCCGACGTCGGCGGCGATCTGAGTGTCCACCTCCGGGCCGGTCAGCGCCGCCATCAATCGGTCGGTGAGATCCCGCAGGTAGCGGTGGATGTCCTCGGGTGACATCGACACGTAGGCGCTGGTGCTGATGGCGCCGGCCCATTCCCGTGCCAGGGCATCCCGCGCGAGGGCGGCCGCAGACCGCGGTTGGTCACGGTGGTCACCGCCGCTCATGGCACCCAAATCCGTCCGGTCATGTCCCGTCCTGCTGTCCGATCCAACTATATGGAACTTTCCACTAGCCTGCGGTACCGCCAATCCGCCGCTGACCCTGCACAGACAGTGATTATTGTGCCGCTTGTCCACTCATCAGGGCTAGTCATCTCACCAGGACGGCTCATGCGCCGGGCTGGTCAGGGCTTGCGTCCCACCCCGGCGTAGATCTCCGAATGCCCCGTCTGCGGCCCGAGCTCCGACGGCGACTCCGGCTGCCACTGCGCCGCGCTCACCACCCCCGGTTCGACGAGGTCGAATCCGGCGAACAGTGCGCTGATCTCCCGGGGACTGCGTGGGTAGACCGGATTGCCGCTGCGCTTGTACAGCTCCATCACCTCGGCCACCTCACTGGACCCGGTGGCGCTGTCACCGTGTGACAGCGCCAGATAGCTGCCCGGGGCCAACTGGTCCCGGTAGGCAGCCATGACGTCGGGAGGACGCTGCTCATCGGCGATGAAGTGAATCACCGCAACCGTCAGCAACCCGATCGGTTCGTCGAGGTTCAACAGCCGCCGGGTCTCGGGCGCCCGCAGGACGGTGTCCGGTTCGCACATGTCGGCCTGGACCGCGGCCGCCCGCTGATTGTCCGCCAGCAGTAGCCTGCTGTGTGCCACCGCGACCGGTTCCTTGTCGACGTAGACAACCCGGGCCTGTTCGTCGGCGCGCTGCGCGATCTCGTGCACATTGCCGATGGTAGGTACCCCCGAACCGATATCCAGGAATTGCCGTACCCCCGCGGAGATCAAAAATAGCACCGCCCGGCGCAGAAACGCCCGGTTACACCGCAGGATGGCCCGCGCCCCCGGCAGCAACGCTTCGATCTGCTCCGCGGCCGCCCGGTCGGCGGCGAAGTTGTGGCCGCCACCGAGCATGTAGTCGTAGATCCGCGCCGGGTTCGGTTGGTCGACGTCGATGCCCAGCGACGCCCAGCGCTGTTTAGTCATGTCCCACCCTGTCAGTCCGTCGATCGGCCGTCGAAACCCTACTGATCACTAAGCTGCCCCGTGCCGGTAGTTCTTCAAGTACGGCCGAAGCGCGGGCCAGGGGCTCTTCAAGGACTACCAACCCCCATACCCGGCAGCCGGCACCCGGGTCGCCCACCGACCCGCGCAGCCTTCCCCTCTGCACGCGACGTCGTCGTTGTGGTCTTCAGCTGCCACGCCGGTCAGGCGACCCCGAGCGTAGAGCCGGCTCTCCGTGGCGACCCCTCGCCCAGGTCGCGCGACACGTCGCCCAGCTCGTCGGCGGCATCCGCGCTCCAATTGATGAGCGAGCTAGTCTGTGCTCGTGCATGAGGTGCAGAGTACTTGTGGCGTAGTCACCACCGATGGTCCACGGCGGGACGATGATGGCTGGCATCATGATGAGCGCGGGCCCGCGAGTGAAGATCTGCGGTATTCGATCGAAAAGTGACCTGAAAATAGCTGTCGATTCCGGTGCGGACGCCGTCGGTTTCATCAACGGGGTTACTCATCGAAGTGAGGATGCTCTCGTGCCGGGGGAGGCGGCTGAACTGGTGGCGGCCGCCCCGCCATACGTTTCGACCGTACTGGTGACTCACCTGGAGCATGCCGGGCAGATTCTCGAACTCGCCGAGGCCCTGGGTGTCGACACCGTTCAGGTCCATGGCCTGGTTGGAATCGAGGTGCTCCGGGAAGTATTCAGTAGGTCGTATGGTCGGTTCCGAATCACGCGTCCGGTTCACGTCACGGGGGAGAAGTCGGTGCCGGATGCATTGCGAGTGGTCGGTGCCTGCCATGCGGTTCACCTTGATTCCCGGACGATGGACCGCCTTGGTGGCACAGGTCGGACCCACGACTGGTCGATCAGCCATAAGATAGTCGAGATGCTCGCACCGTTGGCTGTTCCGGTCATCCTCTCGGGAGGACTTCGACCCGAGAATGTCGTCGACGCGGTGAAGGTTGTCCGTCCGTTTGCGTCGATGTGAACTCCGGAGTCGAGGATCAGCAGGGTGACAAGGACCCGCATCGTTCATTCAAGTTTGTTTCCGAGGCGCATGGAACCTTCTTGAACGTGGGATCTGTTGCGGAGTAGTTCGATGGCTATGGCCGTCAGCACGAGAGTGCCTGAGAGTGCGGACAGCAGTGAGAAATTCTCGCCGAACAGTGCCCAGCTGAGCATCGTCGCGGACAGTGCTTCGTTGAGTCCGAGTATACCGGCGGTCGCTGCATCCAAGCCGCCAATAAATTGCGAAGCCGGGCCCGAGGAAGAGGGCTCCGGCGGCCAGTAGAACGGCAGTGTCGATTCCATCAGGGAGTGACCTGACCAGTACGAGGGGTGCGGTCGCCGCGGCCGCGATCGTCAGCTGAGCCGCCGCCACGTCCGGGTTCACCGTGGGAGCCAGCCGTGCCACCGCGGCGATGAGCACCGCGACCGCTACCGCGCTGCCGACTGCGAGGGCGCTCGCGAGAATCGGCGCACTACCCGCTCGGTCGGCAGGCTGAATCCCCAGCAGGGCGATGCCGATCACCATCAGCAGGGTCTGCAGTGTCACCAACCCGTCTGCGCGTCGCCTGCCTTGCACGACGGAGAGTGCCAGCAGCAAAACGGGCGAGGTCAGGTGCAGCGCACCACTACCGGGTACCGGCCCCAAGCCGGTGACGAATGGTGATGAGGTCTTGTGGGTCGGAGTGATGCGTCCCTTCCGATCGGCACAGGAAATCGAAGGTCCGGGCCGGGTTTTGCCCGTTCGCCGATTGCGCTCCTGACATGGCCGAACCCGTCCAGGGACTGCGTTGTCGCGTACGAGGTGACGAAACCTTCAGGAGAGGTTCGGAAGCCACCCCGGTTCACGTTCGCGCTTCCTGTTTCCTGCAAATTGAGCAGAGTGACGAGTCCGGCGCGGAACGACGGTTCGAATATTTTGTCAGGAGCTACCGCCGCCACGGTCCGGAGCGATATAGGGAGCGTGGTGTGTCGCCAGGTATCAGTGACCGTTCCCCGCCGGAACACTTCTTCTTCGATTGTGAAGTACCTTTCGATCGAGACAATCGAGCACCCGTCGCAGCGCACGGTCGCGGGCCTTCTCGATACGCGTCCCGCCCAGTTCGATGATCGACTCGGTGGCGAGTAGGCGAGCGATTTGGGCGGCTGCGTGCAATGGGTGCGCCAGCTCGTCGTCGTCGAGGACGAGCCTGATGAGGGTGGCAACGGCGTTTCGCCGGACTGTGACCAGGTCGACCCCGGGTACCTCCAGGCCCAGGAGGGCCTCGACAGCGGCACTGGTGGCGGTAACCGAAATGGGGCCCATTCGACCGGCCAGCCGCCAGCCACCGGTGGACGGTTCTTGTGCTTCAATGAGGGAGCACACGCACGCGTGCAGATCCGGGTCGTCCGGGGATCGGGGATCGGGGATCGGGGATCGGGGATCGGGGATCGGGCATCGGGCATCGGGCATCGGGCATCGGGCATCGGGCATCGGGCAAGCCTGCCACAGTTTCTCGGCTGTGTTTGCGGGCATAGGGGGCGGACACGGCGTGCATGGGGGACGGACACGGCGTGCATGGGGGACGGACACGCCGGGAGGGGTCCAGGTCAGGGGGCGGGACGGTCGGTGAGCCGGGCGATGGCGGCCAGCGGGATCTGTATCCACAGGGGCCGGTTGTTGTGCTCGTAGCCGACTTCGTACACGGCCTTCTCCAGTTCGAAGGCGCGCAGCAGGACGGCCTGTTCCCTGGGGTCGGGCGCGACCTGGGCGTAGCCGTCGCAGAACGCCTCCTGGTTGCGGGTGGCCCATTCCACCGCTGCCGTGGCGCGTTGCTGCGGGTCGGCGTCGCCCAATGGCATGTGGTTGGCGGCATAGTCGAAGGAGCGGAGCATTCCGGCGACATCGCGCAGCGGGGAGGACGGGGCGACCCGCTCGGCCAGCGGCGCCATCGGTTCGCCCTCGAAGTCGATCAGGATCCAGCCGGTGACACTGCGCAGCGCCTGACCCAGATGCAGGTCGCCGTGCACCCGCTGGACCGGCACCGGGCCGGCGAGGCCACGCACGGCGTCGTAGGACGCCCGCAGCGTGGACTCGTGAGCGGCCAGCTCGGGCACCTCGGCGAGCACGGTGTCCAGCTTGCGGTGCATCCGGCCGGCGACCTCGTCGGGATAGCCTTCCGGGGCCGGGGAACTGCCCAGCGCGGTGGCCAGATCGGCGTGCACGGTGGCCACCGCATGTCCCAGCCGGTGTGCCTCGGAGGCGAAATCCCCGCCGACGTCGCCGGGATGGGGGTGGCGAGTCGATCCGGTCGCCCCGTCGACGAGCAGGTCGTCGGCCAGCAGGTCCCGAACGCTGGCGGTCGCCATGGCCCACCCGTCGGCCGTGCCGCGCAGGAACTCGGTGAGCATTCCGTAGGTGATCGGCTCCCCGTCCAGCTCGCCCTCGATGTTGCCCAGCGGCGCGGCGATGTGTTTGCAACCCACGGCGGCCAGCGCGCGGTGCAACTCCAGGTCGGGGCTCAGACCGGCCTCCAGCTTGCGGTACAGCTTGAGGATGTAGGTCTGTCCGTACACCAGCGAGGTGTTGGACTGCTCGACGCCGATCGGGCGGGAGCGCTGCTCGGTGTCCAGCGTGACGCCTGGCTCGGTGGCGAACCGGAGTCCGTCGATCTGGGCGTTCTGGTTCATGAGGGCCAATAGCTGGGCGGTGAGTTCCGGATCGTGCTCCGCCTGATAGACCGCTCGGTCTGCGATCCCCGCGACCCAGGCGTGCCCGAGCGCCTCCGGCAGTTCGCTGCGCACCCCGAGCATGAGCTGGTAGCGGTCGTGCCGTTCGCCCTGGTCGACCTGCACGATGGCGTCCACCAGTTGCGGATCGGTGCCGCCCAGCACGATGGCCCGCACCGGGGTGACGCCGAGCACCGGCAGCCCCTTTCCGGCGAACCAGCGCTGTTCAGGCAGGATTGTCCGCAGTGCGTCGGCGATTCCGGCGAGCAGATCGGCTTCGCCCATCAGACCTCACGTTCGCTGTCGGGCCGGGTTATCTGGAACCAGTAGAAGCCGTGACCGGGCAACGTCAGCAGGTAGGGCAGCTCGCCGATCGGGGGGAAGTGCACACCGCCGGTCAACTCGACCGGGACGCCGCCCTCGTGCTCGGACAGGTCGAGCTCCACCGGCTGCGGGAAGCGGGACAGGTTGTTGACGCAGATGACCAGGTCCTCGACCGGGCTCGTACCGTCTCCTGCACTGGCGTGGTGTCTGCGGTAGGCCAGCACGCTGGGATTGGAGGACCCGAGCTCGGTGAAGTCACCCAGCCCGAACGCGGGGTGCTCATGGCGCACGTGGATCATGCGCCGGGTCCAGTTCAGCAGTGACTGCGATGAATTCGACTGGGCCTCGACGTTGATCGCCTGGTACCCGTACACCGGATCCATGATGACCGGGAGGTAGATCCGGCCCGGATCACAGCTGGAGAACCCGGCGTTGCGGTCCGGCGTCCACTGCATCGGGGTGCGCACGGAGTCCCGGTCGCCGAGCCAGATATTGTCCCCCATCCCGATCTCGTCACCGTAGTAGAGCACCGGAGAGCCGGGTAAGGACAGCAGCAGCGCGGTGAAGAGCTCCTGCTGGTTGCGGTCGTTGTCCAGCAACGGGGCCAGCCGCCGCCGGATACCGATGTTCGCCTTCATCCGCGGGTCGGAGGCGTACTCGGCGTACATGTAGTCGCGTTCCTCGTCGGTGACCATCTCCAGGGTCAGCTCGTCGTGGTTGCGCAGGAAGATCCCCCACTGGGCGCCGGAGGGGATCGGCGGTGTCTGGGCCAGGATCTCCGAGATCGGGAACCGGGACTCCCGGCGCACCGCCATGAAGATCCGCGGCATCAACGGGAAGTGGAACGCCATATGGGCCTCGTCCCCGCCGGTGGCGGGGTCACCGAAGTACTCCACCACGTCGGCGGGCCACTGGTTGGCCTCGGCCAGCAGCACCCGGTCCGGGTACTCGTCGTCGACCACCTTGCGGCAGCGCTTGAGGAACTCGTGGGTGCGCGGCAGGTTCTCGCAGTTGGTGCCCTCCTCCTCGAACAGGTACGGCACCGCGTCGAGCCGGAAACCGTCGATGCCCAGATCCAGCCAGAACCGCAGCACGTCGATCATCGCTTCGCCGACCTCGGAGTTCTCGAAGTTCAGATCAGGCTGGTGGGAGAAGAAGCGATGCCAGTAGAACTGCCCGCGCACCGGGTCGTAGGTCCAGTTCGATGCCTCGGTGTCGACGAAGATGATCCGCGCGTCGGCATAGCCGGTGTCCTTCTCGCTCCAGACGTAGAAGTCACCGTAGGGCCCGTCCGGATCACGGCGCGACTCCAGGAACCAGGGGTGCTGGTCGGAGGTGTGGTTCATGACCAGGTCGGTGATCACCCGGATACCCCGTCTGTGCGCTTCGTCCAGCAGTGCCACGAAGTCCTCGACGGTACCGAATTCGGGCAGCACGGCGCGGAAGTCGGAGATGTCGTACCCGCCGTCGCGCAGCGGGGAGGCGTAGAACGGCGGCAGCCACAGGCAGTCGACGCCGAGCCATTCCAGGTAGTCCAGCTTGCTGGTCAGGCCACGCAGATCGCCGGTGCCGTTGCCGTCGTGGTCTCTGAACGCCCGGACCAGCACCTCGTAGAAGACCGCCCGTTTGTACCAATGGAGATCTTGGGGTGCTGCCTTCGCATGTCGGAAGTCCTCGGCCTGCGGCTCCACCAGGTGCCCGTCGGGCAGTACCGCCTCCCCGGTGTGCGGGACACCGTCGAGATCGGCTGGGTGCTCGGGGCGGAGATCGACAGACATCAGGGCGACCCTCGTAACGTGCGAACGGACAGCGTGCGGGCATGGTCTACACCACCGCGCATAGCGGGCCAGTCGTACCGGTACAGGCTGCCGGACGCAAAGGCGGTTCGCTACCGTCAGGCGGGCTCGGGCATCGGGTCCGCCGCGCGGTGCAGGCTTCGGCGAGTAGGTGCGGGCCTTCGGGGCGTAGCTGAAAAGGGGTATCTGGGGATGGTAAGTGAGCGGATACCGCTTCGCCTGTTGCCGGCGTGGACCTGGGCCGGACAGCAGCCGACCTGGCGCCAGGCCCGCCCGTCAGTGATCGAGGCGGCCCTCAAGCGAGCGCAGGCCCGGCCGTCGGGCAACTGGTTCGTACTCGGCGCCAGCCGGGAGATTCGCGGTGACCGCCCGTTCGGCCGGACCATCGCGGGGGTGGAGGTGGTGGCCTGGCGCACCCCTGAGGCGGCGTTGCACGCCGGGCCGGGTGCCTGCCCGCATCTGGGTGCCCCGCTGTGCCAGGCCGCGGTGCGGCGCGGGTCACTGGTGTGCCGCTGGCACGGCCTGGCTCTCGGCGCGCGCGGCGGACCGGGCTGGGATCCGTTCCCGGTCCACGACGACGGCGTACTGGCCTGGGTACGGCTGGACGAGGCAGGCGGAGAGGAGCCGTTGCCCGCGCCCGTCCTGCCGCCCCGGCCCGACCCGGCGACCAGCCTGGACGCGGTGTTCACCGCGATCGGACGCTGCGAACCGGAGGACGTGATCGCCAACCGGCTCGACCCGTGGCACGGCAGCTGGTTTCACCCGTACTCCTTCGTCGGGCTCACGGTGGTCGAGGAACCGGGCGAGGACATCGTGGACGCCGCGTCGGACCGGTTCGTGGTCGAGGTGGCCTTCCGGCTCACCCGGCGGATCGGGGTTCCGGTGCGGGCGGCCTTCGTCTGCCCCGATCCGCGCACCGTGGTGATGCACATCCTGCAGGGAGAGGGCGCGGGCAGCGTGGTGGAGACCCATGCCGTCCCGCTGGGCCGCGACGACGCCGGGCATCCGCGGACCGCGGTGATCGAGGCCACCATCGCCAGCTCGCCGCGCCCCGGGTTCGGTCTGGCCCGCCACGGGGCCGCACTGATCCGCCCGGCGATGCGCTGGGCGGCTGCCCGGCTCTGGCGCGACGACCTGGCCTACGCGCAGCGGCGCTACGAGCTGCGCCGCAGCGGTCGCTGGCCGGGCTGATCCTCAGCGGGGTCAGCCGAACCGGGCGGCGGCGGCCCGCAGCGGGGCGAACCGGCCACGGGTGGGCACCGTCCACAGTGGGTGCCCGCGCAGGCCCCAGCCGGCCAGCAACCGGTCAGCAGCGAGGAACCCGCTGGTCGCGGCGCGTTCCATCAGCGCGACCGGGAGATCGACCCGGGTGAGATCCCCCGCGAGCACCACCGCGGGGTCCGGCGTGGTGACGGTCGGCCGGTCGGTGAAGGTGCCGGGTGCGAACAGCGGGCAGTCGGCCCGCAGCTCGTGGCGCTGGTCGACGACCACGGCGTCCCGGGTCTCCGGGTAGATCCGGTGGAGTGCTTCGAGCAACCGCCGCTTGCCCTGCTCCGGATCCCCGGTCAGCGCGTAGGCGTGCAGTTCCACCACCGAGCCACCGGTGCGCCGGGCCCAGCGGGCCGCCTCACCCTCGAAGCGTTCCAGCACGCTGATGTTGTCGAGCGGCCCGAAGCCGCTGGTGCCGACGAAGCCGGGGCGCCCGCCGTCCACGGCGCGGTCCAGCCACAACCGGGACACCAGGAACGGCGGGGCGGTGCGCAGCCGGGCGATGCGCTCGCGCCAGCGGGGTTCCCCGAGGCCGGGTGACGCGGTGAGCAGCGCCTGGAGGCCGGGCACGTCGGCGGCGAGCACGACAGCGTCGACGTCCACGGCGTCCACGCCGGTGGCATCCCGACCGGCGTCCACGTCGGTGGCGTCCCGGGCGGTGTGCACCGTGAAGCGGCGCTCCCCACCGGGGGCCACCTGCTTGACGGACGTCCCGGTACGCACCGCGACGCCGAGTTCGGCCAGGTAGGCGGCCATCGGCTGCCACACCGCCTGCAGGAACGGTTCGGCGGGCACGTCGAAGACCAGGCCCTCCGCCGAGCCAAGGAAGTAGATGTGGAACATGGTGGCCAGCTCGGCCGCCGACAACTCACGCGGGTCGGCGAAGAAGCTGCGGGAGAACACCGAGAACGCCAGGTGGCGGGCGGCGCCGGGGAAGCGCAGCCGCTCCAGGAACGTCATCGCGTCCTGGTCGTCCAGCCGTTGGTAGACTTCCGGCACCGACACGTCGACCAGCGGCAGCGCGGCCACCGGGTCGAGCCGGGTGAGGTCTCGTCCCCGGAAGGTGGGGCTGGTGAGCGCGAATGCCACCGCGTTCCACGGCGGGGTGCGCGGCAGGCCCGCGAAGGTGTCCCGGTGCCCGTCGGCGTCGAGCAGCGGGTAGTCCGGCAGCGGCACCAGCGCCCGATCCAGCGGATCGGCCCGCCGCAGCAGTGCCCGCAGGTTGTAGTACTGGCGGAAGAAGGCGTGGAAGCCGCGGCTCATGGTGACGGTGGACCCGTCGGCCAGCGTGGTCGGCCAGCCACGCAACCGGCCACCGAGCTGCGGCTCACGCTCCAGCAACCGGACCTCGACACCTCGCTCGGCCAGCGCGACGGTGGCCGCGACACCGGCGATGCCGCCGCCCACCACCGCGACCCGGGGCCTGCGCCCCAGATGCTCGGGACGCAACCGCCCCCCGCGCGCGGGGTGCAGGACCGCCCGCCGGTCCCGGCCGGGCCGCTCGCTCTCACCCGCCCGGCGGCGAGTCAGCGTCATGCGGCCCGCCGCGTGCTGGGTTTCGACCCCACCACCGTGTGCACAATGCCCCGTTCCCAGCCCGGCATCGGGCCGATCCGCACATCCACCAGGCCATGGCCGCGCAGCCGGTCGGCCAGTGCGGCCGGGGTGTCGAACCGCAGCACACTGCGCCACAGGTAGCGGTAGAGCCCGGCCCGCCCGGTGGCCACCTTCCCGGCCGGGATGATCACCGACCAGCACACCCCGGTCCAGATCGCCCGGCTGCGCGCCCGGCCGTCCAGCGCGTAGTCGTGCACCGCCAGCGGCGCACCCGGCACCAGCAGGTCACACAGCTGCGCCAGGGCCGGGTCGGGGTCGGGCAGGTTGCGCACCAGGTACGCGGCGAAGATACCGTCGAACGGGCCGAGCACGCCAGCGGCGGCGAGTTCGTCGGCCCGGGCGTGCACGAACGACACCGTCGAGGGCCACTCGGCCCGCCGCGCCTGGTCGAGCATGCCCGCCGAGGCGTCCACAGCGGTGATTCTGGCCCGTGGCGCGGCCGCCAACAGCGCCGCCGTCGATGCGCCGGTTCCGCAGCCCAGGTCCAGCAGGTGCAGCCCGGTCCCGTCCCCGGGCAGTTGCATCCGGCCCGCGGAACGGGCCAGGTTGGCGTGGTAGCCGGGGCTGGCGCCGACCAGCCGGTCGTAACTGGCCGCGGCAACGTCGAACTCGCCTGGTATATCGATCGTCACGCAGGGCAGCCTACGGCGGAGTGTGCCGCGACCACCTCCGCCACCGATACGTACCCCGGACGCGCGAGTCACCGCGTCGTCCACCGCACCGGTGGTCGCGGTCAGCGCGTCGAGAGGGCTCGCGTGACGGCGAGCAGCAGCGGCGAACGGACACCGAACTGGGCGACGGAGTCGGCGACGACCTCAGCCAGCCACCCGACCGCGTCACACGACCACTCGGCAACACGTCCTGGTCCAGGTGACCGAGGTGGTCGGTGAGCTGCTGTGCGACAGCGCTGTCCAGGTAGACCGCGGTCTGGTCAGCGCCCGGTAGTGCGATCCCCGGCACTCACGGGTGGCGGCGCTTCACCGCGATGACGTGGGCCACCGCACGCCAGGGTTCGAGGTGCACCCAGTTGGCCTGACCCCAGTCGTAGGTGTCGCCGCTGACCTCGTCGTGGGCGTCGAAGCGGTCCTGCCAGCCCATCCCCAGCGCAGGCAGGTCCAGGTGGAGGGTTCCGTGCACGCTGCCGGCCGGGTCCAGCGTCACGACGCAGATCACCGTGTCGCCGGTGGCCGGATCGGTCTTGGAGAACGCGATGAGCGACTCGTGGTCCACGTGGTGGAACCGCAGGTTGCGGAGCTGCTGCAGGGCGGGATGCGCCTTGCGGATCATGTTGAGCCGGCTGATCCACGGTTCCAGGGAACGGCCCTGTGCCAGTGCTGCGGCGAAGTCCCGTGGGCGCAGCTGGTACTTCTCGCTGTCCAGGTACTCCTCGCTGCCCGGGCGCACCGCCGTGTGCTCGAAGAGTTCGAAGCCGGAGTACACCCCCCAGGAGGGCGACATCGTGGCGGCCAGCGCGGCCCGGATGGCGAACATGCCGGGCCCGCCCGCCTGCAAGGAGGCGTGCAGGATGTCGGGTGTGTTGACGAAGAAGTTCGGCCGTGCTTCGTCCGCCCTGGTGGCCAGCTCCAGGGCGTAGTCGGTGAGCTCCTGTTTCCCGGTGCGCCAGGTGAAGTAGGTGTAGGACTGGGTGAAGCCCAGCCGGGCCAGCCCGTAGAGCCGGGCCGGGCGGGTGAACGCCTCGGAGAGGAACAGCACGTCCGGGTGCCGCTGCTTGACCTGCCAGATCAGCCAGTGCCAGAAATCCGGCGGCTTGGTGTGCGGATTGTCCACCCGGAAGATCCGCACCCCCCGGTCCACCCAGTACAGCATCACCCGCAACATCTCCGCGTAGCTGCCTCGGGGGTCGGCATCGAAGCTCAGCGGGTAGATGTCCTGGTAGCGCTTCGGTGGGTTCTCGGCGTAGGCGATGGTCCCGTCCGGACGGACGGTGAACCACTCCGGGTGCTCCTTGGCCCAGGGATGATCCGGGGCGCACTGCAGCGCGAAATCCAGCGCGACTTCCATGCCGAGTTCGCCGGCCCTGACAACGAAGGCCTCGAAGTCCTCGACGGTGCCCAATCGTGGATGCACCGCGTCGTGACCGCCGTCGGCCGAGCCGATCGCCCACGGCGACCCTACGTCGTCGGGCTCGGCGTCGACGGTGTTGTTGGGGCCTTTCCGGTTCACCTCGCCGATCGGGTGGATGGGCGGCAGATACACCACATCGAAACCCATCCCGGCGATCCGGTCCAGCTCCCGGATGGCGGTGGTGAAGGTTCCGTGCCGGGGATTGCCGTGGGTGTCCCAGCCGCCGGTGGAGCGGGGGAAGAACTCGTACCAGGAGCTGAACAGTGCCCGGGGACGGTCCACCCACACCCGGTGCGCGCGGCCGCGGGTGATCAGATCCCGGATCGGGTCGGCCTGCAGGATCCGGTCGGTCTGGGCGGCGAGTGCGGGCGCCACCCGCTCGGGGAGGGTGCGCGCGGTGTCGCGCAGCGCCTCGGCCGCGGCAGCCAGCGCCGCCCGATCGTGTTGCCTGCCGGGACGGCGCGCGACCCGCTCCAGCAGCCGGGCGCCGACCTCCAGGTCGTTCTCCAGGTCGGCCGCCGTCTGACCGGCCCCGACCTTGACCTCCACGGCGTGCCGCCAGGTCGCCCACGGATCGGCCCAGGCGTCCACCCGGAACGTCCAGCAGCCGGTGCGGTCGGGCACCACCGTCGCCAGAAACTGGTCGGTACCAGGTTCTCCCGGTTGCATCCGGACCTGGCGGCCCAACCCTTCCCCCGGCCCGCTCCAGACCACCGTGGCGGCCACCGCGTCGTGGCCCTCGCGCCAGACGGTCGCCGCGACCGGCACGTGTTCGCCGACCACCGCTTTGCTGGGGTACTTCCCGCACGAGACAACAGGCGTCACGTCGTCGATCGCGATCCGGCCACTCACCGCTGTCGATCCTCTCCCCGTTGGCGCCAGCTCACTCTTTAGTCTGCCGGTAGATGCCGTCCGCTGCGCGCCGGGGTGTCACACTTTCTGCTGTCCTCGCGGCTGCTGTCCTCGCGGCCCTGTACTCGTGCAGCCGGGACGGTCAGCCGGTCGGGTGCGTGGTGTTCGGGGGGATGACCTGCTCGACGGTGGTCCCCTCGACCCCGGGCAGGGCGGCGACCTGCTCGACGTTGCCGGTGGGCACCGTCGCTCGCAGGTAGCCGGGGCCGGGATTGATGCCGAGCACGCCGCCGAGGCGCTGGATCCCGGCTGCGACCTCCCCGGTGCGGTCCGGTGTGGTGGACACCAGCACGACCACCCACGGCGCCCCGACCCGGCGGGCCTGCAGGAGCCGCCCCCGGTCCTCGGCGCCGAACCCCGGCTCCGGCCGCGGCGGCCCGGTGGGCGGCTGGGGTTGCGGCAGCGGCAGCGGCGCGGCGGCAGGCAGCGAAGGGGCGGTTCCGGTCGGCCCTGTGGTTCCGGCCGGCGGGGTCGGGGCCGCCTGTCCCTGGTGGCTGTCGCAGCCGCCGAGCGGACCCGCGGCGAGCAGCCCCACGGCCAGCAGAGCGGCCATCCGGGCCGGGCTCTGTGCGGTACGGCTGGGTGCTGAACGACGCATTCGGGTCCCTTCCTCTTCCTGCTCGGGTGCTGGTGGGCAGACGACGCAGCTGCGGTGCGGGGTTGCATACACCCGGTCGCGGTGGCCGGTACCTGATCGTTTCAGTTGCGGTGGTTCGCGGGATAGGGTCGGCGCTCGTGAGAGCACTGCGCCGGTTCACCGTCCGCGCTCAGCTACCCCGGCCGCTGGCCCCACTGGAGAGCTTGGCGACCAATCTGCGCTGGACCTGGAACCCGCCCACCCAGGATCTGTTCGCCTCGCTCGACCAGCAGACCTGGGACGACGTCGGCGGGGATCCGGTGCGGCTGCTCGGCGAGATCCCCACCGGGCGGCTCACCGAACTGGCCGCCGACGAGGGTGTGGTGGCCCGCACCAGGGAGCTCGCCGACGACCTGCGGCACTACCTGAACGAGCCCCGCTGGTACCAGCAGCGGCAGTCCGACGGCGCCGCCATGCCCTCGGCGATCGCCTACTTCTCGATGGAGTTCGGGGTCACCGAGGTGCTGCCGAACTACTCCGGTGGGCTGGGCGTGCTGGCCGGTGACCACCTCAAGGCGGCCTCCGATCTCGGGGTGCCGCTGATCGCGGTCGGGCTGCTCTACCGCTCGGGGTACTTCCGCCAGTCGCTGTCGCTGGACGGCTGGCAGCAGGAGCACTATCCGGCGCTGGATCCGCAGGGCCTCCCGCTGAGCCTGCTGACCGACGCGGCGGGCACGCCGCTGCTGGTGCACGTCGGGATGCCCGGTGGCCGGGTGCTGCGGGCGCGGGTCTGGCGGGCCGACGTCGGCCGGGTGCCGCTGCTGCTGCTCGACTCCGACATCGAGGGCAACCCCGATGATCTGCGGGGGGTCACCGACCGGCTGTACGGCGGCGACCAGGACCACCGGATCAAGCAGGAGATTCTGGCCGGGATCGGCGGGGTCCGGGCGGTCCGGCTGTTCTGCGAGCTGGCCGGTCACCCCGAGCCCGAGGTGTTCCACACCAACGAGGGCCACGCCGGTTTCCTGGGCCTGGAGCGGATCCGTGAGTTGCTCCGCGGCGCCGGGCTGAGCTTCGACGACGCGCTGGCCGCGGTGCGCGCGGGCACCGTGTTCACCACGCACACCCCGGTACCCGCCGGTATCGACCGGTTCCCGGTGGACATGGTGCGGCACTACTTCACCAGCGCGGGCGGCGACGCCGAGGCGGCCATGCTGCCCGGCGTCGACGTGAACCGGGTGCTGGCGCTGGGCGCAGAGGACAACCCCGGCATGTTCAACATGGCGCACATGGGCCTGCGGCTCGCCCAGCGGGCCAACGGGGTCTCCCGGCTGCACGGTGCGGTGTCCCGGGACATGTTCCGCGGGCTGTGGCCGGAGTTCGACGTCGACGAGGTGCCGATCGCTTCGGTCACCAACGGTGTGCACGGCCCGACCTGGGCGGCCAGGGAGATCACCACCGTGCTCGGCGAGTCGTACAACGGCCCGGGCGGGATGGCGCGCGGCGGCCAGCCGGTCACCGACACGCTGTTGTGGGATCTGCGCGGCGCGCTGCGCTCCCGGCTGGTCGACGAGGTTCGCAGGCGGGTGCGGGCCGCCTGGCTGGAACGCGGTGCCTCCGAGCCGGAGCTTGGCTGGACCTCGCAGGTCTTCGACCCGGACGTGCTCACCATGGGTTTCGCCCGGCGGGTGCCCACCTACAAGCGGCTCACCCTGATGCTGCGCGATCCCGGCAGGCTCCGCGCCCTGCTGCTGGATCCCGAGCACCCGATGCAGCTGGTGATCGCGGGTAAGTCGCACCCCGCCGACGACGGCGGCAAGGCGCTGATCCAGCAGGTCGTCACGTTCGCCGACGACCCCGCGGTGCGCCACCGGATCGCCTTCCTGCCCGACTACGACATGTCGATGGCTCGCTATCTGTACTGGGGTTGTGACGTGTGGCTGAACAACCCGCTGCGCCCGCTCGAGGCGTGCGGCACCTCGGGGATGAAGTCCGCGCTCAACGGCGGGCTGAACCTGTCCATCCGGGACGGCTGGTGGGACGAGCTCTACGACGGCGAGGACGGCTGGGCCATCCCCACCGCGGACGGCGTCGAGGATCCGGAGCGCCGGGACACCCTGGAGGCCAACGCGCTCTACGAGTTGATCTCCGCGCAGGTCGCCCCGCAGTTCTACGACCGCGCCCCCGGCGGCGTGCCCGCCACGTGGGTGTCCATGGTGCGGCACACCCTGTCCACGCTGCGCCCGCAGGTTCAGGCGTCCCGGATGGTGCAGGAGTACGTGGAGCGCTTTTACGTCCCCGCCGCCCGCTCGGCCGCCGCGGTGCGCGCCGACTCGTTCGCGGGCGCCCGCGCGCTGGCCGGTTACCGGTCCAAGGTGCGCGCCGCGTGGTCGCGGGTGCGGGTGGCGCGGGTGGACATCTCCGGTCTGCCCGACATCCCGGAGATGGGATCGGAGATGGTGGTACGCGCCGCGGTGGCGCTGGCCGGTCTGCAGCCCTCCGACGTCGACGTGCAGGCCGTCATCGGCCGGGTCGACGACCGGGACCAGCTGCGCGACACCCTCGCGGTGCCCATGAAGCCGGTGGCCGAGGTCTCCGGTGACGAGCAACTGTTCGAAGCCACCATGCCGCTGCCCCATGCCGGGCTGCTCGGGTACACCGTGCGAGTGCTGCCCCGGCACCCGTTGATGGCCAGCCCCGCCGAGTTCGGCCTGCTCCACGTGGCGACCTGATCACGGCCGCCGCAGGCGGGGGTCAGCGGTGTGCCGCGCGGAAGAGCAGCAGGCTGCGCCCGTGCACCGTCATCCGGGTGCCCGGCCGCCTGCTTCGTGCCCGGGCGGGCAGCCCGTCCCGGAAGCCGGTGTCCAGCACCGGGTCGTACCGCTCGCCGAATTCGGCGCCCGGCAGGGTGACCATGATCGGGTGGGCGCCTGCGTGCAGCACCAGCAGCCATGAGTCGGTGGCCGGTGCCCGCGGGTGGGATCGCACGTCGGAGCCGTCGATCCACATGCCGAGGGTCTGCCGATCACCGTCCTGCCAGTCGCCGAGTTCCATGGGCCTGCCGTCGGGCCGCAGCCAGACCAGATCGGGGGTCCCGCCCGGGGTGCTGCGACCCTCGAAGAACTCGGGCTGGCGCAGTGCTGGAGTGCCGCTGCGCAGGGTCAGGACATGGCGGGCGAAGGCGAGCATCGCCTCGGCGTCGGGGTCCGGGGACCAGTCCAGCCAGGACGTCTGGTTGTCCTGGTTGTAGGGGTTGTTGTTGCCGCCCTGGGTGCGCCAGCGCTCGTCACCGGCGGGCAGCATCGGAGTTCCGGTGGCCAGCAGCACGGTGGCCAGCAGGTTGCGGGCCTGCCGCAGGCGCACGCCGCGCACCCGGGGATCGTCGGTGTCCCCCTCGGCGCCACCGTTCCAGGAGCGGTTGTCGTCGGTACCGTCCGCGCCGTCCTCACCGTTGGCCCCGTTGTGTTTGCGCGCGTAGGAGACCAGGTCCCGCAGCGTGAACCCGTCATGGGCGGTGATGAAGTTGATCGACGCCCAGGGGCGTCGCCCGCCCGCCGCGTACAGATCGGAACTGCCCGCCAGCCGGGACGCCAGTTCACTCACCCCGGGCACACCACGCCAGAAATCCCGCACCACATCGCGGAACCGGCCGTTCCACTCACTGAAATGCACCGGGAAGCCGCCTACCCGGTACCCGTCCGCGGTGGCGTCCCAGGGCTCGGCGATGAGCTTGCGGGTGCACAGCAGCGGGTCGGAGACGATCGCGGTGAGCAGCGGTGCCGCCGGATCGAACGGCTCTCCTCGCGGGCGTCCCATCATGCTGGCCAGGTCGAAGCGGAACCCGTCGACACCCAGCTCGCCCGCCCAGTACCGCAGTGCGTCGGTGACCAGCCCGACCACGACCGATGAGCCGGAGTCCAGGGTGTTGCCGCAGCCGGTGAGGTCCTGATCGGCCAGGTAGTAGGCGGGGGCGTCCAGCCCGCGATAGGCCAGCGTGGGGCCGTCCACACCGCCCTCGCAGGTGTGGTTGGGCACCACGTCGACGATCACCTCGATGCCTGCGGCGTGCATCGCGGCCACCATGGTGCGGAATTCGCTCACCTCGGCGCCGGGCACGCTGGCATAGCCGGGGTGCACCGCGAGCAGGGCCAGCGGGGAATAGCCCCAGTAGTTGCGCCGCCCGGTACGCAGCAGGAACGGCTCGTCGCAGAAGGCCGACACGGGCAGCAGTTCGACCGTCGTGACACCGAGATCGGTCAGATAGCCGAGTACCGCCGGGTGGGCCAGGCCCAGATAGGTGCCGCGGTGCTCGGGTGGCACATCGGGATGGGTCCGGGTGAAGCCGCGGACGTGCAGCTCGTAGAGCACGGTCTGCTCCCACGGCACGTCGGGGCGGATGCCGGTGTCCGGACCGCCGGGCGCGGTGACCACCGACACCGGGACACTGCCCCGCGAGTCGACATCCGAGGGCGGCCCGAAGGGGTCACGCTGGTATCCCAGCGCAGCGTGCAGGTCGCTCACCCGGCCCTCGACCCGCCGGGCGTACGGATCGACCAGCAGCTTGGCCGGGTTGCAGCGCAGCCCGTTGGCAGGATCCCACGGACCGTACACGCGGTACCCGTAGCGCTGCCCGGAGACCAGCCCGGGAACCAGCCCGTGCCAGACGCCGAAGGTGCGTTCGGCCAGTGGAACCCGGCGCTCTGTGCCCGCGGGGGACAGCAGACACACCTCGACGGCCTCGGCCACCCCGGATGCCACCGCGAAGCGCACCCCGCCCCCCTCGGTATGCGCGCCCAGCGGGAAAGGCCGGCCAACCTGCGGCACCGAGATCACGAGAAGCCATCTTGCCTGCCCACTGTGACATCCCGCTCGGCCGTGCGGTAGTGCGGGTCAGCACAATAGCCACGTGAGCGCGCGGCAAGGCCACCCAGCAAAGACCGAAGACCTGCTTGCAGGGTCGAGCAGCGGTACCGAAGACCTGCTTGCAGGGTCGAGCAGCGGCGCTGATGCCGACCTGACCGATCTCGTGGTGCGGATGGACCGTGCTGGCGTGCACCGGGGTACGTCCGCACTGCTCAAGCAAGTGGACTGGCGGGTCGAGCTGGATGAGAAATGGGTCGTCCTCGGGCCCAACGGCGCAGGCAAGACCACCCTGCTGCGGCTGGCCGCGGCCGAGTTGCACCCGAGTTCCGGGGTGGTGTACCTGCTGGGGGAGCGGCTGGGCCGCACTGACGTGTTCGATCTGCGCACCCGGATCGGGCTCTCCTCGACGGCGCTGACCGGCCGGATCCCGAGCGACGAGGTGGTCTCCGATGTCGTGGTCAGCGCCGGCTACGCCGTACTCGGCCGATGGCGGGAGTCCTACGAGCAGGTGGACACGGCACGCGCCGCGGATCTACTGGCCGCGATGGGCGTCCGGAGCGTTGCGGGGCGCCGGTTCGGGACGCTGTCGGAGGGGGAGCGCAAACGGGTGCTGATCGCCAGGGCGTTGATGACCGATCCGGAGTTGCTGCTGCTGGACGAGCCCGCCGCCGGGCTGGACCTGGGCGGGCGGGAGGACCTGCTGACCCGGCTGGCCGGGCTGGCCGCCGACCCGGATGCCCCGGCCACCGTCCTGGTGACCCATCACGTCGAGGAGATCCCACCGGGGTTCACCCATGCCATGCTGTTGCGGGAGGGATCAGTGGTCGCCCAGGGCCTGCTGGACAGCGTGCTCACCCAGGACAATCTGTCGACGACCTTCGGCACGGACCTGGTGCTGCAGCGCTCCGGCGCCCGCTTCTTCGCCCGCCACCGCTGAGCGGTGCAGATGGGGGGGCGACCGCTGAGCCGAGGTGACTCTCACTGGCAGTCGTTCCGCGCTCCGCGCGTCGGCGGGTAGCGTCCTGCAGCATCTGGTGTCGGCTGCGGGAGGGCGCGAGTGGGAGTCATCAGCGAGTTCGTCAGGCTCGAGGTGGACGGCGGGGTCGGCACGATCCGGGTGGACCGGCCACCGATGAACGCGCTGAGCCGCCAGGTGCAGGAGGAGATGCGCGCCGCGGCACGGGAAGCCGATGATCGCGAAGACGTCCGGGCGGTGATCGTCTACGGCGGTGAGAAGGTGTTCGCGGCCGGTGCGGACGTCAAGGAGATGGCGGCGATGTCGGCCGCCGACATGGCGGCGCAGGCCCGGGCGCTGTCCTCGTCGTTCAGCGACGTGGCCGCGATCGGCAAACCGACCGTGGCCGCGATCACCGGCTTCGCGCTCGGCGGGGGTTACGAGCTCGCGTTGTGCTGTGACCGGCGGATCGCCGGGGACAACGTCAAGGTCGGGCAGCCAGAGATCCTGCTCGGCGTCATCCCGGGGGCCGGTGGCACCCAGCGGCTGACCCGGCTGGTCGGTCCGGCCCTGGCCAAGGAGCTGATCTACACCGGGCGTTTCGTGACCGCCGACGAGGCGCTGCGGCTCGGGATGGTGGATGAGGTGGTCGCCGCCGACGACGTCTACGCCACCGCGCGGCGCTGGGCCGAGCAGTTCGTGGCGGGCCCGGCACGGGCGCTGGCGGCGGCCAAGGCGGCCATCGACGGGGGGCTCGACGTCGATCTGTCCAGCGGGTTGCGGCTGGAGAGCCACCTGTTCGCCGCGCTGTTCGGCACCGACGACCGCGCCGCTGGGATGCGCTCGTTCCTGGAACGGGGCCCGGGCAAGGCCACCTTCAGCGGATCGTGAGTGCGTGCTGCCATGAGGTTGTTATGAGGCTGTGTTGAGGCTGTTATGAGTCCCGACGTCACGGCTGAGCAGGTCGAAGCCGCCCGGCAGGACCCGAAGCTGGCGAACGTGCTCTACCACGACTGGGAGGCGGCCAACTATGACGAGAAATGGTCGATCTCCTACGACCGGCGCTGCATCGACTACGCGGTGGGCCGTTTCCGCGCCGTCGCGGGTGACGCCGGGCCCTACGAGTACGCCATGGAACTCGGCAGCGGCACCGGGTTCTTCCTGCTGAACCTGATGCAGGGCGGCGTCGCGGCCCGAGGCTCGGTGACCGATCTGTCGCCGGGAATGGTGCGGGTGGCCCTGCGCAACGCCGCGTATCTCGGGCTGGACGTCGACGGCCGGGTCGCCGACGGTGAGCGGCTGCCCTACGACGAGGGCACCTTCGACCTGGTGGTGGGGCACGCCGTGCTGCATCACATCCCGGACGTGCCCGCCGCGTTGCGCGAGGTGCTGCGGGTGCTGCGGTCCGGCGGCCGGTTCGTCTTCGCCGGTGAGCCGACCCGGATCGGGGACCGCTACGCCCGCACGCTCGGCCGGTTCACCTGGTGGGCCACCACCACGCTGACCCGCGCACCCGGGCTGCGCGGCTGGCGGCGGCCGCAGCGGGAACTCGACGAGTCGTCCCGGGCGGCGGCGCTGGAGGCGGTGGTCGACCTGCACACCTTCGATCCACCGGTGCTGGAGGGCATGGCGCTGGGGGCGGGCGCGATGGACGTCCGGGTGGTCACCGAGGAGTTCTCCGCGGCGGTGTTCGGCTGGCCGGTGCGCACCTTCGAGGCGGCGGTTCCGCCGGACCGGCTCGGGATCCGCTGGGCGTCGTTCGCGTACCGCACCTGGCTGGGGCTCTCCGCGCTCGACGAGCGGGTCCTGTCCCGCGTGCTGCCCCGGTCGCTGGGATACAACGTGCTGATCACCGGGCGCAAGCCGGTCTGAGGTCATGTACGACATCGACATCGTCGATCTGCCCCGGCTGGCGATCGCGCATCCCGGGGTGCCCGTCGCCTTCGCCGCCGGCTGCCTGCTGCTCGGCGGCGCGGCCTGGCGGCTGGCCCCGCGGCGGGGCTGGGCGCGGCGGCCCGCGGTGCTTGCGGCGTGCGGCCTGGCCCTGGCGCTGGCCGTCACGCTGGCGCGGCCTTTCGGGCACTATCCGGCCGGGGGTCTGAACCCACTGGCCGTGATGCGGGAGTGCGGGGTCGGCGACCTGTCCCTGCACCGCACCTATGAGAAGCTCAACGTCGCGATGCTGATGCCGTTCGCGTTCTTCGGGGCACTGGCCACTCGCCGTCCTGTCCTGGTCGCTACGGTGTCCCTGCTGGTCAGCGGCAGTGTGGAGGTCCTGCAGGGCGCCACCGGTGGTGGTACCTGCCAGGTACGCGACCTGGTGCACAACACCGCAGGCGCCGTCCTGGGGGTATCGCTGGCAGTGCTGCTGGGTGCTGCACGGCGGGCCAGGCAGGCACGGCGGGCCAGGCGGGTCAGTGCAGACTGCGCAGCCGGTTCAGGATCGTCGCGCTGATCGCGGGCAGGTCGGCGTCCAGCGCGACCTGCACCGTGCGACCGTCCGGGCTGCGGCTGGTATCGGTCCACATCGTGCCGCGAGCCGGCCCGTGGTCGCAGACCACCTCCAGCGGCATCGGTGTGGTGCGCAGCGTGCCCGGCAGGGCGGCCTCCAGCACGACCAGCGGGTCGTGCAGCGCCACCCCGTCGCTCCCGGTCGCCCTGGACGTCGCCAGGCGCTGTTCGACGATGCCGGCCAGTGCGGCGCAGCGCGGCCCGGCGCGGGACAGCTCGTCGATCCACGCTCCGTCGACGCTGGCCCGCAGGGTCAGATCCAGCGGCACCAGAGTGGTGGGCACGTCCTCCTCGACGAGGACCCGGCGAGCGGCTTCCGGGTCGGAGTGGATGTTGAATTCAGCCGGTGGCGTGTGGTCGCCGACGTTCTCGCTGGACAGGTTGCCGCCCATGGCCACTATCCGGCCGATCTTGGGCTTGACGTCGGGGTGCGCGGCCAGCAGCAGCGCGATATTGGTGAGTGGGCCGATCGCCACCAGGGTCACCGGGGTGGGCGAGGCGCGCAGCAGATCCGCCATCAGCGCGATCGCGCCGCGAGAGCTGGCCGGCTCGGCCGGTTCGGGCAGCAGGTCGGCCCGCCCGCCGAGACCATCCCGGCCGTGCCGGGAGTCCGCCCGCTGCTCGTGCGGGTACACCAGCGGCCGGGACGCCCCGGCTGCGACCGGCACGTGGCCGGGCCCGGCCAATGCCCGCAGCCGCAACGCGTTGACCGTGGTGAGCCCGACATCGACGTTGCCGAACACGGTGGTGATGGCGAGCAGCTCCACCTCCGGGCTGGCGGCGGCCAGCATCAGGGCGACCGCATCGTCCACTCCCGGGTCGGTATCGATGATCATTCGCACGCTCATCGGGCGAGCACGTCGTCGATCTCGGTGGCGGTGGGCAGCGACGGTTGCGCGCCAGGCCGGGTGGCCGCCAGCGCACCCGCGGCGCAGGCTCGGGCGAGCAGGTCTGCGTCCCGGCGCCCCTCCAGCAGACCCGCCACAGCCGCGCCGACGAACGCGTCACCCGCGCCGGTGCCGTCGACCGCGGTCACCGGTGGTGGAGTCGCGGCGGCCACCTCCCGGCCGTCGCGCAGCAGCACCGCTCCGCGCGGCCCGTAGGTGACGGCGACGGTCTTGGCGGCATCGAGACCGGGCACGGCGGCGTGCTCGGCACTGTTGACCACTATCAGGTCGGCGCGCCGGAGCACCTCGGACGGCACCGGACGGGCCGGGGCGGCGTTGAGCACGAACAGCCCGGTGGCATGCCGAGCGGCTGCGACGACGGCTGCTTCGGGTACCTCGAGCACGGTGAGCACCGCGTCGGCGTCGGCCACGTCCTCGGCGCGCACCCGCAACCGCTCGTTGGCGCCCGGCACCACGACGATGGTCGTCTCACCGGCGGCGTCGACGCAGATCAGCGCCAGCCCGGTGGGTTCCTCGGTCCGGGTCACCCCGGTCAGGTCGACACCGTGGCTACGCAGCAGTTCCAGCGCGGTGTCGGCGTCCGGGCCGGGGCCCACCGCGGCGACCAACCGGACCGCGAGCCCGAGCCTGCGCGCCGCCAGCGCCTGATTGGCGCCCTTGCCCCCGGGAAGCCGGGTGAGCCCGCTGGCGGTGAGGGTCTCGCCGGCGGCGGGCAGCCGGGGCAGGGTCGCCACGAGATCGAGATTCACGCTGCCGACGACGGTGACGATCACCCCGCCGTCCCGCCACCGGGGGAGGAGTGGAAGTCGCCGGCGTGGTGGGTCGCCCAGTCGCGGTAGGTGTGCGGGGCGCGGCCGGTCACCATCCGTACCGTTGGCAGGACCTCTGCGGTCGTTCCGACCGCTGACGCGGTGAGCGCGAGCAACGAGTCCACCACCTCCGCCGGGAAGTGAGCGATCAGCAGCTCGCGGGCTTGCTCGGCCGGCTGTTCCTCGAATCGCAGCTCACGGCCGAGTACCTGGCTGAGGATTCGCACCCGGTCGACCGGTGTCAGCGACTCCGACCCGGTCAGCTCGTACACCGCGCCGGTGCACCCATCGTCGAGTAGCGCACGAGCGGCCACGGCGGCGATGTCGCGCTCGTCGATCGGCGCGCTGGCCGCCTGACCGTAGGGCCCACGCACCACGCCGCCGGCCTCGATACCGCGAGCCCACTGCAGATCGTTCACCATGAACGCACCGGGGCGCAGGAAGGTCCAGGCCAGCCCCGACTCCGCCACCGCGCGCTCGCACTGCGCATGCATTCGCCCGATCACGCCCGCGTCCTGGGCGGCGACCGCCGACGAGGACAGCAGCACCACGCGCCGCACGCCGGCTGCCGTTGCGGCGTCGAGGACAGCGGTCACCTGGTCGGGCACCGGGAACAGGAACAGCCGATCCACTCCCGCCATCGCGGCGGGCAGGGACTCCGGCTGACGCAGATCGCCCTGAACCACCTCGACGCCATCCGGCAGCCCGGCCCGCTCAGGGTGACGACTGAACGCGCGGACCTTCTCTCCTGCGGTCACCAACTGCCCGACCACCTGCCTGCCGACGTTCCCGGTCGCCCCGGTCACCAAGATCATGGACACTCCTCCTTGGTCTGCTTTATTGGTGTGCTCAGCACCTGGTAACCCGGTCACCAGCCGGCCGCCGCAGTGAGATGCAGCGGATTGACTCCAGCATGCAGGGTTCCGTCGTCGGCGAGGATCACCGCGGCCGGGTTGGCGAAGTGCAGGGTGGACAGGTCCTCCCTCACCTGTTCCACGCGGTGACCCCGTTGTTCCAGGGCAGCGGCGGCGTCTGGGATCCTGTCGTCGAGTAACACCGTGTCCCCGACCGTATCCAACCGGGGCGCGGCGACCGCTTCCTGAGCTGACAGGCCATGGTCGAGGGCATAAGCGACGACCTGCACGACGGCGGCCGAGATCCGCAGGCCGCCGGATGCCCCTGCAGCCAGTACGGGACGACCAGTGCGGTCCACCACGACCACCGGGCTCATGCTCGATTTGTGGCCGGCAACCAGGCGCCACAATGTCGGGTAGCAGGCTCGGCCGTCCGGATACGCGGTCGCTTCGGGAATCAACTTTCGATACTCGGGAATGGATGTAATCAGGACCCTCGGCCATCATGAACCATTAGAGATCGTCTATTTGTTTGAGAGGCAGCCTGTCAAACCGACCCGTCAGGCTATTGGCGGTGAAGTCTGCAATCGATTCTACGATCTGTCTTGCCTCGGTGGCATCCCGATATCGGGTCGTGTGCAGCCTGCGTGCAAGTTTGATCATGCGGTTTGACAACGCTTCGGTACGCCACTCAGGTTCTAGGGCGAGAACAGGAGCAAGTGCATCTTGAGTTCCCGCGATATTCCCGGCGAGGGTACGTGCGGTGCCAAGATCCAACCTCGCAGCAAATGTGCCTGCAGCCCATCGTTCGTGCGGCAATCTAGTCTCAAACAGTTCGAGCGCTTGGGTCGCACCCGCTTCGGCGCGGGAGGCATTACCCAGAAGAACGTAAGCAGCCCCAACACAGAGCGCGAGTCTCGCACGGTCGAACCCGAACTCTCCACCGATTTCGTCCATGAGTGGATCATTTCCAGACAGATCGAACTCGTAGCTGGAGATTTCCAGCGCGCTAATCGTCTCGTCGCGGCCACCCATCATCGCGATAGCTCGTGCTCGTGCTGCGTGAAGGCGTGCTCTCGCGGTACCTCGAGGAGCATTGGTCAATTCGGATTCTGCGACTGAGATCGCCCTCTTGGGCTGATCGCACCACAGGTACACATTAGACTGGAGCGCACGAGCCCACGCGCACAACGATTGATGATCAATCACCGAACCGTATGTGTATGCTGTCTGCGCTTGTGATTCTGCCACGTCCATTCGACCAAAGTCGAGAGATACCGAGGACAGCAAACCACAGAACTGTCCTGCTAGCAGGTACAACTCGGCTTGTTGGCGCGGCTTGTGGGTGCGTTCGAGTTGTTCGTACACGGTATCACGAAGTCGTATCAGGTCGGTGAGCATCACAAGCGGCGGTGTCACATAGTAGGCGTGCGCCGCGCGTTGCGCGGCGTCGTGCAAGTGTTCCAGCGCGGACGGGTCCAGTACCGAGGCCGCCTGGATGGCGTGTTCTACTGACTCCCGCCCAGCGTTCACGATGAGTTCCTCCTCAGTCACGGGGACCATGACCGCGCCTCTGTCGGGAGGTCCCAACAGGCGAGATACAGGTTCGGCCCACCAGTGTTCGAGGACGCGACGGCATATCGGCCGCGGCAGATCCGAAATCCCGGCAAGCCACCTCTTCGCTTGACGTTCGGAAATGCGGGCATCCTCTCCGCACTCGATCGCCGCAGCGTGGAAACGATTGACGAAGTCGCGAACAGACAGGTGCGCACCCTGCGCGCACTGTTCCAACCGAGTGCGTGGTGCCTGCTGAGCCATCGGCCCACCTCCTGATGCGGTGTGGAAGCAAACGTTAGCCACTCCATCGGGCTCCGTGGGCCCAAACCAGCTGTGATGACCCAGCAGCGGCCCGTGATAGGCCCCGAGATGACCTCTCGTCGCCGCCTCCTTCTTCTTAACCATGGTTACCGCAACGTCGTGATCAAGGAGGGTCACCACGCAGCACCGCTGCCACGGCCCGGCCCCCCGTATTCAGCGGGTACGAGAACAGTAGGGAGGAATCCATGATGGTTTTGGGGTTTGATTCGATGCAGCCGGCTGCGCTATCCATGCTGATCAGCCGAAGCCAGGTATCGGCAAGTGCACTGGCAGCGGTGGCATGACCATCTCGAATTTGTTGAGCCTGATCCTGGTATTGGCTGTCGCCTACGGAGCCGTCATGGGCGCTGTCGGGCTGTGCCTCGGATGGCAGTTTTTCCACGCCCGCCGGGGTGTTTCACCCGCTCGGCGGCGCCGGGGCGCCGTGGTACCTCCGGTAGGCACCGTCAACGCCGCGCGATTTGACAGGGATGGCGGACGTGGAGACCTATAGCGAGAGCGAATCCGATCGTACTGTGCTCGCGTTCCGTGACCCCGATGGGCACCCCGCCACGGTGATCGTCATGCGTAAGCACGGTCGGGTGTGGGTGGTGTTCCAGGG
>DASXOV010000078.1:0-3654 GCA_036494005.1 Pseudonocardiaceae bacterium | reverse complement strand
CCCCCGGCCGTTCACCTGGACCAAGACCGCCGACGAGATCTTGAACTCCCTCGCCGGCTACCTCGCCAAGCTCAGCACAGGCCGCGCGATAAAGGAGCAAGACTAACCAGTGAAATTTCGGGCGCGGCACACTAGTGCCGTAGCAGGTCACGTTTGCCCGGTCGCGGAGCGTTCCCGCAGGTGGTGGCGGTGGCGCAGGCTGGGCTGGTGAGTGATCGGCTTCAGGTTCGTGAGATTGATGATGATGAGGGCCGGCGGCTGGTGCGGATCGTGCGCCGGGGCAGCGGGTCGGTGGTGACCTGGCGGCGGGCGCAGATGGTGCTGCTGTCCGCGCAGGGCATGCGGGTGCCCGCGATCGCGAGGGTGGCGTTCACCAGCGAGGACCGGGTCCGCGATGTGATCCGCAACTTCAACGCCGACGGGTTCAGCTCGCTGTACCCGAGGTACCGCGGCGGCCGTCCGCCGAAGTTCACGCTGGGCCAGCGGCGGGAGATCAAGAAGATCGCCAGGGCCAGGCCGGCGGAGTATGACCTGCCGTTTTCCACCTGGAGCCTGTCGAAGCCGGCTGAGTTCCCGGTGGCCGAGGGGGTGGTCGACGACATCAGCCACGAGGGCCTGCGCATGCTGCTCCGCGAGGAGGGGGTCACCTTTCAGCGCCTGAAAACCTGGAAGACCTGCAGGGACCCGCGCTACCGGGAGAAGAAGGCCCGGGTCGGGCACCTGCACGCGATCGCCGGCCGTGAGGTGTCTCCTGCTCCGGGCGAGCCGGAGGTGATCTTCTGCATGGACGAGTTCGGGCCGCTGGGCCTGCAGCCCCGCCCCGGCCGGCCGTGGGCGGCAAGGGCAAAGAGGCAGGCCGCGGGCCCCGGCCGCGGATGCGCGCCACCTATACCCGCACCGCCGGGGTGCGGCACCTGCCGGCCGCCTGTGAGCTGGGCGAGGACAGGCTGTACGGGCACGTCAAGCCGCGTAAAACCCGGACCCGGTTCCTGGAGTTCTGCCGCTACCTGCGCTCCCTCTGCCCGCTCTCTACCCGGATCGCGATCGTCTGCGGCCACTTCAGCCCGCACCTGTCCACCGCCAGGGACGGCCGGGCCGGCGCCCGGGCGGCCGCGAACAACGCCGAGATCGCTTATACGCCGTCGAATTCGTCCTGGATGAACCGCATCGAGGCGCAATTCACCGCCCTGCGGTACTTCGCGCTCGACGGCACCGGCCACGCCTCCCATAAGGAGCAGGCCAGCATGATCCGCCGGTACATCATCTGGCGCAACAGCCACGCCTACGACGAACGACTCCGCCGCATCGTCGCCCGGGCAAACGTTGCTTGAGGCGGCACTAGCCCGCTCCGGGTTCGTCGGGCTCGTCTTCAGGGTCGTATCGCCCTGGCCGTCACCGACGATCTCAGGCCAGAGCAACCCCCCGATCTTGTCGGCCGCCTCGCGCTGCATCGGGTTCGTCGGGTCCGTGTACCGGCGGGTCGTGGTGATCTGCGCGTGCCCGAGAATCTGCTGGATCACGTGCATGTCCACGTGCAGCTCCCCCGGCAGCGTTCCGGCGGTGTGGCGCGCGTCGTGCAACCGAACGCCCTTAATGCGCGCCTCGGCCAGTAGCGCTTCCATTCATCCCAATCGTCGTGAGTGTCGATAGGGTGCCCGTTCGGCTGGCACCATACGAGATCCCATTCTTCCCAGGCTCTTCACGACCCAGGGTGTAGTCGGGGTCGGAAGCCTCCGGTCTCAAGCAGAGACCGGGCGATGTAGCTGGTGAGGTTGCGGAATCCGAGGGCTGATCCGCGGAGGTGTTCGAGTCGGCCGTTGATCGCTTCGGTGGGGCCGTTGGATGTGCCGGGGCGGTCGAAGTAGGCGAGTACCTCGGTGGCGCACTTCTTCAGCGTGCGGCCGAGTGCGGTCACCTCCTGCAGCGCGGCGGGAACGCCGCAGCTGACCGATGCGATCAGCTTCTGCATGAGTTTCTTGCCGCGGGCCCGGTCGGGTTCGCGGTAGGCGGCGATCATCCGCTGGTAGATCCCCAGGTTGCCTCGACCTCGACGTGGGCGTCGGCTGCGAACAGGTCGGGGAGCACTTCGGCGAGCCCGGTCTTGAAGGCCTGCCTGGAACGACCCTCGACCATGTCGGGCAGCCGCGCGGGGCCGGTGCCATCGCGGATTCCGGTCAGGTCGATGATCACGGTGACGTACTTGTCGCCACGCCTGGTGTGGCGCCACACGTGCTCGTCGACGCCGATTACGCGCACACCATCGAACCTGGCGGGGTCGTTGATGAGGACGCGCTTGCCTTCGGCCAGGACCGCGTTGCTGGCGGTGTTCCAGCCGACCCCGGGTCCCTCGTGCACCGGTACCGGCGGATCATGACCACCAGCGTGGTGGGTCGCCAGCCCAGCGGCTCGTGCGCCAGACGCCGGGTCATGGTGTCGCGCGGTGCACCTTCGCATCTACAGCGTCGGCACCACCGGTCAGGTTCGACGGCCCGGCAGGCCAGCGTCGCCCGATCCGGCATCAGGTGCTGGCCGGTGACTTCGAGCCCGGGCTGATCGACACGAGCGAACGTGGTCAGATTCGGGCAGGCGAAGCCCGCATCAGAGGTAGCGTCAAGCACGCCGGGTCTTCGGGTCCCGCGTTGCCGGACACGGTTACGGGGTGAGGACGATCCGGCCGAACACGGTTCCGTTGTCCATCTGACGATGCGCCTCGGCAGCCTGATCGAGCCCCAGCACCTCGTGTACGACGGGGTGCAGGCGCCCCCTCGCGGCGGCGTCGAATTGCCCGGAGCGGACGGTGTTGCGCACGACGACGGGGACGGTATTGAGGCTGAAAGTCGCAAACGAGCGTGACTGCTGGAACGACCGCATGAGTTGCATCCCGAAGCCTGCTGGCGGCATGCCGGCGACGGCGCCGACGGCGATCATGCGGCCGTTGGGTGCGAGCCGGTCGATGAATGCCGGGATGTCGTCTCCGCCAACGATGTCGATGATGACGTCGAACGTGCCTGGTTCGTCGTGGTCGCCGTGCCCTGCTCGGTCGAGCACGAGCGTCGCGCCCAGTTCCCGGAGCCGTTCCCCGCGCTCCGGAGAGGACGTGGTGACCGCGACGACGCTCGCACCACCGCGGGCAGCGAGTTCCACGGTCGCAATGCCGATGCTGCCCGCTGCACCGCGTACGAGCACCGACTCACCAGCGGTGAAATGAGCGTGAGCGAGCGCGAAGTGTGCGACGGTAGCCGCACTGCCGAGCGTTACAGCCTCGACCGACGAGAGCCCGTCGGGAAGGGCGGTGACATCATCGATGCGAGCTGTGGCCTGTTCGGCGTAACCCCCGCTCGTCCCGGTGAACGCCCACACGCGCCGCCCGAGCCATGACGGATTGATACCGTCCCCGACCGCGGTGACCATGCCGGCAACCTCGCTGCCCGGAATCAGTCCTTCGGCGAACCCGTAGTCACCGAGGGTTCCGCGGCGGATCACGGCATCGACCCCGCCGACCCCGACGGCCTGAGACCTGACCACGACCCGGTCAGCGGCTGGAGCCGGATCTGCGACCTCACGCACCGCCATCCCGGACGGGTCACCGAACCGCTCGATCACTACCGCACGCATCGGCGTCTCCTTCTCATCACCCTGTGGTTAGGTACGATT
>DASXOV010000077.1:0-15708 GCA_036494005.1 Pseudonocardiaceae bacterium | reverse complement strand
TAGCTGTGTAGATCCTGGTGTCAGAGGGCCTGGCTGAGTGCGGCACCGACGAAGGCGGCGCCGAGCCCGGCGACGACGCTGACGGCGACGTTGGCGATGGCGTGAAAGAACGCCCGTTCCTCGATCAGGCGCGCCGTTTCGTAGCTGAAGGTGGAGTAGGTGGTCAGTGCTCCGCAGAGGCCTACGCCCGCGAACAACTGCAGTGCATTCCCGGCGGCACCGGTGAGGGCGGCCCCGGTGAGCACCCCGAGGATGAGACTGCCGACGACGTTGACGGTGCAGGTCCCCCACGGGAAGACGGTGTCGTGGCGAGCCTGGATCACCCGGTCGGTGAGGTAGCGCAGTGGCGCGCCGATCATGGCGCCGAGCGTCACGAGCAGCACGTTCACCGCGAGGTCTCCTGCCCGGTGCCGCGGCCCACGTAACGAATCACCTCGACCTCGTCGACCGTGACCAGGCCCTCGGACACCAGTTCGTCGAGCAGGGGAAGGAAACCGCGGATCCGGTCCGGGCTGTCCACCAGCACGATCACCATCGGAAGATCCTCTGCCATGCTCAGCAACCGGGTGGTGTGGATGAGCGAGGAAGCCCCGAACCCCTCCACCCCACGGAAGACGCTGGCACCGGCCAGGCCCGCGGCGTGGGCGCGATGCACGATTTCGTGGTAGAGCGGCTTGTGATGCCAGGTGTCGTCATCATCAATGAAGATCATCACGCGCAGTGCCTTGCCACCCAACCTCATCGCAGGCTCCTTACCGTCAGGCGGGCCAGTATCATCGCCGCTCCCACCGCGACCATCGCGCTGACGGGTGTGATGAGCAGATACACCAGAGCAGTGCGGGGCGCACCGGACGTGATCAGTCGCTGAACGTCCACCGTGTAGGTGGAGAAGGTGGTGAATCCGCCCAGCACGCCGGTGCCCAGGAAGGGCCGCACCAGCCGAGGAGCGGACCAGACGTCGGTGATGAGGACCATCATCACCCCGATCAGGCCACAACCGGCCACGTTGATCGTCAGGGTCGCCCAGGGGAACTCGGCGGGCGGGGTCGGCCATGCCATCCCGATGGCGTATCGGGCCACCGCGCCGATCGCGCCGCCGAGCGCGACCACGGTGATGATGCTCCAGAACCCCTGGCGCAGTTCCCAGCGCTGCCGCCGGACGGACAGATCGACGTCCGGATCGATCGGCTCCTCGGCCATGATCTGCTCGGTATCCTCGTGCGCGGCCACGACAGGTCAGGTTCGACCGTCGTCACGTCGCGGGTCAGCGTCCCCCGGGTCGGACGGGGCGTCCTCGTCGGCCAGTGCGTCGTCGATCAGGCGCTGCAGACCGGCCAGAGATCGGTGCGGGCCGTCGGTGCGCAGCACCACGACCCCGTCGTCGGCTTCCCCGGATTCGGTCAGTGCCCGGGAGATCTCGTACGCCGTGTGTACCGCGATCTTCCCGAAGCGGTCCTTTGCCTGGTGCGCGGGAATCTCCGGTAGGTGGTCGGACACGCCGTCATCTCCTTTGGACCGGTCATCTCCGGGGGGACCCCGCCGGACGTTGTTGATGCCTCAAGATGCCGAAGCGTGTCCGGGAGGCTACAGTCGCCCCACCCCGTCGGGTGTCGGCGCCGCTCGTGACACACGTTGCCAGCGCTCAGATCAGGAGGAGACGACGATGAGCTTCCAGGTCGTCGTGCACTGGGTTTGTGCGCCGTGTGAGGTCGAGGGCCGCGATACGGTCGCCGACCCGTCATGCTGGAACTGCGGCGATCCGGTGACCGTCATCGCCAGGCCCACGATACCGGTGCGGGCCGAGAGCGGCTGAGCTGATCCCCGGCTGCCCGCGGCGGGCGCCCGTGACTATCCCCGTCGCCACGAACGCCCGCTGGCACCGAGCCCACTCACGTCGGTGGGGGTGCCGCGGTGTCGGTCGGCTCAATCCCACTGACGAGTGGTCACGACGTCATCGCGGCCTGTCCGCGGTCGGCTCGCACCGGTCCCTGTGCCGAGGGCTTCACATCGAAGTCGAAGATGGCGGTCGGCAGGTAGAGCGAGCAGCACGCGTTGGGGATGTCCACCACACCGCTGATCCGGCCCTCGAGCGGCGCCGAACCGAGCAGCAGGTAGGCCTGCTCACCGGAGTAGCCGAACTTCTTCAGGTACTCCACGGCGTTCAGGCAGGCCCGCCGGTAGGCGACGGTCGCGTCGAGGTAGTGGTTGGTGTTGGTGTCGTGGTCGACGCTCACCCCGATGAACGTGATGAACTCGCTGTACTGCGGTGCCACGTTGCCCGGCATGAAGATCGGATTGGTGCTTACGCCGTACTTCTCCATGCCGCCCTTGATCAGATCGACACCGAAGTCGATGAAGCCTCCCATCTCGATCGCCCCGCAGAAGGTGATCTCCCCGTCGCCCTGGCTGAAGTGCAGGTCGCCGCCGGAGAGTTTGGCATCGTTGACGTGCACCGGGTAGAAGACGCGGGAACCGCGGGTGAAGTTCTTGATGTCGTGGTTGCCACCGTTCTCCCGCGCGGGCACCGTGCGGGCGCCATCCCTGCCGATCGAACCGGCGACGTCACCGGTCGCTGTACCGGGCAGGGTGTTGGATTCCAGCGGTGGCAGCGCCAGCGGTGGCACCCGATTCGGTTCGGTGGCGATGAGGGCACGTTCCCGGTCATTCCACCGGGTCAGCAGTTCTGCTGAGGGGGCGGTGCCGAACAGCCCGGGGTGGGTGATTCCGGTATAGCGAACACCGGGCAGGTGTCGCGAGGTGGCGATCTGTCCATGGAAGTCCCAGATCGCCTTGTAGGAGTCCGGGAAAGAATCCGTCAGGAAACCGCCACCGTTGTCCCGGGCGAAGATTCCCGTGTATCCCCATCCCTGCCCGGGGGCGTCCCCCGTGGCCTGCGGCGCCGGTACCGGGCCGAGGTCGAGAATGTCGACGACCAGCAGGTCGCCGGGCTCGGCTCCCTCGACCCCGATGGGGCCGGACAGCATATGTGTCACCGAGAGGTCGACGTCGCGGACGTCGTTGGCCGAGTCGTTGTTACCGATCTGGGCATCCGTCCAGTCCCGGCACTCCACCCGGAACTCGTCACCGGGCCGCACCATTGTTGCGATCGGGACGTCAGGGTGCCAGCGGTTGTGTCCTGGTACTGCCTGGTCGCGCATTGATTTTGCCTGGTCGACAGTGAACACTACGTTGGGCAATGTCACCACTCCTTTTCCGGAATCAATATTGGTTGGGGCCGGTGAAACCTTGGGCCAGGGCCTACCGGGCGGTGGCGGCCACGTCGGTTGCCCTGCGAGCTGCAGGCACACCGTGTTGTGGCTCCCGTGGCCGGGTCAGTGGAATGAGCGCGGCGAAGACCACGATCCCACCGATCGCGAGCAGCAGTGCGATGAGATTGGGATTCCGCCACCAGTTGGTCAGCAGCAGGAATGCGGGGATCGCGCCTGTCACCCAGCCTTCGATGGCGGCGACATATCCCGTATAGCTGGTCACGCCCTCCTTCTTGAGGCCGAGCAACACGAAGAACAGCGCCCACAGGAAGGCCCAGAAGAGCCAGATCACGCCGAAGACGTTGGAGTAAAGCGCACCCTGGCCGGAGCGGATGAAGTTGGCGGCCGAGTAACCGAGCGCCATGACCGCCACGAAGAGCGAGAAGTAGCCCACACCGGTCGAGTCGAGTCCGGCGAGCAGGGTGATGCCGACGTAGAGGTAGGTGAAGCCGAACAGATAGATCCCGGATGCGTTCAGGATGGTATCCGTGTCACCGTGCGCGGTGAAGATCAGGAAAGTCGGCGTGATCACCTGAAGACCACCGACGAAAAGGTTGAACACTGCCGCTGACTTCTGGTCGACGACGCCGAGTAGCATGAGGCCGTTGATGAAAAGTACGGCACCCACGTAGATCAGACCAACAAGTGCCATGAGTGAAACCTCCAAGAAAAATCTGGTGATGCGGTGGCGGTGCCGCGAGACATCACCATGGAATGGGCGTATCTCATGGGCGTGGCAACGAAGCCCATGCCGGATGCGCCGCAGTGGTGGTCTGTGGTCGCTGGGCTGCGGGTGGCACCGCCTCGACCACATCGGGGGCGTCGCTGCTGGCTTCCTCGCGCTGTAGCTGGGTCGCCAGCTGCGGGGGAGTACGAGCCAGGTGCGGAGCCGTGAACACTCTGCGCGCCGCTGCGCCGCAGTGCACGCACGGCTGCTGACCGTCCGCACCACCCATCGGGAGCCGCAACTCGAACGGCCCGCAGACCGGGCACCGGTACGCATAGATCGTCATCGATCATCACCAACCGCGATCATCACCAACCACAAGGGGGCACCCGACGTTGGCCTCTTCGCGGCGACCCCCACAGGGGCGCAGAGCCTGATCTCGGAGGACGAAGGTCCCCGCTACCCTCGGCGTCCAGCTGTGTTCGGCGGAACCTGCTGCTGGACGCCGCCCGGCCGTCCGGCGGTGAGTGCCAGCGGCTGGGTCTGGCCAGGGCGTTGCTCGCCGAGCGCCCGGTGCTGATGTTCGACGAGCCGACCGCGCATCTGGACCGCGGATCACTCGGGCGTGCGGCCGGTGGGGGTCAGGCCGGACCGCGCAGGATCAGACGACGCCCGGAGAGGTGGTGGACCGGGATGGCGATGGTGTGTGCCGTGCGGGACGGGGGCCACGGAGTGTATTCGGGGTGGGCCAGCCGGACCAGCCGGTCGATGTCGGCGATCTCGTAGGCCTGACCGACGACGACCACACTCCACCCGGTGTGCGTCCGGGTATCGATCTCGTCGACCTCGAAAGCCACCACGGAGTGCCTGGTGGCCGCCGCCAAGGTGCTGCCCGTGCCGGTGCGGAAGACGATCTCGTCCCCGTCGAGCAGGAAGTTGACCGGTCGGATGGCAGGTAGGGCGTCTTCGGTGAAGACGATCCGGCCCACGACAGCGGTGCCGAGCAGTCGAAGGCATTCGGTCCGGTCGAGCTCAGCCAGTGCGATGGAGGCTTTCATGATCTCCCGGTTCTGGATCGTCGGTATCCGCCCGGGACCATGGTGGGTGCCGCCGCTCGGCGGAAGGAGAGTCCAAGGTCCCGGCACCGCAGGCCTTGGTCGCGCATCGTCGACGACCGCAGTGGCCTCGACCTGGTGGGGTGTGGCCGCCCAGGAGCAGACCCCCTGCCCACTCCGACCAGCCACACCCTCGGCGGGACCCCCACGTCGGTGTACCGGCCGATGTTGATCGGGATCAGGACGGCACCCGTGAAACATACCGGGCGGTGTTTTTGCCCTGCACCTCCAAACGAGTGCAGCCCATGGACTTGAGTGCGGGTACCTTGCGAATCCTCATGGCCAGGATTGCCCCCCACACAGCAGAGACCGCCGACCGGGAGAACCCACGCGGCCGGGCTGAATTGCAGCCCCGGGCCCGCGCGACCCGTTCAGCAATCTTGTCCGCCGCAGCGGAGCACTTCGCTCGAGACGGCTACCACGCCACCTCGTTGGACAGGGTGCTGGCCGACAGCGGGGGGACCAAGGGAGCCCTGTACTTCCACTTCACGTCCAAGCTGGCGCTGGCCAGGGCGGTGGTCGCTGAGATGGTGCAGCAATGGGGGGACCTTCGAGCGCAGGTCGGCGAGCGGGGGCTCGACCCGCTCGCGACCTTGCTGACCCTCGTCGACGAGGTGATCGCTCGGCTGGTC
Source organism: Pseudonocardiaceae bacterium (assembly GCA_036494005.1). Taxonomy (GTDB): domain Bacteria; phylum Actinomycetota; class Actinomycetes; order Mycobacteriales; family Pseudonocardiaceae. Next base: position 10,025 of record DASXOV010000077.1, on the reverse strand, counting down.
GACAGCCCGATCGCCCGGGGCGGTACCCGGTTGCTCAGCGAATTGCCCGGGTCCGGAACGGCAACCGGCGAACACTACTCGTTCGGTGAACGCGACACACTGGCCTTGCTCACCGAGGCGGCCCGTAGCGGCCAGTTGCGCGAGGGCGTCGAGCCCGCGTCGTTGGCCCGTCAGATCGTCGCGCTGGTGGCCGGGCATCGACAGATCTGCGATGCCCTCGGCGACCGTGGCGATCTGTGGCGGCGGGTCGACGAGGCCTGGGTCCTGCTGCTTCCCGTGATCGCCACCGACGAGTGGCTCGGTCACTGGCGGGCGTCGGGCTGGGCGTCGCGGCCTCGGCCGAGCGGTGAGTGGCCCGGTGGCCGGCGTAGGGCGACCGCCCCGGATGAGCGCCCCGGATGACCACGGTCGGCGCCGGCCGACTCGCCCTGTGTGGTCACCGGTGCCCTCGTCCGACGCGGTGAGCCCGGTAATTCGCCTGTAAGCGACATGAATTAGCTCACAGGTGGACGCCGTTCCCGTTAAGAATGACAGTGACCAACCGACGCTGAGCCGCATGTGGCGGGTGGAGGGCAGGTGCTGGTGTATCGAGTTTCCCAACCAGACGCGGAGGCCCCGGTACGGGACCGGGTGCTGGCGGATCTGGGCGTGGCCGCCGGGGTGAGTGACCGCGGGCTGCGGCATGTCCGGAACGAGGATGCGATGGCGCTGCGTCAGGTCGCGCCGGATGCCGTTGTGGTGGCCGTCGCGGACGGCGTGTCCACCTCGCACCGGCCCCATGAGGCGTCCAGCGCGGCGGTTGATGTGGCGGTGGACGTATTGGCGACGGCGGTGCTCAACCGAGCCGATCTGGTGGCGGCGACCAGGGATGCGGCGGCTGCCGCGGCGTCAGTGGTCGCTGCACTGCGCCGACCTGAGGACCGCGGCACCGCTCCGGCGTGCACGTTCGTCTCGGCCGTGGTGATCGGCGGGCAGATCACCGTCGGCTGGATCGGGGACAGCAGGGCTTACTGGCTGGCGGGGCGCAGTGGTCCGCCTTCCCAGTGCCTGACCACTGACGACACCTGGGCCGGGCATGCGGTGCGGGCCGGCCGGGAGACCCCGCAAGAGGCATACGGCGACGGAAGGGCGGGCCCGCTGTGGCGTTGGCTCGGTGCAGACGCCGACAGCGGACCCGCCCAGATCGCGACGTTGGAGACCACCGATGGGGGTGCCGTGCTGCTGTGCAGCGACGGGCTGTGGAACTACCTGTGGAACTCCGAGGAACTGGCTGCCGTGGTGGGTGAAGCAGGTGATCCACTGACCGCGGCGACCGTTCTTACCGAGGTCGCCCTGCAATGCGGCGGGCGGGACAACATCACCGCGGTGGTGGTGACGGTGCCGGCTGCCGAGGGTGGCTCACCTGAGCGGTCGACTCAGCCGGGTGGCAGCTTCCGGAAGGAATCAACGAGGTTGTTGACCTGGGGAAGCACCTTCGCCGGATCAGAGTCGGCTGCGGTGAACACGGCGATGCCGTAGTTGGTAGGGCTGTTCTGCACGCTGATCGCCAGGAACCGGATCCCGGTGTTCTTGTCGTTGATGCCGGCTCCACCGTAGGCCAACGCGGGCAGGCCGCCGATGCGCTTGGCCTCCGGGGCGAACACCTGGACGTTGTGGTACTTGCCGCCGATCTGCTGGAAGAACAGGGTGCCCGCCACGGGCAACGGCCCGGTGCGGCCCACCCCGAAGGTCACCAGGGTCTTCCCGTCGGAACTGGTCGCCGTGGTGGTGCGGCCTTCCTGCTTGGACGACCAGCTGTCGGGCAGCCGGATGCTGTACCCGCCTGCGGTGTTCTTGACCTCGTCAGGAGAGCTGTTCGCACTGGTGCTGCCGCTCAGCACCAGAGCCAACACCCCGAACGTGACGGCCAGCACGAGCGCGACGACCGCGATGAGGGAGGGGACCGGCCGCGCGCGCAGCCGCGTGAGCAAGGTAGTCATAAGGGCGCCGATCTTAGGAGATTCGTAGTCCGGACATGCTGACGGGGGCCAGCGAAGAGATCGCCAGCCCCCGTCGGGTCTCACTCAGGGTGTCACTCAGATGGTGTGCTTACCAACCCGCCGACGGGTGGCCGCGACGGTCAGCGCGCCCAGTCCGATCAGCGCGAAGGCGCCGGCCAGCAGCGGTGCCACCTCAGCACCGGTGGAGGCCAGGCCGTTGCCGTTGCCGGCACCCTCACCGTTGCCGGCACCCTCACCGGGGCCAGACTCGGACGGGCCGTTGGGGTTGCCGTGGCAGTCGGGGTCGGCCTTCCCGTGGTTGGGTCCACCGTCGAAGTCCACCAGGCCGTCACCGTCGTTGTCGATGCCGTCGCTGCACTCCGGCTTATTGCATGGGCCCTTTTCTCCGGGGTTGCAGCCAGCCGGCGGCACCAGGTGCGCGATGGACTCAGCCTGGCCCAGCTCGACCAGCGCGTCGATCGGAGTGGACTTCAGCAGGTCCAGGTGCAGGGCCTCCTGAGCGCTGCCCGCACCGGTGTTGAAGATGATCGACTTGCCCTGGTTCAGGAACAGGCAGACGATCCCGGAGTCACCGCACTCCGTCGGAATCGACAGGTGAGCGGGGTCGTTGAGCTTCAGAATCTTCTTGCCACTGAGGTCGAGGGCAACCAGCCAGGACTGCCGCGAGGTGTCCGGGGTCCGGGATTCCGACTCCGAGTCGGAGTGCAGCACCTGAGCACCCAGCAGGCCCTTGCAGGTGTAGCCCTCCCGATCGCCACCGGTGCAGGCGTTGACCAGCTCGTTGACGGACTTCGCCGCGGTGTGGCCGGTTGTGGCATCGCGCTCGGCGTGGCCGAGACCCTCCGCGACACCGGCGCCCAGCACGGCGCTCTTGCAGTGGTAGGAGGCGGTCGCGTCCGGGTCCTTGCCCCCCAAGCACAGGCCGAGAACACCATCGGCGGCGGTGGCCTCGGGGCCCGCGTCGCCCTTGATGGCGCTGACGTAGTCGTACAGCAGACCCAGGGTCAGGAAGCCGTTGGTGAGCTTGCCGATCCCAGCGGTCGGGTTGCTCAGCTTCGACCCGTACGCGTCCTGGCTGGCACCGACCAGCTGGTTGCCCAGCAGGGACAGGACGGTCGCGTCGGAGTGCGGCGTGCCGTCGTCGCCGATGGTGGCGTCGTACTTGGTGAGGTCGAGGATCTCCTGCTTGCCCAGGTCGACGTCACCGACGAAACCCGAACCGTGGTCCGGGGTGACCGGGAGCTTGGTGGTGTGACCCGGGGAGTCGTCGCTGGAGTCGAGCGGGAGTGCGCCGGGAAGCTGCGGGGCACCGCCGGGCAGCGCGGGCACCCCCACCGGGAGCTTGTTCAGGTTGGGCAGAGCGGGGGCGCCGGGGACCTGGGGCACGTCGGGCGCCGCCGGGGCGCCCGCTGCGCCCGCCATTGCGTGCAGCGTGTCGACCACGTTGTTGATCGGGTCCTGCTGCGCCAAGGCGGTGCCAGGCACCAAAACCATCGCGGCCACCGTCCCGGCGGCCATGAGAGCCAGGCGGCGATGCCTCCTGGGCGTGCGTGACGTCATGTTCCCGTGTTCCTCCTCGTTCGAGATCTCTCCGCGAGAGGGCGGTACCTCCACCATGTGGTGGCAGCGGATCCCTCAATGCCTGGCGTTCGACACCCCGATACGACCGACGGTCGCCGATCTCTGATCTCTGGGCGTCCAGGTACCGGCTCAACGACGCGGGTATCGCCACAGATACGACGAAATTGACGAGTACTCCCCGAACGTGATCATTCCTTGACCAACACTTTCGCTGCGCACACGGATTACTCCCGTTGCCGGTGCACTCCAGGGATCAACTAGACCGAAAGTGTGAGATTTAATGGTAAATCTATTACTGTGAGTTGCCATGGTGTCGTGCCAGTGGTTCGCCAGCGGTTGCCGAACACCCGGAGAGTGCCGTCCGGGCGGGCTGAAACCGCGACTTCGGACGTGCTTCACTCTCTCCGCCATGTCATCTCAGCATCGCGCCACCCGGTTCGGCACCGTCATTGCGAGCGGGCTTCTCCTCGCGGCAGCCGGGGCGGCACTTCCTGCCTGTAGCAGCAGACTCGACAACCCCGGGGCGGCGGCACCGCCTTCGTCCGCGGCGCCTCAGCCCGCAGTGGCGCCACCCGAGCCACGACCCTCCCGGGATGGGCCATGCCCCTATCTGGACACCAGATCGGTGGAGTTCTCCAACGGCCAGCGCATCGGCAAGGTGCGGATCTCCGCCGACCGGCCGTACCCGGCCTGCTTCTTCTACCGGCTCGGTGACGGTGCCGAGGACGTGCGCACCTGGATCGTGGTGGCCACGCCGGCGGTGGCCGGGGCGACGGTCGACGCCGCCGCCCCAGTGGCCACCTCGGACCGGGCCGATCTGCCAGGCGGTTGGTCCGGTGGGTCGCAGCCCACGTCCGACGGAGCGGTCTACGCGGTGACCCGGCAGGACACCGCGGTGGTGGTCACCACCGATCAGCGGCAGACAGTCGGTGCCCGGCAGATCGCTGCGAAGGTGATCGCCGCCCTGCACCGGTAGCCACCGGTACCCTGCACCGGTGGCTACCGGTGCCGATCAGTCGGTGCTGGCCGAGGGCCGTTCCACGCCGACCACGCCGTTACCTGCCGCCGAACCCCAGCCTGCATCGGGATCGCTGTCCCGGGAACCCGGTTCCCGGGAGGTTGCGTCCGCGTCGTAGAAATCCTCGGACTCGATCTCGCGCGGCCGACGTGCCAGTATCGCTGCCCCCGCGATGCCCGCGATGCCGAACAACAGCAGCACCAGCCACGGCCAGCGCCTGCGGCGTCGCGGCGGCTCGGGCTCGATCCGCGCGGCGAGCTCCTGGCGAGCCTTGAGCAGCTGCTCGGCGAGCACCTCCTGGGCGACACCCCAGCGCTCGGCCAGGGCATCCATCGCGGGACTCCAGTTGTCAGCGAGCACGTCCGCCCGCTCGGCCAGGGCGGTCTGGGCGGCGTACCCAGCTCTGCGGGCGTTCTCGGTCATCTTGGCTGTGTGCTCCGGCATCCGCCGTGCGACCTCCTTGCTGGCCCACACCGCGTTCTCGCGAGCCACCTTGGCGCCCTTGCGAGCGCCCTTGCGAGCGATGCGCACACCGCTGCCCAGAGCGGCGCCGGCTCGCTCGCCGGCCCGCGCGAAGGTCTCGACCTCGTTCACGTCCTCACCTCTTCCCAGCTTCCTAGTGCCCCCCAGTCCCCCAACCGGGGTGGATGACCCCCTCAATCCTGCCCGGTCCCGCCACTGCGCGCGCGCAGTGGCAGGATGTGCCTGGTGACTGAGGGCAACATAAACGAGACGCAGGTCACCCTGCACACCAGCGAGGGTGACATTCGCGTCACCCTTTTCCCTTACCAGGCACCGAAGACGGTGGCGAACTTCGTGGGGCTCGCCGAGGGGAGCAAGGAGTACTCCCAGCGCAATGCCCAAGGGGAACTGTCCGGGCCGTTCTACGACGGTTCGCTGTTCCACCGGGTGATTCCCGGTTTCATGATCCAGGGCGGCGACCCGACCGGTACGGGCCGGGGCGGACCCGGCTACCGTTTCGGCGACGAGACTCACCCGGACCTGCAGTTCAACCGGCCCTACCTGCTGGCGATGGCGAACGCGGGCCCGAACACCAACGGCTCGCAGTTCTTCATCACGGTGGGTCCCGCCACCCACCTGAACCGCAAGCATACGATCTTCGGCGAGGTGGCCGATCAGGATTCCCGCGCCGTCGTCGACGCCATCGCCGCGGCCCCGACCCGTGGGGCGGACCGGCCGGTGAACAACATCGTGCTCGAACGGATGACGGTCGAACCAGCTGGGGTGTGACCGACCTGATACGACCTGCTGACGACACCGCCGCGCCGCCGAACCAGCCGTTCATATCCTGTCTGCCGTGAAGGTCCTATCTTCGGTGAAGGTCCCGTTTCCGGTGGAGGTTCTTCTTCGGTGGAGATGATGTCGTGACGGTCCCGCCAGACCCCCGGGCACAGCAAGGCCCGGGGGCACCGTGGCCGGTCCAGGTGTGCTTCCGTCACCCGGACCGCGAGACCGGGCTGCGCTGTGTGCGCTGTGACCGTCCGGCCTGCTCACAATGCCTGCGTGAGGCACCGGTCGGTTACCAGTGCGTCGACTGTGTGGCACAGGGCACCCGTTCCGGGCCGCGTGCCACCACGGTGGCCGGGGCAGACCTCACCGGCCGGGTGGTGGTCGTCCCCACCCTGATCGCGATCAACGTCCTGATCTTCGCGATCACGGTGGCCCAGGCGGGCAGCCTGGGTGGTAACTCCGCAGCGGGGCTGTTCACCCAGTGGGCGCTGCTTCCGACGGCGGTGGCCGACGGTGACCTGTGGCGGCTGTTCACCTCTGGTTTCCTGCACATCGGGCCGTTGCACCTGGCGTTCAACATGATCGCTTTGTGGGTGATCGGTCGTGATCTCGAACAGGTGCTCGGCCCGGCCCGTTTCGTGGCGGTGTACGTCGTCTCCCTGCTGGGCGGATCCCTGGCGATCTTCCTGTTCCAGGCCCAGACCATCCCGACCGCGGGCGCTTCGGGCGCGGTGTTCGGCCTGATGGGCGGGCTCGCGGTGGTGCTACGGCGGATGCGCCGCAGCCCGGGCCCCGCGCTGAGCATCATCCTGCTGAACGTGGTGATCAGCTTCGTGGTGCCCGGGATCTCGATCCTCGGTCACCTCGGCGGGCTGCTGTTCGGTACCGCGGTCACGGCCGGGATGGTGTACGCGCCGCGGGACCGCCGGGTCGCGGTACAGGCCGCCATCGTGGTAGCGCTGATGGTGGTCATCGTGCTCGGCGTGCTGGCGCGGCAGTACCAGCTCAGTGCCTTCACCGCCTGCCCGACCGAACCACAGCTCAGCTGTCCGGTATCCCGCTGAGCTCGCGCAACTCCTGCGCCACCTGCACCGGATCCGCGCCCAGGTCCAGCCGGGTGAGCACCAGCAGATGCTCGGTGCCGTCGGGATCTCGGGCCTCCACCTCCAGCACGGTGGCGTCCCGGCCCAGCCTGCGGGTCCGCACCACCTCGATCCGGTGCACGCGCCGCCACGGCCACCGCCGCGATCCGCGCAACCGGCCCACCTGCAGCTCATGGTGGTCGGCGGCCAGCCGCGGCCGGGCCACGGTGGCGATCAGGGCCAGCGAGCCGAGCAGGCCAACCGCGACCACGGCCAGCACCCGTCCGACCGGGTCAGGCGTCAGCACCGCCCAGCCCGCCGCAGCCAGTGCGGCCACCCACGCCAGCACCACGGCCGCTGGTTTCGGGGAATAGCGCAGCACGCCCCCATCCTCCCGGTGTGTCCGTCCCTCATGCCCGGTGTGTCCGTCCCTCATGCCCGGTACGTGCGCCTTGCCTCCGAAGTTATCCACAGGACTTGTCCACAGTGGGGATGAATTCCAGCCATGTTGTTCGATGACCCCGCGTAAGACGCCGTGGCAGCGCAACTACCGATGGTGACAGCAGGGGAGGGCGGGTGATCGGGGCGATGCGTAGGAGAGTCCAGCGATGGACTCAACGCCAGCGCATGGTCATGAACAACCCGACGATCATCAAGGTGAAGCCGATCAGGAAGTTGGTGTTGCCCAGATCGTTCAGCAGCGGGATCTTGTCACCGGCCAGATAGTTGACCACCAGCCAGGCGAGGCCGAGCAACATCATTCCCAGCATCACCGCGACGTAGAACGGGTGTGAGGGGCCGAGGGAACGGGCCTTCACAGGAGTGCGCTGGCCGGCCGGTGGGGTGTAGACCGACTTCTTCCGGACCTTCGACTTCGGCATGGTCGTCCTCGTTCAGCGTGCTCGTTCAGTGTGCCTGCCGCGCGGCGCCGGGCGGGCGCTGCGGACACGTTAACGTAGCGCGGGCTCCGGTCGACACGTCGTGGCGATTCGGTGCTCTGCGCGGTGGCGTCACCGGACGGTGTGGCGTGGACGCGGCGCTGGATGGAGGACGAGGTTCGGATTTACCAGCAGTATGCGCAGACCTACGGACTTGGTTACGAGGTACACCTACCCCGTACCGTCTCGGTGCCGGCGTACGCCGGTAGTTTGCGACTCATCTCGGCTCAGGAGGTACCGCGGTGACCCATGTGCTGTCCCCAACGCGGGATGTCCCGCCACCGCGCCGGCCGGGCGGCGGCGTGCTGGGGGTGATCCGCGGGGTGGGCGAACTGCTCATCACCCTCGGGCTGGTGGTGCTGCTGTTCATCTTCTACGAGGTCTACGTCACCGACTGGCTCTCCGCTCAGAAGCAGCATCAGGCCACCTCGACGCTCGATCAGCAGTGGCGCAATCAGCGGGGACTCACGGATCGGCCCATCGAGGGCAGCGGTATCGCCAAGATCTACATCCCTTCCTTCGGCCCCGATTTCGTGTTCACCATCCTGGAGGGCACCACCCCCGACATCCTGGCCGTCGGGCCGGGGCACTACGTCGGGACAGCCATGCCGGGGGAGCCCGGTGACTTCGCGGTGGCCGGGCACCGGGTCGGCAAGGGATCGCCGTTCAACGACCTTGATCTGCTGGCCTCGTGCGACTCCATCGTGGTGGAGACGGTCAACCAGTGGTTCGTCTACCGGGTGCTGCCACTGAAGGGGGAGGCAGCCGGATGGAGTGCGGGCAAGGGGGCGTCGCAGCCCTGCACAGGTGCCGGCCCATTGCCCGGTCCGTACCGGGACGTGGTCGGCAAAGAGGTCGTGCTGCCCGCACAGACCGAGGTGATCGCTCCGATTCCAGGTCACCCCGGCGTGACTCCACCCGCCGACGAGGCCAAGTTGATCACGCTGACCACGTGTCACCCGCAGTTCTCCGCCCGGGAGCGCCTCATCATCCACGGTGTGCAGGTCGCCCAGTACCCGAAGGCCGCCGGTGAACGGCCTGCCGAGCTGACCGCTGGATGAGGCGCGCACGGGCCCGACGATCATTTGCTGAGGAGAGCATGTACAGCTGGATATGGCGACACCTACCCGGTTCGCGAGCGGTGAAGACGGTGGAGGTGCTCCTGCTGGTCATCGCCGTGCTCGCACTGCTGATGTTCGTGGTGTTCCCCTGGGCGGACGCCAGACTGCCGTTCAACAACGTCACGACCGGCTGAGCTCGCCGCCGGACGAGCGCCTACGGGTCGGGAACACCACCTCCCGACCGTAGGCTGGGTCCGTGCGCATCCTGGTGATCGACAACTACGACAGCTTCGTCTACAACCTCGTCCAGTACCTGGCGCAACTCGGCGCGGAGTGCGTGGTGCGGCGCAACGATGTCGTCGAGGACGGAGACGTCGCCTCGGCGGACGGCGTCCTGATCAGCCCCGGGCCGGGCACACCCGAGCGCGCCGGGGCGAGCATGGAGGTCGTCCGGGACTGTGCGCGGCAGGGTCGCCCGCTGCTCGGGGTGTGCCTCGGCCACCAGGCGATCGGAGTGGTGTGGGGGGGCACCGTGGCGCGGGCGCCGGAGTTGCTGCACGGCAAGACCTCACTGGTGCACCACGACGGCTCCGGAGTGCTTGCCGGGCTGTCCCAGCCGTTCGTGGCCACTCGGTACCACTCGCTCACCGTGCTGCCCGACACCGTGCCCGACGAGCTCGAGGTCACCGGCCGCACCGAGTCGGGGATCATCATGGCGATGCGGCACCGCGAGCTGCCGATTCACGGCGTGCAGTTCCACCCCGAGTCGGTGCTCACCGACGGCGGGCACCGGCTGCTGGCGAACTGGCTGCGCAGTGCCGGTGCCGACGTGCCGGAACGGCGGGTGGCCGAGCTGGAGACCGGCATGCGTGAGCTGGCCTCCGCGGCGATGGTGCGCTGACCCGCTCTGCGCATGGGCGCCGGACACACCGTGTATGGGCGCCGGACACGCGGGGTTCAGGGGGTGCTTGGGGGTTGGCCGAATAATCCGCCACCGAAGCTCGATGATGTGTTGCCGCTGTCCCGGGCGACGGTGACGGTGATGGTCTGGTCGCGGGTGAATCCGCTGCCGGCCCGGACGTCCTGATCGACGA
>DASXOV010000076.1:0-3298 GCA_036494005.1 Pseudonocardiaceae bacterium | reverse complement strand
GGTCGGCGGGAGTCGAGCAACCGCTGGTCGGTGGTGGTCGCCTCGGTGCGCCGATCCCGCCGGAGCACCACCGGCCCCCGCAGCCGCTCCTGAGGGTGTTCCTCGTCCCCGTTGTGGCTCGGTGGACGCCATCCGTCCGCTGACATGCCGTCAGCGTAGTGAGCCGGGATCGGCTCCGAGCGAGCGCGGATCAACCGCCGGTCAGGTAGCGGCGCAGGACCTGGGTGCAGGAGGTGATCAGGTGGGTCTGCACATGTTCCTCACGGGTGTGCGCGAGGTTCGGGTCGCCGGGCCCGTAGTTCACCGCGGGGATCCCCAGTGCGGCGAACCGGGAGACGTCGGTCCAGCCGTACTTCGCTACCGGCCGGGCTCCGCTCGCGACCAGGAACTCCTGGGCCGCCGGGACGTCCAGGCCCGGGAGCGCGCCGGGTGCGCCATCGGTGAACTCCAGTTCGAATCCGGACAGCACCGCACGGACGTGCTGCTGCGCAGCGGTGAGCGAGCGGTCCGGAGCGAACCGGAAGTTGACCGACACCTCGCAGGCGTCGGGCACCACGTTGCCCGCGACACCGCCCGAGATGCCCACCGCCTGCAGCCCTTCCCGGTAGACGCAGCCGTCGATGTCGACGCTGCGCGCTCGATAGGCGCGCAGCCGCGCCAACACGTCGCTCGCCGCATGGATCGCGTTGTCCCCCAGCCAGGAACGCGCGCTGTGTGCCCGCCGACCGGCGGTGCGGACGGTGACCCGCAAGGTGCCCTGGCAGCCCGCTTCGACCAGCCCGCTGGTGGGTTCACCGAGAATGGCCAGGTCGGCGGCCAGCCACTCGGGAAGCTCCCGTTCGACCCGGCCCAGTCCGTTGCGTACCGCCTCCACCTCCTCGCAGTCGTAGAGCACCACGGTGAGGTCGTGCACCGGCTCGGGCACCGTGGCCGCGAGGTGCAGGATCACGGCGTCGCCGGCCTTCATGTCCGACGTGCCACAGCCGTGGAGCACGCCGTCGCGGCGGTGGCTGGGCAGGTTGTCCGCGATCGGCACCGTGTCCAGGTGCCCGGCCAGCAGCACCCGCCGCGGGCGGCCGAGGTCGGTGCGGGCCAGCACCGTGTTGCCGCAGCGCTGCACGGACAGCTGCGGCGCCTGCCCGGCCAGCGCGCGCGCCACCGCGTCAGCCAGTTCCGCCTCCTGCCCCGACACGCTGGGCACATCCACCAGCGTCGCGGTCAGCTCCACCGGATCAGCGGCCAGGTCGAGATCCATGGGTGGACCGTATCGCCCCGTATCGCCCCAGCCGGTGCGGCGGCGCGGAACCCGGCTACCACCCGGTCCTGGCGGCCCTTCGCTACCGTGGCGCGTTGTGACGGTCCCGCAGAACTCCCCGCTCCAGTCCGCGCACGGCGTGGGCCTGGCCACCCTGACCCATGCCGGCACCGTGCTGGACACCTGGTTCCCGAGGCCCACGGCGGGCGGTCCGCCAGGTGCGGGACACCAGGCGGGCACCGTGCGGGTGCCCGACGACGAGGTGGGCGAGGAGTTCGCCGCCCTGCGCGGCCCGGATCCGGCACGCGGTGTGGAGGTGGTCACCGTGCGCACCGCGCTGCCGGACCTGGCCGCCGCGCCGGTCGACGCGCATGACGTCTACCTGCGCCTGCACCTGCTCTCCCACCGCCTGGTGACCCCGCGCAGCATCAATCTGGACGGGGTGTTCGGGCTGCTGTCCACGGTGGTGTGGACCAATTTCGGTCCGTGTCCGGTGGAGGACTTCGAAGCCACCCGGCTGCGGATGCGCCAGCTCGGTCCGGTCACCGTGTACGGGGTGGACAAGTTCCCCCGGATGGTCGACTACGTGCTGCCCACCGGAGTGCGGATCGCCGACGCGGACCGGGTGCGGCTCGGCGCCCACCTGGCCAGCGGGACCACCGTGATGCACGAGGGCTTCGTGAACTACAACGCGGGCACGCTGGGGACCTCGATGGTGGAGGGCCGCATCTCCGCCGGGGTCGTGGTGGGAACCGACTCCGACGTGGGCGGTGGCGCCTCGATCATGGGGACGCTGTCCGGTGGCGGTAAGGAGCGGATCTCGGTGGGCCGGCGCTGCCTGATCGGCGCCAACGCCGGGATCGGCATCTCGCTGGGCGACGACTGTGTGGTGGAGGCGGGCCTCTACGTCACGGCGGGCACCAAGGTGACGCTGCCCGACGGCACGGTGGTCAAGGCCCGTGAACTGTCCGGCGCGGACGGGGTACTGCTGCGGCGGGACTCGGTCACCGGCGCGGTGCACGCCGTGCAGCGCGCGGGCAAGGTGGGCATCGAGCTCAACGCCGCGCTGCACGCCAACAACTGACCCGGGCCCCCGGCCCCGGCCGCCCACCTGGTCATGGCCACGCACGGCAACTCATTACGCTGGCCACCCGTGAACGTTGTCACCGGTCTTCCGCGCAGCAGCCGTCGCCCGTCCACTCCGGTCGCCGAGCTGATCGACCTGGGTGAGCCCGTCCTGGCCACGCCGTCGGACTCACCCGTGCACCACGTACGCGCCGCGCTGGACACCCGGCTACGAGCCGTGCTGGCCCGTGACCCGGGCACGCGGGTCGGCCAGGATCCCGAGGAACTGCACCAGATGCGGGTCGCGGTGCGCAGGATGCGAGCCACCCTCAAGGCGGCCCGGCCGCTGCTGGACCGGGGGTGGGCCGGCGAACTGCGCGCCGAACTGGGCTGGCTGGGCCGGGCGCTGGGGCCGGTACGGGACGCCGACGTGCTCATCGACCGCCTCCGCGACCGGGCGGCGGCCTTCGACGACACCAGCCGCGACGCCACGGAGTACCTGCTCGAAGCGCTGGTCACCGAACGCGAGACCGCTCGCGACGCCATGCTCGCCGCGCTGGACAGTGACCGGTACCTCGCGCTGCTGCGCACCCTGGCCACCGCGGTGTCCGAGCCGCTGCCCGCCGTGGCGCTCGCCGCGGGTCCGGAGCTGACCGACCTGGTGGACGTCGAGTTCCGCCGGCTGGCCAAGGGGGTGCGCCGGGCGGGCGACGACCCACCCGACGAGGTGCTGCACGCCCTGCGGATCCAGGGCAAGCGGCTGCGCTACGTCGGTGAGCTGGCCGTCACCACCGGCGGGAAACCGATGCGCAAACTGCTGGAGGCGACGACCGCGCTGCAGGACGTGCTCGGTGAACACCAGGACGCCTGCGTGGCCCAGGAGCGGGTCCGGGCACTGCTGGACGCCTTCGGCAACGTCGTCGACTTCGACGTGGTGTTCGCCGCCGGACGGCTGATCGAGCGCGAGGACCTCAGCCG
>DASXOV010000075.1:0-44436 GCA_036494005.1 Pseudonocardiaceae bacterium | reverse complement strand
CTAGCCTGGCTCCGATCCTCCCGCCGCCCGCGCGCACTTGTCATTGGAACTGGTTCGGGGTCCGCCGATTTGCGGTCACTTCGGCCGGTCGAGATTTTACGGTGGATCGTTCGAGTGCGCCCGGAAATTGTCAGGGGGTCCCGGAAGAATAGTGCTGTGACCACGGTACCGGAGGATGCGGGCGCGCTGGCGCTGGCATCGACTGCACAGTTGCGGGAGTGCCTGCATCAGGCCGAGGTGGAATTGCGGCAGGCGTATTCGCGGATGCTCGGCGTGGTCGCAGAGGTGGAGAATCGGAAGCTGGCGCAGGCGGAGGGTTTCCGGGATTCGGCGGCGTTGCTGTCGCGATTGTTGCGGATCTCGGCGTCGGAGGCCCGGGAGCGGGTCGAGCACGCCGGGGAGCTCGCACCGCGGCGCACCGTCACCGGGGCGCCGCTGCCGGTGCTGTTGCCGGTGACGGCGGGGGCGCTGCGGGCCGGTGAGGTGGGGGTCGGGCAGCTGCGGGTGATCACCGCGACGATGACGCTACTGGGCGCGGGGGTGACCGCGGCGCAGCGCGCGGAGGTCGAGGCCGACCTGGTCGAGTACGCCCGGAGCTTCGAGCCGCGTCGGTTGGCGGTCCTGGCGCGCCGCATCCGGGATCGGCTGGAGCCCGACGGCCCCCCGCCACGGGAGCCGGAGCCGATGGCCGAGGCGTGTGGTGAGCTGCGGCTACGGGATCGCCGGGACGGTGGGCTGGGGCTGGAGGGCTGGCTGGACGCCGAGGCGGGCGCCCAGCTGCGAGGTCTAATCGACCAGCTCGCCAAGCCCCGCCCGGCCAGCGAGACCATCCCGGACGCGCGCAGCCTGGCGCAGCGGCAGGCCGACGCGCTGGCGGAGCTGTGCGGCCTGGCCCGCAGCGCGCAGGACGCGCCCAGCAGCGCCGGGGAGCCGACGCATCTGACCGTGACCCTCGAGCTGGCGGCGCTGCGGGCCGCGGTCGGGGCGGCCACCCTGGACTTCGGCCAGCAGCTCACCCCCGCCCAGGCGCGGCGGCTGGCATGTGACTGCAAGCTCATCCCGGCAGTGCTCGGCGGGCCGTCCGAGCCGCTGGACGTGGGCCGGATCCGCCGCAGCGTGCCGCTGGGATTGCGCCGAGCCGTGACGATCCGAGACCGCGGATGCACCTTTCCCGGTTGTAACCGGCGACCACGACAATGCGATGTACATCATGTGACCCATTGGGCTGACTCGGGCGACACGTGTCTGGGGAATTGTTGCCTACTTTGCCCGAGACATCATCGAGAAGTACACGAAACCGGCTGGAAACTGACCATACACCCAGACCGGGTCGAGTTCATCCCACCCGCCATTCTCGACCCACTCCGAAGACCCCTGACCAACCCCTACTGGCGCTGACCCCGGGGGCACCGGCGAAGTCGTGGACGTCGCCGGGACCCTGGCCTCGACCCATACCTGCGCCGGCGTGCCCACTGCTGGGCGGATCAGGCCCCCTCACCCAGGATGGCTCGCGCCATCGTCACGGCCTCCGGCTTGCCGAGGCGGACTCCGAGCTGGGCCGCCCCGTGGGGGTAGCAGGCCCACGTATCGCCGATCTCGTGCACCAGCAGCAGGGTGCACAGGGCACCGTCGTCAGTGCGCCTGCCAGCCACGGTCACCCGTCGCCGCTCGTTCTGCCGTTGCATGATCGCGGGTTCCATCATTGTGCCGTCTCCTCGATGTCCGTGGGCCACTCATCAACCGGAGTCACTCGTCTGTTAGGTGGAGGCACCCAACGCCGAGGACATCGGGAATCACCGCGCGGTGCCGACAAATCGGTGCAGGCCGGTGCGCGGCGCTGTACCAGAGCGGGTCGTAGTGCAGCTCCCGACGTCGGGTGCCGGAACGAAATGTACGAAGGTGACTGGTCAGTAACCCGGTCTGTCAGCTCGGATTGACTCCTGGTCGGTGGCTATCCGAGCGGGACACCAACGTGGACGGCGAGCTGTGCGGCAGTATGTGCGACTGATCGTCGGCCACGCTGGATCACGGTGCCCAAGAGCCGCTGTGCTGCCGGCCGATACGCCAGGTCTTCGGGTGCTTGGTGGCTGGCGGTTTGGAGCAGCAATAACGCACTGGCGTAATCCCGACGCTGCTCACAGCCCTTGGCTTGGTCGAGCAGGAAAGCGACCCGCCGTTCGATCGATGGCGAGCGGTCAAAGCTGACCTGTTCCGCCATTCGCAAGGCTTCTGCCGCTTCACCTGCCTCGACTTCTACACTCACCGCGTACATTGCCACATTGGTCGGACCGAACGCGGTCCAGCCGACGTTGCGCTCACCGGTCCGTGCCGCCAGCGGTGCGGCTGCGCGCACTCGCTCCCGAGCCGTCCAGACTTCGCCTTGTCGGACACTGGCGACGGCGCCGAGCAGCACCAATGCGCCGTACCAGGCCGCGGCATCCAGGTCACCGGCTTTCATCAGGGGGTGAATGGCGTCGGCTGCCTGCATCGCAACGTCCTCGGCGCCCTCGGTCTGGTGGTCAGCCAGCAAGACGTGTGCGAGGTTCCACCGGGCGGCGGCCAATCGGTGCGGATCATCGGCGAGGTCCGCGGCACGGATCGCCCGGTCCGCCACAAGCAAAGATAGATCGACCTGGCCCAGTCGCTTCGTGACCGTGCGCAGCAGGGTGTACAGATCGACGGCACAGCATTGCGCCGCTCGACGCTCACCACCGGACGTGTCATGCCGTAAGGACAGTTCGGTGTCCGTGACGAGCGTCGGGAGTCGATGACTGACCTTGCTGTAGCGGTATGGCGACGTCTGCCAGATTCGCCAAGCCGACCGGATGTGATCATGCAACTCGGCTACCGGAGGCGGTTCGTATGGCGCGACAGGTTGAGTCAACGCGCGATATAGAGCCGTGCCTGTCTCAGTCATGCTCGTTCGGTCACCAGCGCGAGCCTGCGACTCGTCGAGCAGCCTGGACGGCGGCACATTGAGCACTGCGGCGAGGCGGGTGAGGACGGTAAGGGTGGGGAGCTTCTTGCCGCATTCGATTTGGTAGAGGTAGTCGCTGGTGATGCCGGTCAAGCCGGCCACGACGACCCGCGTCTTGCGATTGGCCGCACGAGCGGCCTGCAGCCGCATACCGATCACCTGGGCAAGCTGATCGTCCATTCTGTTCTGTCCTCCCCTATCGGCACGAGCGGCGCATATCGCACGCTGGCCCTCACCCGGCTGGAACGGTGGCAGACTGCGCTGGTGTCCGGTGTGCTCCCCGCCAGCCCTGCACCGCAGCTGCTCGTGCTGTGGGATGTCGATCATACGTTGATCGAAACACGCGGCGTCGGCCGCGCCATCTACGATCGCGCCTTCCCAGCCGCAACCGGTAAGGCGCTTGCCAACTTGGCGTCGATCTCCGGTCGCACCGAGCTGGACATCATGGCCGAGAGCTTGCGCCTCAACGGTATCGAGCCAACGGAACAGATGATGGCAACACTCGCAGCTGCCTTGGTGCAGGGGTACCAGGATGCGCGGGAGGAGTTGCGCACAGTGGGCCGTGCCCTCCCCGGCGCATCCGGCGCGCTTGCCGGCTTGGCGACCGAAGCGGCCGTCTACCAGACCGTGTTGACCGGCAACCTGCGCGAGGTGGCGCGGATCAAGCTCGAAGTCTTCGACCTGGATCGTTATCTCGATCTCGCCGGCGGCGCCTACGGCGATGATGACCCGAACCGGTCGAAGCTGGTCGCCCTTGCTCAGCAGCGCGTCCGCGCGCGGACCGGGGTTGTGTTCGGTGACGAAGCCACGGTGCTCATCGGTGACACTCCGAACGACGTTGAAGCCGGACTGGCCGCCGGCGTGCGCGTGATCGGGGTGGCGACTGGAAAGACCAGCGCACCAGAGTTGCGGGACGCGGGCGCGCACGACGTAGCGACCAGTTTGGCTGAATGCCACGACATGGTGCACCACCTGGTGCGACTGCGGACGAAGCCGGTGTAGCCCGGCTTTCGCGCGTCTTGTTATCCGGTTTCCGCCTGGCCGTCCTGAGGTGGACGGTCTCCACCCTCCAGTAGGACTGGTTGCCTGATCGACCTGGCCTATCGGTCGCTAGTCGCCGAAGGGAGCCTTTTGAGCGTCCAGCGGTGGATGATCTATCGGCTGACCCGATCGGAACCGATGTTAACGAGCAAAGATCCCCGGTGTGTAGGCACCATCCGCTCGGCATCTACCGTTCGTCGCTGCTCAGCGACCTCTTGGCGTGCTTCGGTTATGAAGGTTGAAGGGTAAGCACTCCGTATTGCCCGGATGCCCTTCGGCGAGCGGTTCGATCAGCGGCGACGGGAATCAACCCACTCCTCCAGCTCGTTTGCTTCTTTGTCGAGGCCCAGGGCGTGCAGGTCGCTGGCGAGGTTGTTGGCTGAGGCCAGGGCGTCGGGGTGGTCCTCGCCCAGTGCGGCCCGATCTAGATTCAGCGCCTGTTCCAATGGTGGCCGAGCGGCTGCGGGCTCCCCCCGGGTTAGCAGATAGACGTCGGCGCAGTTGAGGAGCCATCTGATGTCATCCCGAGCCGAATCGGGGGCTCGGCTGGGGTCGGTGGCGACGAGGACGTGAGGGAGTAGTTGTTGCCACGCGGGCCAGACCGACGGATTGTTCCAGGGGTTATCCGGGACCGCGGCGCGCAGGAGTTGGACCGCGTGGGTGGCCATGTCGGGCTCGCGGCGCCAACGTCGGATGGTCGCGAGTAGCGCACCCCGTCGTGGAGCTGGGGGGCGGGGCGGGGCCGGGCACGCAGGAGGGCGGCGAGGAGTCGGTGCAGGTGCAGGGTGCCGGGGGTGACACGGGCCAGCGCGCGGTGGCGCAGTTGCTGGGTCAGCTCGGTGAAGGCCAGCGGGTCGCGGGCGGCGGTGGCGAGTGGGCTGGGTAGCTGGTCGGGGTGGGTGGTGAACAGGGTGAGTGGGATCGGTTCGGGGCCCAGGTGGGCGGCCAGGGTGAGCAGGTCCAGGGCGGCGGGGGAGTCGGTGGCGAGGCGGTCGAAGGCGATCTGGTAGCTGGCGGCCAGTGAGATCGGATAGGTCGGCGTGGGCTGGTTGGCGAGCCCGGGACGCGGTGGCGCAGCAGCGCGGTCGACTCGGCGCGGGTGAACAGGTCCAGTGCGACCGGGGTGGCCAGGTCGTCCCAGCCGGGGTGACGAGAGGTGATCAGCACCTGCCCACCGGTGCCGCTGATCAGGTAGGGGGCCAGCGCGGCGGGATCCTCGGCGTTGTCGTAGATCAGCAGCCAGCGGTCTCGCCCCCGCAATGTCCCCAGCAGCCGGGCCACCGCCGAGCTGGCCGGGTCGGTGGGCTCGGCCAGGCCAAGGCGTTAGGCAGGGCAGCCAGCCGGTCGGGCACCAGGGCCGGTTCTTCGGCGGGCACCCACCAGACCACTGGGACCTAGCCGTCGCGCTGCGCCCGTCCGCTGGCATGCAAACGTGATCTCGCTTACTCACGTCACGTCCCGGCGGACCAGCACGATCCCGGCAATGAGAACAAAGCCGATCGCGTAGCAGAGCAGCACCACGACGGCCTGCGTGCCGCCGACCACGGCCGTCACCCCGGGTGTCGCACGGCCGCCGGTGGCGCTCAACGCCGCCACCAGGGATCCGGCGTTGACGCCCGGCAGTGCCCGCAGCACCGGGTCGAGGAAGTCCAGCAGCGCCGCGGCACCCCGGATCAGGTTCTCGATCACCAGCGCCCACACCAGCCCGAGCCCGATGGCCAGTGCGGTACCCCGGAACACGATCCCGGCCAGCGCACCGAGCAGGCCCCACATGCCCAGGATCAGCCAGCCCGAGGCGAGCCCGCGGACCAGGTCCGTGGCCGGGGGGAAGTGGCCCGGCGCTGATTCGGCCGCGGCGATGAGGCTGCTGGCGCCCGCGCTGAGCGCGAAGCTCACCACCCCCAGCGCGAGTACCACCACGCCCAGCGCGCTCAGCATGCCGCCCAGCACCGTGGTGCGCCGCGGGCCCTGGACCAGCAGCGTTTTCAGGGTGCCGAAGCCATACTCGGATCCGGTGGTCAGCGCACCGAGGATCAGCACCAGCGCCCCGCCGAACAGCGGATAGCCACCGAGCACGTTGGGGACCAGGTTCGCCGGGAGCACACTGGCGAGCAGTTGGGCCGGGACCTGGGAGCCGGCCGGCCCGGTGGGGGTGCCGGTGCGGTAGCTCAGATAGGGGAACAGGTAGGCGAAGGTGAGGTTCAGCGCCAACCAGACGCCGACGATGAGCCAGGTGGCCGGCCGCCTGCCCAGCTTGCGCAGTTCGGCGGACATCGCGGTGATCATCGGGTCGCCCCTCGCGGTCGGTCATCTCGTGGTCGGTCACGTCGCCTTCGGTCATCGCCAGGAACACCTCTTCGAGGCTGCGTTCCACGCAGTGCAGCTCGCTGACCTGCACTCCCGCCAGTACCAGCGCCTGGTTGATTCGCGCGGCGTCCTCCGGCCCGGCGGCGCAGCGCACCTGATCTCCGTCCCGTTGCACCCGCTGCGGGCCGAGCAGCTCACCCGCGATGCGGGCGGCGGCATCGATCGGCCGGGCGGTCAGCCGCAGCGATGTCGCACCGCGAAGGTCGTTCACGGTGCTGTCGGCGATCAGCCGGCCCCGGGAGATCACTCCGACCCGGTCGCAGACCTGCTGGACCTCGGTGAGCAGGTGGCTGGACAGCAGCACGCTGCGCGACCCGGAGCCCAGCTGCCGGATCAGCGCGCGCATGTCGGCCATCCCCGCGGGATCGAGCCCGTTGGTCGGCTCGTCGAGAATCAGCAGCTCCGGTTCCTTGAGCAGCGCTGCGGCGACGCCGAGCCGCTGCTTCATCCCCAGTGAGTAGGTGGCGAACCGGTCGTCGGCGCGTCCGGTGAGATCCACCGTGGACAGTGCGCGTTCGACGCGCTGCTCGGGCACCCGGGCGTAGCGGGCCAGGACGCGCAGGTTGTTCCGGCCGGAGAGGAACGGGTAGAACGCGGGGGTCTCCACCATCGCCCCGATCCTGGCCAGCCCGCGCGGGTCGCCCGGCGGGTGACTCAGGACGGTGGCGGTGCCCGCGGTCGGGCGGATCAGCCCGAGCAGCATCCGCAACGTGGTGGTCTTGCCCGCCCCGTTGGGTCCGAGGAAGCCGTACACCTCGCCGCGGCGCACGGTCAGGTTCACCCCGTCCACCGCTGTCACGCCGCCGTAGTGCTTGCTCAGCCCCTGGGTGTGCACGAGTGCTCGTGAGTGGCGATGCGAGCTATAGGTCGCATCGCCACTCACGGCCTCTGATGTGGTGCTCATGCCGGTGCTCCTGGCCGGGCCCTGCGGGCGTGCCGGAACAGGCCGAAGACCAGGAAGGCGATCGGCCACACCGGCCAGAAGAAGGGGGCCTCCGAGATCGCCCACGCGACGATCAGCAGCGCGGCGAGCACCGCGACGAGCGCGGCGTGCCCGCCCAGCCTGCGGCGGGTGGCCTGGCGGGCCTGGGGGGTCTGCGCCAGCAGCCTGCGGGTGTCGGGCAGGTCGGCGGTGAGCGGTTGCAGCTCGTGGCGGTACCGCGCGGCGTAGCAGGCGCTGAGCCGTTCCTCGACCTCGGCGAGGCTCAGCAGTCCGGTCCCCGTCGCGGCCCGCAGGATTCGGGCGACGTGTTCTCGCTCCGCGTCCGAGGCGCGGATCTCTGTGGTCGTTGTGCTCATGGGTGGCCCTGTGCTCATGGGTGGTCCTCCGGATCGTTCTGGTGGTGCCGCCCATGCTGCGGTGGCCGGGGCCCCGCGTCGTCGGGCTGCGGGAGGCTCCGTCGATACGCCTGTGGGATCACCTTTCGGGCTGGCGTCCTACCGGGCCCGGCGTACCGAGCGCCCGGGTGGGGGATCTGGAGGTGGGCACCAGTGCAGGACACGCGGGGCATGGGTGCAGGACACGCGGGGGTCAGAGATGCCAGCCGGGGCGGACCAGGCCTGCCTCGTAGGCGATGACGACGAGCTGCGCGCGGTCCCGGGCACCGAGCTTGATCATCGCCCGGCTGACGTGGGTCTTGGCCGTCGCCGGGCTGACGAACAGCCGGGTGGCGATGTCGTCGTTGGACAGCCCGTGCGCGACCAGCGCCATCACCTCCCGCTCCCGCTCGGTGAGCCCACGCAGCGCCGCGGTGTCCGCGGGCTGTTTGGCGCGGCTGGCGAACTCGGCGATCAACCGGCGGGTGACGCCGGGCGAGAGCAGCGCATCGCCGCGAGCGACCGCCCGCACACCGGTGATCAGGTCGGCCGGTTCGGTGTCCTTGACCAGGAAGCCGCTGGCACCGGTGCGCAGCGCCTCGAAGACGTACTCGTCGACTTCGAAGGTGGTCAGGATGACCACGTGCACGCCGGCCAGCTGGGGATCGGCGGCGATCTTCCTGGTCGCGGTGAGGCCGTCGGTGCCCGGCATGCGGATGTCCATCAACACCACGTCCGGCCGCAGCTCGGCGGCCAGCGCCACGGCCGCGGCGCCGTCGCCCGCCTCGCCGACGACCTCGATGTCGGGCTGGGCGTCGAGCAGTGCCCGGAACCCGCCGCGCACCAGCGCCTGGTCGTCGGCGAGCAGCACCCTGATCACGTCACGTCCTCCCGCGCGGGCACGCCCAGCGGAAAGCTGGCCAGCACCCGGAACGACCGGGTCCCGGCCAGCCGATCCGCGCTGAACTCGCCACCGAGCGCGATGACCCGCTCCCGCATCCCGGCGATCCCATTGCCCGTTCCCGCCGCCGTGGAGGCCGCCGGGCTCGCTTCCGGTATCTGATTGTCCACCTGGACGGTCAGTGCGCCGGACCGGTAGGTGATCAGCGCGATGGCAGGCGCCCGGTCGCCGTGCCGCGCGGCGTTGGTCAACGCCTCCTGCAGGATCCGGTAGGCCGCGACGTCCACGCCGGCGGGCAGCCCGACCGGCTCGCCGCGCACCTCGGTGTGCAGATCGAGACCCGCGTCGTGGCTGCGCGCCACCAGCTCGTCGAGCCGGGACAGGCTCGGCGCCGGTACCCGCGGCGGCTCCTCGTCCCCGGCGCGCAGCACGCCCAGCACCGTGCGCATCTCACTGAGCACGTCCTTGCTGGCCTGTTTGATCGTGCTCAGCGCGCCACGGGCCGCGTCCGGCTGCTGGTCGAGCAGGTGCAGCGCGACCGAGGCCTGCACGTTGATCAGCGAGATGTTGTGCGCCAGCACGTCGTGCAGCTCCCTGGCGATCTGTAACCGCTCCTCGCTGGCCCGTCTGCGATCCTGCTCGGTACGGGACCGGGCGGCCTCGGCGGCACGCTCGGCGCGGCTGCGCAGTCCCTCCGCGGCCAGCAGCGCGACCAGCACCCACGCCCCGACACCGACTGTCTCGGTGAGGGTCGGGGCCGACGCGCCACCGGGCAGCGCCTGCAGCACCAGGAGCGCGAGATAGGCGCCCGCCGTCCCCGCCCAGGCCGCGAGCCGGTGGCTGCGCACTGCGGCGGCCAGTGCCACCAGCACGCTCAGGAACACCGGGCCGTAGGGGTAGTCCAGGGCGAAGTAGGCGACCGTGACGATCAGCACCACGCCGAGCACCGGCACCGGAAAGCGACGTCGAGCGAGCAGCGCGAGCGGGCCGGACAGCAGCAGCGCCACCGCCAGACCGTCCAGCGGTGTCCGTTGCGGCTGGTTCAGCGCCGCGCCCCGGGTGCCCATCACCACGATGACGGCGAGTAGTGCGGGCAGCACGAAGACCGGCAGCCGTCGCAACGGCCCGATACCGGGGTAATCGGCTGGCGCCATGACGGCACGGTAGCCAGCGGGCTCACCCAGGGCATCGATCAGCGGGCGAAGCGGCGCCTACCACGTGGGGAGTAGCCGGGCCATCGTCGCCGGCGAGCACCTGGGTGAGGGCGTGCGTGAGATCTGTGGTGGCTAGCCGCGAACCGTCCCGGCCGAGCCGGACGTGCGGCACGCAGGAACCGGGCGTGCCGTCCGCTGATCCGTAGTGGTACGGCAGCGGCGAGACCGCCGAAGCACCCGGCACGGCGTGCAGGAGCGCATGATACACCGTGCACCGGCGCAGGACACGCGGGACGGAGGATGGGGGTCAGTGCTGTCGGCGCAGGCCGATCCGGCGGGATCGGTGATCGAGTGGACGGTCCCCGCCCGGGTCCCCGCCGCGACGCCGGCGTACCGCGGCACCCGCCCGGGCGGCGGCGCCGGCCACCCGTCTGCGCAGGGGTGGCCGCAGACCGAGACGGCGGACCGTGCGCGCGGTGCGGCGGATGGCGCGCCGCTGCCGCGGCGGCACCTCCCACGCCGAGGGATGCTCCGCCAGCCATCGGTACCGGTAGCTCGCGTAGGGCACATGCGCCAGGTAGAGCAGCATCGCCACGGCCAGCGAGGCGTAAGGGAAGGTGATCACCGTGGCGGCCAGCCCGGCGATCAGCACCAGCAACGGCGCGACCGCCTTGGCCGGTACCCGCACCGATTTGGCCGACAGGGTCGGTATCCGGCTCACCATCAGCACCGCGACCACCACGGTCCACATCGCCACCGTGAGCGGGGTGGACCACCACCCGTTCCCGAACTGCAGCGAGATCGTCAGCGGGAGCAGCGCCAGCAGCGCGCCCGCCGGGGACGGGATGCCGACGAAGAACTCCTTGGCGAACGGCGGCGCCTCGGTGTCGTCGAGCAGCGTGTTGAACCGGGCCAGCCGCAATACCACGCACACCGCGAAGACCAGCGCCACCGGCCACCCGGCACGGACGTCGTCCAGCGACCAGACATAGAGCACCACGGCGGGTGCCACGCCGAAGGAGATGCAGTCGGCCAGCGAGTCGAGTTCGGCGCCGATCCGGGACGTCGCGTCCAGTAGCCGGGCCAGCCGGCCGTCGACGGCGTCCAGCAGCGCGGCCAGCGTGATCGCGCCGAGTGCGCCCATGTCGTTGCCGTCCAGGGCGAACCGCACCGCGGAAAGGCCCGAGCACAACGCCAGCACGGTGATCGCATTGGGGAGCAGGCGGACCCCAGGGGTGGGCACTGCTCAGACCTCCGCGGCGGACGGGAGCCGAGCCAGTGCGGTCTCGCCGCCGATGGTGTGCTGCCGGGGACGGACCAGAACCTCGCTGCCCGGCGGGAGATACAGGTCCACCCGGGACCCGAAGCGGATCAGACCGTAGGTCGACCCGGCGCTCACCTCGTCGCCGGGCCGCACCGAGCACACGATCCGGCGCGCGACCAGCCCGGCGATCTGCACCACCGCTATGTCGTGGCCGGCCACCGAGCGCAGCAGCATGCTGTTGCGCTCGTTGACCTCGCTGGCCTTATCCAGATCCGCGGAGAGGAACTTTCCTGCCCGGTAGGCGATCAGGCGGACCTCACCGTCCACCGGGATGCGCTGGACGTGCACATCGAACACCGAGAGGAAGACGCTGATCCGGGGCCGCGGCGCACTGCCCAGACCCAGCTCGGCCGGTGGGAGCGCGGGCGCGACGGCGCTCACGGTGCCGTCGGCGGGCGCCACGGCGAGCCCGGGATCCCGCGGCGGTACCCGGTGCGGTTCCCGGAAGAACGCCGCACAGCACGCGGTGGCCACCGCGCCCAGCACGCCCGCCGAGGGGGAGATCCTGCGGAGCAGCAACGTCGCGGCGGCAGCGCCCGCGACGAACGGCCGGCCCGCCGGGTGCATCGGCGGGATGGTCTCGCGGGCGAGTTCCACCATGTGCCGCACCGCGTGGGGACGGTCCGAGCGCGCCACCGCGGGCAGCCTCAGCGTGGTGACAGCTCGCAGCGCCGCGGGGAGGCGGGGGAGGGCCATGCTTTCGGAGATTCCTCGCGATCGGTGGGCGGGCCGGTGCCGGCCGTGGGGCGCCTCACCGTACGCGCCCGCCGTCCCGCGGCCGGGAGAGCATCGGGGATCCACCAGTGGATCCCCGATGCCTCCGACCCGCTCGCCCGTCCCGGCGTTCCGGGCTTCCCTCGACATTCCTGCGTCCCCCGACGACGCAGGAACCCGCGTTGGTGAGGCAACGGTTCGCCCATTACTTCGTTCGGCGTTGCGTGTTGGTTTGGGGCAGGTGGTGCGGTACATGCAAGCACGCCGTGCTTGCCGGCGGTGCGGGTTTCGCACATCCGTGGAGCCGGCGAGCGTGAGCTCAACGGTAGGGCTGACGTAATCCGGTGACCAGCCGCAACGCCGCGAGAAGCACGATGGAACCGAGCACGGCGATGTCGAAGCTGGGCAGGTCGAAATCCCGATCAGTTGCCGTTCGTCCGAAGAACCACGACCTCGTCTCCGGCTTCCAGGTGGGTTGCACGTTCCGGAACGTCGATCAGGCAGTCCGACTTCGCCAGCGCGCCGAGCAGGTGCGAGGCCGGACCGCCGACCAGCGAGACCGTGCCCGACGCCGCGTCCAGCGCGCCGCGCCGGAACTGCCGTTTGCCCTCGGGGGACGCCAACGGCTCGGTCAGCCGTGCGGTGACCCGGGCCCGCTGCGCGGGCAGGCCCATCGCGGCTCGCAGCGCGGGCCGGACGAACACCTCGAAGGACACCGACGAGCTCACCGGGTTGCCCGGCAGCGCCGTCACCGGCACCCCGCGGTAGAAGCCCGCACCCTGCGGACCTCCTGGCTGCATCCCCACCTTGCCGAACTCGACGCCCTGGCCGGTCATGGCGCTCTTGACCACCTCGTAGGCCCCGGCGCTGACCCCGCCCGAGGTCACCAGCAGGTCGATCCCTTCCAGGCGGGCGGCGAGCGCGGCTTCCAGCTGCGCGACGTCGTCCGGCACGAAGTGCATCACCTCGGCCTCGCCGCCCGCCTCCCGGACCGCGGCGGCGAGCATCGTGCTGTTCGACTCGTAGATCTGCCCGTGCTGCAGCGGCTCGCCCGGCATGACCAGCTCGGAGCCGGTGGCCAGCACCAGCACCCTGGCCCGGCGGTGCACGGGCAGCGCGGGGTGACCGACCGCGGCCGCGACGCCGAGTTGCGCGGCGCCCAGCACGGTGCCCGCCGCGAGTACCTCGTCCCCGGCCGCCACGTCCCCGCCTGCCTGGCGCACACTGTCGCCTGCTGCCCTGGGCGCGAAGATCCGCACCCGATGCCGTCCGGCGTCGGTCAGTTCCACCGGCACCACGGCGTCGGCGCCCGGCGGCATCGGCGCGCCGGTCATGATCCGGTGCGCGGTGCCCGGTTGCAGCGGCGGTGAGTCGGTGCGCCCCGCGGGGATGTCCTCGGTGACCGGCAGCAGCACCGGCGCGTCGGCCCCGGCCCCGGCCACATCCGCCGAGCGGACCGCGTAGCCGTCCATACCGGAATTGTCGAAGGGGGGCAGCGGCAGCGGCGCGACGACCGGCTCGGCCAGGGCGAGGCCCGCGCACTCCACCAGGGGGAGCCGGACCACCGGGGTGGTGGCCAGCAGGGCGGCCACCACCAGGGCGTGCTCGTCGACTGATCGGGGTTTCTCGGTGCTGGTCACCTACGCATGGTGCCTGGTCTTGCTTAGCCCGATCGAGTGAAGGTCAGCACGGATCCGTCGCATGCCACACTCGCGCCGCATGGGCCGGTGGGGAGAGGGGCAGGTGACAGGGTGCAGATCCAAACGCGGCACACGCCTTCTTTCGGGGTCGCCCGGCTGGGCCTCGCGCCGGGTGAGGTGGCCCGGGTCGAGTCCGGGGCGATGTTCGCGAGCAGCTACGGGTTCGGCGTCGAGGCGCGCCCGCAGGGCAGTCTGCTGACGTCGCTGGCCCGCGCGGCGATGGGCAGTGAGTCGGACCTGGTGTTCACCTACACCGCCCCGGCCCAGGGCGGCTGGCTCGATGTGGCGCCGGTGTTGCCGGGCGACGTGCAGGTGATCCCATTGGACGGCGCCGGCGGCTGGTGCCTGACTCGCGGGTGCTGGCTGGCCAGCGAGGTCGGGGTGGAGTTGCAGACCCAGTGGCCTGGGTTCCGCGCCCTGTTCGGCGGTGAGCGCGGCTTCCTCCTGCATGCCTCGGGGGCGGGCCGGATGGTGATCTGCTGCTACGGGGCGCTGGACGTGCTCAGCCTGTCTGCCGGGGAGTTCATCACCGTGGACACCGGGCACCTGGTGGGCTACGCCGACGTGATGCAGGCCCGGATCCGGCCACTGGCACAGGGGCTGACGCAGTCCATGCGCAGCGGCGAGGGCCTGGTCTTCGACTTCGCCGGACCCGGCCAGGTGCTCACCCAGACCCGTAATCCGCGGGGACTGGCCTGCTGGTTGCAGGCGGGCGCGCCGTGAACTCTTCTCCGGGCCGCAACAGCGGCGCCACGCAGGTACCCGGTCAGGCACTAGGCTCGCGCACCGTGTCTGACGACCTCACCGGGCGCCGCCTCGGCCATTACCAGGTCGAAGGGGTGATCGGCAAGGGGGGGATGAGTGTCCTCTACCGTGCCACCGACGTCCGGCTGGGTCGCAAGGTCGCACTCAAGGTCATGGCCGAGCACCTCGGCGATGATCCCGAGTTCCGCGAGCGGTTCACCGACGAGGCCCGCAACACCTCGGCGATCGACCACTCGCACGTCGTCCCGCTCTACGATTTCGGTGACACCGACGGGTTGCTCTACATCGCGATGCGCTACGTCGAGGGCCCCGACCTGGCCAGCCTGATCAAGGAGGGACCGCTGACCCCGGTCCGGGCGCTGGCCCTGCTGGGGCAGGTGGCCGACGCACTGGACTCGGTGCACAGCCGGGGCCTGGTGCACCTCGAC
Source organism: Pseudonocardiaceae bacterium (assembly GCA_036494005.1). GTDB lineage: Bacteria > Actinomycetota > Actinomycetes > Mycobacteriales > Pseudonocardiaceae. Next base: position 29,748 of record DASXOV010000075.1, on the reverse strand, counting down.
GTCAAACCGGCCAACGTGCTGGTGACCACCCGGGAGTCGGCGGGTTCCGAGCACGCCTACCTCGCGGACTTCGGGCTGACCCGGCGCGGCGCCACCGGGCACCGCACGTCGTCGGGAGACTTCCTCGGCTCGCCCACCTACGCCGCGCCCGAGCATCTGCGCGGCGAGCCGGTCGACCCGCGCACCGACCAGTACGCGCTGGCCTGCGTGCTGTTCGCCTGTCTCACCGGCCGGGCCCCGTTCCGCGGCACCGTCTCCGAGGTGATCCAGGGCCACCTGACCGGAGAGGTACCCGCCGCCAGCGGGTTGGTCGCGGTGCCCAGGGCGGTCGACGACGTGGTGCGTCGCGGAATGGACCGGGATCCGGCGGCCCGCTTCGGGAGTTGCCGCGAGATCGTCGCCGCCGCGCGCGCCGCCCTCATCGGCTGGCCCCCGCACGGTGGGCCACCCACCCCCCGTCCGCCCGCGGTGTCGAGCCGCTCGACCCTCCAGCGGTCGACCACCCAGCGGCCGGCTCCGCCCGGCCCCCAGAACCGATCCGGGCAGAACCGATCCGGGCAGGACCGGACACCAGCGCAGGGCAGGACCCCGCAGGATGATCGGCGCCGTCCGTCCGGGACCGCGGGACCGCCGTCCGGCCCGGGCCCGGCCCGCCCGCCGTTCACCGGCCAGACGGCATCGCCCCCCGGCGAGCCGATGCGACTGCGTAACCCGTCGCCTGCCCAGCCCGCGTCGTTCGCCAACGGTGATCGACTTAATCGCTGGATCATCCCCGCGGTGCTGGTGTTGGCCGCAGTGATTCTGGTGCTGGTCCTGAGCCTCGTGTGAACCCGGCGGCCACCTGAACGCGAGCCGTCACCCGGCTCGGTCTCGCGGTCAGGTGGCCGTTGCGCCTTGCACTCGCAGGGTGCGAGTGCTAAACACGAGTTGGCACTCGCGAGCTGTGAGTGCCAGACAGGTCGGGAGGGTGAGTCCGGTTGATACCGGACGTCCGTCGCGGGCACCGAGCCTGGCCGAAGCACTGTGTCCTTGCCGCCTAACCCGCGGCGCCCATGACCGGAGGACCACACCGCAATGGCCAAGATGATCGCGTTCGACGAGGACGCCCGCCGCGGTCTCGAGCGCGGGATGAACCAACTCGCCGACGCCGTCAGGGTGACGCTGGGCCCCAGGGGCCGCAACGTCGTCCTAGAGAAGAAGTGGGGTGCGCCCACCATCACCAACGATGGTGTGAGCATCGCGAAGGAGATCGAGCTCGAGGACCCGTGGGAGAAGATCGGGGCCGAGCTCGTCAAGGAAGTTGCCAAGAAGACCGACGACGTGGCCGGTGACGGCACCACGACCGCGACCGTGTTGGCCCAGGCGCTGGTGCGCGAGGGCCTGCGTAACGTCGCGGCCGGTGCCAACCCGATGGCACTCAAGCGGGGCATCGAGAAGGCCGTCGAGGCCGTCTCGGCCCAGTTGCTGAACTCGGCGAAGGAGGTCGAGACCAAGGAGCAGATCGCGGCGACCGCCGGGATCTCCGCCGGCGACTCCGCGATCGGTGAGCTCATCGCCGAGGCGATGGACAAGGTCGGCAAGGAAGGCGTCATCACCGTCGAGGAGAGCCAGACCTTCGGTCTCGAGCTCGAGCTCACCGAGGGTATGCGCTTCGACAAGGGCTACATCTCGCCCTACTTCGTCACCGACCCCGAGCGCATGGAGACCGTGCTCGAGGACCCGTACATCCTGCTGGTCGGCTCGAAGATCTCCTCGGTGAAGGACCTGCTCCCGCTGCTGGAGAAGGTCATGCAGTCCAACCGGCCGCTGGCGATCATCTCCGAGGACGTCGAGGGCGAGGCGCTGGCCACCCTGGTCGTCAACAAGATCCGCGGCATCTTCAAGTCGGTCGCCGTCAAGGCACCCGGCTTCGGTGACCGCCGCAAGGCGATGCTGACCGACATGGCCATCCTCACCGGTGGCGAGGTGATCAGCGAAGAGGTCGGCCTCAAGCTGGAGAACGTCGACCTGGCGCTGCTGGGCCGGGCCCGCAAGGTCGTGGTCACCAAGGACGAGACGACCATCGTCGAGGGTGCCGGTGACCCCGAGCAGATCCAGGGCCGGGTCAACCAGATCCGGGCCGAGATCGAGAACTCCGACTCCGACTACGACCGCGAGAAGCTGCAGGAGCGGCTGGCCAAGCTGGCCGGCGGCGTTGCGGTGATCAAGGCCGGAGCCGCGACCGAGGTCGAGCTCAAGGAGCGCAAGCACCGTATCGAGGACGCCGTGCGCAATGCCAAGGCCGCCGTCGAGGAGGGCATCGTCGCCGGTGGTGGCGTCGCGCTGATCCAGGCGGGCCAGCTGGCGTTCGAGAAGCTCGACGTCAGCGGTGACGAGGCCACCGGTGCCAACATCGTCCGGGTGGCGGTGGAGGCTCCGCTGAAGCAGATCGCGATCAACGCCGGCCTCGAGGGCGGCGTGGTGGCCGAGAAGGTGCGCGGGCTCAACCCCGGGCACGGCCTCAACGCGGCCACCGGCGAGTACGAGGACCTGATCAAGGCCGGCATCATCGATCCGGCCAAGGTCACCCGGTCCGCACTGCAGAACGCGGCGTCCATCGCGGCGCTGTTCCTCACCACCGAGGCTGTGGTCGCCGACAAGCCGGAGAAGAACGCGGCACCGGCGGGCGGCGGCATGCCCGACGGCGGCGGTATGGACTTCTGATCCGCTAGTTCGCCACCGTGGGGGCCGGTCCCAGCACCTGGGACCGGCCCCCACGGCGGTCTGTACATGCCGCGGTTCAGCGGCTGCGCGAACGGTGCCGGTCGTGCCACCATCCGGCCAGTGAGATCGACGCGCGCACCGCGGCTTCGCCGCCATGGCCGCCCTGCTCACCAGCTTGCGCGCGATCGCCCGCGCCGACCTCCGGGCGCCCCCTGACCTGCCCGGATGGCCCATGGCGTGGAACTCAGGGGGGTGGAACTCAGGGTCATGCCGGCCTGCGGTCAACCCGCGAACCGCTCGGGAACGTCGGCGGTCAGTGCGGTGCGGGCGGGGGGTGCGAAGGCGCGGAACCGGCCTTGGCCATCTGTTTGAGCATGCCGTCGTGAATGATGTCCAGGCGGGTGCGGGCCTCCACCGCGACCAAGGGATCCCGGATGACCGTGAGCTGGTTGTCCTGGTCGCCCTCCCCGGACTTGGACCAGTTGGTGCTCCCCGTCACCACATCCAGGCCGTCGATGATGACCATCTTCAGGTGCATGATCGCGCCGTGCTCGCTGTGCCCGATCGCGATGCTGTTCCCGACACCGTCGTTCTGCCAGTTACGCAGGAGCGCTGTCTCGTGGACTCCGGCCGATTGGCTCTTGTCCAGGCTCAGCTGAACGAAGATCTTGTCTGATTCGAGCTTCTCCCGGATGACCGCGTCCAGCTCGTCGTCGTCGTAGCCGTACATGCTCACCACCAGGCTCTTGGTGGCTGACTTCAGCACTGCCTTGAGCGCATCGTGAACCTGATCCACCGGGCTGTAGAAAGTGCGCGCATTGTCCGGGTAGCCCGGTACGAAGGCCGTCACCTTGAACTGGTCGAGTTCGTTCAGTTGCCCCAGCGCCATGACGGCCTCCCTGGAATGCGAGCTCGCCTGCACAGGGCGGCCGTGCTCATGGTGGGCAATCTACCACCCCGGCGTGCGTAAGGGATCGAATATTGCAAAGGCCCGTAACGGAAATCCGGCGGTCCGGGCGATTACCGGTCAGGAGAACATCAATCAAGGAAACGGCACATTGCGACAAAAGCGATCGAACGTGACGTGGCGTCGATCACCGGCAGCGCCGCGGGCTGCCGATGGCCGAGATCCCTTGTACGGTGCGGCCGTGAGATGCGTGCATGACCCGGCATTGCCGAGACGCGGTTTCTTCGGCCTGCTCGGCGTGGGGCTGGCTACTCTCCTGGCCGGGTGCGACGGCACGGGAACCCGGATAGCGGGGTCGGCAGAGCCGGTGCCGCCGCCCGGGCCGGACTGGGCTGCGCCGGCATGGCCTGCGGAGCCGGGCTCGCCGCTGGATTCGCTGCTGGACAATGCCGATACCGTGCCGCCGTCGTCTCCGTGGACCACGTCGACCGCCCGGGTCGTGGAGCTGCGGGGCGGCCCGGTGGGCGGTCGGCATGTCGCATTGACCATCGACGACGGCTACTGCAACGAATGTGTGGCGGGTTTCGTCGCTTTCGCTCAGCGCACCGGAATCCACCTCACGTTCAGCCCCAACGGGCTTTACGCCCACGCTTGGGCACCCCACGCGCCGGTGCTGACACCGTTGATCGAGGCCGGTCAGGTGCAGATCATGAATCATACGTTCAATCATTTCAACCTGACTCGGCTGGCGCCGGCTCGGGTGCGGGCGGAGCTGGAGCGAAATGAGCGGTGGATCGCCCAGACCTTCGCGACCACGACCCGGCCCTACTATCGGCCACCCTTCGGGTTCCACAATGCGGTCGTGGATGACATTGCGGCCGATGCGGGGTTCGACCGTGTGGTCATGTGGAATGGATCGTTCGGCAATGCGACAACGGTGACGCCGGATTATCTGATGAATCAGGCCCGTCGTTACCTGCACCCCGGCGTGATCATGCTGGGCCACGCCAATCACGACACCGTGGTGGGCCTGCTCGGCGAGATCTCCCAGCTCGTCGGTGAGCGGGACCTGAAGCCGGTCACGCTCGACGAGATGTTCGGCACCCGCAGACCGTTCATCCGGTCGCTGCAGCGTCGCTGAACGAGCGCGGCGCGCCGTGCCACGCGGTCGGCGCCCGGGCGACCCACCACCTGATCGGGGGATTCACTGGGAATTCCGAAGATCTTTTTGCGGGTGACCCGGGGTGGTGACGACTTCCTGGCAAGCGGGTCACGTGCCGAGCGGCCCACATTCGTGGTCGGCGCGTCCCCAGCTCGCCGGAAGGGAGCCCCATGACGATCCGGGACGGAGCGCTGCGCGCGCTCGACGTGCTCGCTGGACAACCGCCGCAGGCCGCGCCCCGATCCGGTCCGGATGTGCCGGGAAGGCTGACCAGGGAGCTGTCCGCCGCCGTGGCCGATCCGCTGGTGGACCGCAGCCGGATCGAGGATGTGCTGGCCCGGCTGACCGGGCAGGCCCGCACCGGGCAGGAGCACTCCGGGAGGGTGGCCCGGCTGGCCGTCGCGACCGTGCTGGCCCTCGAAGGGCCGCAGGCCGCCGGCCAGCTGCTGGAGCCCTGGCGTGCCGCGCGCGGCGCCGGACCGGTCGCTGGGCCGATCCCTGGGGCGTGCGCGCTGTGCACCGCGGAGCTGCAGGCGCGGGTACTCGCCGACCTCGGGCACTACGTTGAGGCAGTTGAGGCAGTTGAGGCCGTCCAGCTGCCGGGTGCTGGCCCGCCCGCCGGGGGCTGCTGCCCGGAGTGCGACGCCGGGCTGCTCGGCGCCGCGCTGCTGCCACTGTTGGGGGCCGGTTACGGATCCCGCGCGCTGGCCTGGCATTCCGAGGGTCGGCGCCGGACCGACCGGGACCCAGCCCGGCTGCATCTGCTCGCCGACCACGTGGACTTCCTGCGGCTGACCGCCAACGGCCCGTCCGCGGTCGAGTTGGTGCGGACCCACGCCGCGCTGCTGCGGGCAGGTGCGACCGCGGCCGCGCGGCTGCGCTGGCTGACCTCGGCCAGTCATGCCGCCGCTGAGCAGGTGCAGGCCGGGCACGGCGGGGACCTGGTCGCTGTCGCCTGGCCCGAGCGGCCCACCGAGCCGATGACCTTGGCCCAGTTCAGCGCGGCGCTCTATGCCAGGGCCTGCCCGCTCGCGGCCACCTTCGATGCGCGCAACGGTGATCGGCGGCACACGCTGCTGCTGACCGACCCTCACCGCCACGACCGGGCACGAGTCGCCCTGCCGGTACACCCGCGGGGCGCCGGTCAGCGGGGCAGGCGGGCCGGGCTCCGCCCGATCACTCTGCGGGACGTGCTGGCCGGCCCGGACCCCCACGGTATGGCCGAAGAGGCACTGTTGTCCTGCACGCTGGTCGATCCGCCCGGGGTGTGGCAGGAGCTGGTGCTGCGCGCCTCAGATACCGATGCCCGAGATAGCGACGCCCGAGATACCGATGCCCGAGATACCGATACCCGGCGGGAGGCCGCGGCGCGTGCCGTGCTGGCCAGGGTGATGTGCCTGACCGGGGACCGGGAGCGGTGCCTGGCCGAGGCGGCGACCGCGGCGGCGATGAGCGCGGTCATCGGAGATCGGGTCGCCGTGGCCGCGGCCGATGCCACCGCCGCCGCCTGCTGGGTGGCCTGTGACGCCCGTCACGGGCTGATGCTGGCGCGACGGACCGTCGCCGAGCTGACGGCGCTGCCACCCAGCATCGAGGCCGCCGCGGCGCTGTGCCGGGCGCGCAGCGCGGGGGTGGCCGCACTGCTCACGCTGGACCTGCTGGACGAGGCGGAACGCTGGGTCGCGGAGATACACCCGGCGCACCCCGGCCAGCAGGTGCGGGTGGCCAGCCAGCGGGCCATGGTGCTGCGCCGACGTGACCGGCTGCCGGAAGCGACCGTGGTGCTCCGCGAAGGGGCCCGGATCGCCGACGTGCACGGGCTGGTCGCCCTCGCCGTGGAGATCAGGCTGGATCTCGCCGAAGTGCTGGAACTCGCCGGGGACACCGACGGGGTGGTCGGGACCCTCACCCGCGCCCTGCTCGACGTGCCCCACGTGCCGGAACCCGACTCACTGGAGGTACCGAGGATCCGGATGGACCTGGCCAGGGTGCTGACCGAGGCCGGCCGTCTCGCCCCGGCACGGGCCGAGCTGGAGCGGGTCCGCCAGGAGCTGCGGCCGATGCCGGATGCCGCCCTGGAACTGGCCACTGCGGACTACCTGCTCGGCATCGTGCTGCGGGAATTGCGGCAGCCGGCCGTCGCGCTGACCCACTTCGACGCGGCGGCCGCGGCGTTCGAGCACGGCAGGCGGCCGGACGGGGTGGCGCTGGCGCAGCGGGACCGGGGCGCCGTGCTGTTCGCACTGGGCCGGGGGCCCGAGGCAGCCGAGGCCTTCGACGTCGCCGTGGCTGCCAGCGAGGATGCGGGCGCGCCGTGGCACGCCCTGGTCTGCGGGATCGACGCCGCGCAGGTGCGCGGTTACGCCGGTGCGCCCGGCGCGTTCGACGAGTTGCGCAGGTTGCGGGCGGTGTCCGCCTCAGCCGGTGCGCCGGGACAGGCCGAGCTGGACTTCCAGCGGGCGCGGGTGGACCACGCGCTGGCCCGGTGCGCCGTGGCTCGGGGAGAGGTCGCCAGCGCGGCCGAACTGGCCGAGCGGGCGCTGGCCGGTTACCGCTCCGCGGGTGCGGACCGGGCGGTGGCGGCGCTCTCGGTCGACGCGGGTGCGTGGTGGTGGCAGGCCGGCGACACCGGCTCCGCGCTGCGCTATCTGCGGGGTGCGATGCGGTCGGCCCGTGCGTTGGGCGACGGAGGGCTGATCGTCCGATGCGCTGCGGTCCTACACCGGCTCGGAGGTCGGCAAGCTGACCTTTTGGGGTGAATGGCGGGCGGGATCACCCAACCGAGGTGCGGGGTCCGCACGGCGGGGCTGTTAGGTTTCGCGAGCGTCTCATTACGGACAGGAACTGCACGATGACAGGGTGTGGAATCAGTGGATCAGCGTGAGTGGGGCCTGCTTCGGGAGACGGTCGTGCGTAAGACGCAGGCGTCCGGGGCCAGCAGGGAGGATGCCGAGGACGCGACGCACGACGCGCTACTGGCCGCGATCCGGCAGCCGCAGCACCCGCAGTCCGAGGTGGCCTGGCTGTCCACTGTCGCCAAGCGGCGCCGGGTGGACCTCATCCGCCAGCGGGCCAGGGAGCAGCAGGTCACTGCCGCCGCGCCCGGCGCGGCCGACCCGACAGCGGCCGGACCCGAGGACGTGGTGGTCGAGCGCGCCCATGCGAGCTGGCTGGCCGCCTCGCTGACCCAGTTGCCGGCCACGACCCGTGAGGTGGTCGATGCGGTCGGTGCCGGGATGGCCCCGTCCGAGGTCGCCAGTTCGATGAACATGTCGCCCCGCTCTGTGGAGTCGCACCTGACCCGGGCCCGGCGGCACCTGCGCCGGATGGGAGCGCTGGCCCTTCCGCTGGGCGCCCTGCTCGGATGGACGCTGCGGGCCCGGCCGGCCGGCCGGGTGGTGCCCGCCGCGATGGCCGTCGCCGCGGTGCCGGTGGTGGTCGCCGTGGTGGCGCTGATGCCTTCCTCGCACCCGCTGCGCACCGAGCCGCACGCCGCACCCGCGGCGCCGGCCAGGGTGCTGCCCGAGCCCAGGACCGTTCCCGGCCCTCGCGACCTTCCCGCGCCGGCGCCGGCAGCGGTGCCGCCCGCGCCCGCTGCGCCCGCTGCGGCCGCGCCGGACGCCGGAACCGCCGACCGGCCCGGCCTCGCGGAGAACCTGCCCGGGGGCGGCCGGCCCGGCGACCCCGTGGCGGCCGGCGCCGGTGTGGTGCCTCCCGAGTCCGGGCGGCCCGGCGCCCAGCCGCCGGAGAGCCGGGCGCTGCCACCGCCGCAGTGTCCGCTGCGGCTGCCGGTGCTCGGCGACGTCGGCTGCGTGCTGGTCCACCTGGTCAATGGGGTCGTGCAGATCGTGTCCGGGCACCCGCAGCAATTGCCCGAGGTCCTGCCCGCAGGCTGAGCTGTCTGCTTCGACCCTGCAAGCAGGTCTCAGTAACCCCGCGGCGCACCGGTGACCATGGCAGGATGCGCGCATGATCGCCGGACTGCTGCTGGCGGCCGGGGCGGGGCGCCGCTACGGCATGCCCAAGGCCCTGGTCGACGATGGCGCCTGGTTGCGCAGGGCCGTCGCCGTACTGACCGAGGGGGGCTGCGGCTCGGTGCTCGTGGTGCTGGGTGCCGCGGCGGACCAGGTCGCCCCGCTGGTGCCCGATGCCGTCGCCACCGTGCTGGCACCCGACTGGGCGGAGGGGATGGGGGCCTCATTGCGCGCTGGGCTCGGCGCTTTGTCCGGCACCGCCGGGCCGCAGGTGCACGCCGCGCTGGTGCACCTGGTCGATCTGCCCGATGTGGACGCGGCGGTGATCGGCAGGCTCGCCGCGCAGGGCGACAGTGCTGGTCCCGGGGTGGTGGCCAGGGCGGTGTTCCACGGCAAGCCCGGGCATCCCGTGCTGCTCGGGCGAGAGCACTGGGCCGAGATCGTGGCGTCGGCCTCCGGCGATCGGGGGGCGCGGGACTGGCTGGCCGGCCGATCCGATCTGGCCCTGGTGGACTGCTCGGACCTGGCCACCGGGGTGGACGTGGACCGGCCCCTGACCTGACGCCCTGCCGTTGCGGCGTTCGGGGGAACAGATGCGGCCGTCACAGCGTCATGCATGACGAGTGCTGTGAGTGAACCCACACGCAGGCCGGATCGAATACTGACGGATGCAAGGAGGCAGTGTCTGTTTGCCGTCCGCTGCTGTCCATTGCCGGTCATCGTCCGGCCCGGCGTCGGCCGGCTTCTTGTAGGTCGCAGCCTGGCCACACTGAAACTCTGCTGAAGGAGGTCCGCGGTGCGTGAGGTGCTCGACGAACTGATGGCGCAGTGGCGTGAGGGCAAGGCTACTGCGGTAGGCACTGTGGTCTCCACCTTCCGATCAGCACCTCGCCCGGCCGGGGCGGCGATGCTGGTCACCTCGGATGAACGGGCGGTCGGAAGCGTGTCCGGCGGCTGTGTCGAGGGTGCGGTCTTCGAACTGGGCCAGCAGGTGCTCGGCGACGACACCCCGGTGCTGCAGCGCTACGGCGTGTCTGACGACGACGCCTTCACCGTCGGGCTGACCTGTGGCGGCATCCTTGACGTGTTCGTCGAGAAGGTCGACCCGGTGAGCTTTCCCGAACTGGAGGACGTGGCCGCATCGGTGACCGAGCAGGAGCCGGTCGCGGTGGCCACGGTGGTGGCACATCCGGATCCCGAACTCGTCGGGCGGCGACTGGTGGTCTGGCCGGATCGGCACACCGGCACGCTCGGCTCGGCGCACGCCGACGAGGCGGTGCTCGAGGACGTGCGCGGCCTGCTCGCCGCGGGCCGGATCACCACGCTGCACTACGGCCCGGACGGCGAGCGCCGCGGCGAGGGCATGAACGTGTTCGTGAACTCGTTCGACCCGCCGCCCCGCATGCTGGTCTTCGGTGCGATCGACTTCGCCGCCGCGATGGCCCGGCTCGGCGTGTTCCTCGGCTACCAGGTGACGGTGTGCGACGCGCGGCCGGTCTTCGCCACCAAGAGCCGTTTCCCGGATGCGCACGAGGTCGTGGTCGACTGGCCGCATCGCTATCTGAAGACCGAGGCGGAGGCGGGCCGGATCGACCAGCGCACGGTGGTCACCGTCCTCACCCACGATCCGAAATTCGATGTGCCGGTGGTCAAGGAGGCGCTGAAGCTGAACCTCGCCTACGTCGGCGCGATGGGATCCCGCAACACCCATGAGGACCGCACGGCCCGGCTGAAGGAGGCGGGGCTGACCGATGACGACCTGGCCAGGCTGGCCTCGCCGATCGGGCTGGACCTGGGTGCCCGCACCCCCGAAGAGACCGCGGTGTCCATCGCCGCGGAGATGATCGCGATGCGCTGGGGCGGCCAGGGTGCCCGGCTGGCCGATGCCGAGGGGCCGATTCACGGCGCCACTCCGATCGCCGACCCGGAACCCGAGCCGGTCGACGCCTGAGGCCGGGCTCGGAGCCGGTATCCGGCACGAGCGGGCCGGCGCATCCCGAGAACGGGGACCCGGCCATCGATAACGGTGTTATAGTTTGGCTGGCAGGCGATGTCGGAAACGGCCGGGCGGGAAGTGACGATGATGGACATCGTGGACGACCAGACCCCGCGGGATCAGCTGCGGGCCGCGGACGCCGATCGGGAACGAGTTGCGGAGCACCTGCGGTCGGCGCATGCCGAAGGCCGCCTCGACCTCGTCGAATACGACGATCGGGTCCAGCGTGCCTGGGCCGCTCGGACCTATGGCGACCTCGACATGCTCACCGCTGATCTTCCAAGCGGCTGGTCCGCACCGTCGCCACACCGGTCGCGGTCCGGTCCGCCGTTGCCCGCCGAGGGCGGCGGGCGCGAGCGCAGGCACCGCCACGCGATGCATGCCCGCGCAACGCTGGCGGCCTGGCTGAGCCTCAGCGTGATCAACGTGATGATCTGGGCCGTCGTCTGCCTGACCACGTGGCGGTGGATCTATCCGTGGTGGATCTGGGTGGCCGTGCCGTGGGGTGCGGTGCTGTTCATGCGCTGGATTTCCGAGCGGGGCGACGGCTCGACGCCCGCGCGGTGAGCAGCACTGAGACCTGCTTGCAGGGTCGAAGCAGACAGTACTGAGACCTGCTTGCAGGGTCGAAGCAGACAGTACGGCGTCCCCCGGTGCCGGGGCCGATTTTGGAGCCCGGCAGGTCCCGACGTAAACTGTGTGATCGGCGCCCGCACCGCGCCGGTTCCCAGCGTGTCTGCAGGTTACTGCGCAGGCTTACTGTTCAGTCATGCATCCGGAGCACTTGCCTCCCGCGCGTCTCGGAGCTCGGGGTGTGCTCGCGTCACGGTACGGCCAAACCAGAACGAACCAGCAGGAACGCGGAGGACATGGGCAAGAAGGACGGGGCCATCGAGGTCGAGGGCCGGGTGGTCGAGCCACTCCCCAACGCGATGTTCCGCGTTGAGCTGGAGAACGGGCACCGTGTTCTCGCGCACATCAGCGGCAAGATGCGTCAGCACTACATCCGCATTTTGCCCGAGGACCGGGTCGTCGTGGAGCTCTCGCCCTACGACCTCTCCCGTGGCCGCATCGTGTACCGCTACAAGTAGATACCCGAACGGGGGCTGCCTGCTCCACCTGTTTCCACGGCCAGCCGCCACCGATCCTCGTCCCATCCCAGGACGGGGCAGGACACAACTGAAGGCCCGGGGCCGCCGCGCGCGGCCTCGCGACCAGGAGAGATGACGTGAAGGTCCAGCCGAGCGTCAAGAGGATCTGCGACAAGTGCAAGGTGATCCGCCGTCATGGCGTGGTCATGGTGATCTGCGAGAACCTGCGTCACAAGCAGCGTCAGGGCTGAGCACCGCACGACGTCGCCGGTTCCCGGCGCACAGAAGACCTCCCCGTACCACCCGATTCTTGACGACGCGACGGTTCGCCCGCCCTGCTGGTTTGGACGGTTCAACCGTCGAGGGAATCGGTCCACCCCCGGACTCCAGGCCGGGGCCCGAGGACGACGAGCACGGTGCAGTTGCCGGGTTCGCCAGTGCCGGGACGGACGGGGAGAAGACCTGGGGACGATGAGACAGGAGACAACGCCGCATGGCACGACTCAGCGGAGTCGACCTCCCCCGCGAGAAGCGGATGGAGATCGCGCTGACCTACATCTTCGGCATCGGCCGTACTCGTTCGCACGAGATCCTCAGAGCTACCGGGGTTAGCCCCGACCTGCGCTCCAAGGATCTCACCGACGAGGATGTCGTCCGGTTGCGGGAGTACATCGAGGAGCACTTCAAGGTCGAGGGTGACCTCCGTCGCGAGGTTCAGGCCGACATCCGCCGGAAGATCGAGATCGGCTGCTACGAGGGCCTGCGGTGGCGCCGCGGGCTGCCCGTGCGTGGTCAGCGGACCAAGACCAACGCCCGCACCCGCAAGGGCCCGAAGAAGACGGTCGCCGGCAAGAAGAAGGCCGCGAAGAAGTAGCCGTTCGGGGGCCACCCCTGACGGCGACACAGCTCGCACCCACCCCGCCGGCGCCAGACCGGCCACCCAGACTCTCGTAGGAGTGCACACCGCATGCCACCCAAGGCACGAGCAGGTGCGGGCACCAAGAAGGTGCGCCGCAAGGAGAAGAAGAACGTCGCGCATGGTCACGCGCACATCAAGTCGACGTTCAACAACACGATCGTCTCCATCACCGACCCCACCGGAGCGGTGATCAGCTGGGCCTCCGCGGGCCACGTCGGGTTCAAGGGCTCCCGCAAGTCCACCCCGTTCGCCGCGCAGATGGCCGCCGAGAACGCGGCGCGCAAGGCCGCCGAGCACGGCATGAAGAAGGTCGACGTCTTCGTGAAGGGTCCGGGTTCGGGCCGCGAGACGGCGATCCGTTCCCTGCAGGCCGCAGGCCTGGAGGTCGGCACCATTCAGGACGTGACCCCGCAGCCGCACAACGGCTGCCGGCCGCCGAAGCGGCGCCGGGTCTGAGGCGCGGGAGGAGTAGCAGACATGGCTCGGTACACCGGACCGGCGACCCGCAAGTCCCGGCGACTCAAGACCGACCTGGTCGGTGGCGACCAGGCCTTCGAACGGCGTCCTTACCCGCCCGGACAGCACGGCCGGGCGCGGATCAAGGAGAGCGAGTACCTCCTGCAGATGCAGGAGAAGCAGAAGGCTCGCTTCACCTACGGCGTCATGGAGAAGCAGTTCCACCGGTACTACGAGGAGGCCAGCCGCCGTTCGGGCAAGACCGGTGACAACCTCCTGCAGATCCTGGAGACCCGGCTGGACAACGTGGTCTACCGGGCGGGCCTGGCCCGCACCCGGCGCCAGTCGCGCCAGCTGGTGAGCCACGGGCACTTCCTGGTCAACGGCGAGAGCGTGGACATCCCCAGCTTCCGGGTGTCCAGGTTCGACATCATCGACGTCAAGCCCAAGTCGATCCCTACGCTGCCGTTCGTGGTCGCCAAGGAAACCCTTGGGGACCGCCCGCTACCTGCCTGGCTGCAGGTGGTGCCCGCCACGCTGCGGGTGCTGGTGCACCGGCTGCCGGAACGCGCGCAGATCGACGTGCCACTGCAGGAGCAGCTGATCGTCGAGTTCTACTCGAAGTAGTCTGGTTCACGACGGCGTCAAATAGCGGGCGCCAGAGGAGGAACAAGCATGCTCATCACCCAGCGACCCAGCCTCAGCGAAGAGCCATTGGTCGACACCCGCTCCCGGTTCGTCATCGAGCCGCTGGAGCCGGGCTTCGGCTACACCCTGGGCAACTCGCTGCGTCGGACGCTGCTCTCGTCCATCCCGGGGGCAGCGGTCACCAGCATCCGGATCGACGGCGTGCTGCACGAGTTCACCACCGTGCCCGGGGTCAAGGAGGACGTCACCGACATCATCCTCAACCTCAAGGAGCTCGTGGTCAGCTCCGAGGAGGACGAGCCGGTGACGATGTACCTGCGCAAGCAGGGCCCCGGCGATGTGACCGCGGGCGACATCGTCCCCCCCGCCGGTGTCACGGTGCACAACCCCGAGCTGCACATCGCCACCCTGAACGCCAAGGGCAAGCTGGAGATTGAACTGGTCGTGGAGCGTGGCCGTGGCTACGTGCCCGCCGTGCAGAACAAGGCCTCGGGTGCGGAGATCGGCCGGATCCCGGTGGACTCCATCTACTCACCCGTCATGCGGGTCACCTACAAGGTCGAGGCGACCCGGGTCGAGCAGCGCACCGACTTCGACAAGCTGATCCTGGACGTGGAGACCAAGCCGTCACTCACCCCCCGGGACGCGCTGGCCTCGGCGGGCCGCACTCTGGTCGAGCTGTTCGGGCTGGCCCGTGAGCTCAATGTGGAGGCGGAGGGCATCGAGATCGGCCCGTCGCCCGCCGAGGCGGACACCATCGCCGCGTTCGCGATGCCTATCGAGGACCTGGACCTGACTGTGCGGTCCTACAACTGCCTCAAGCGGGAGGGAATCCACACCGTCGGCGAGCTGGTCAGCCGCAGTGAGGCCGACCTGCTGGACATCCGCAACTTCGGTGCGAAGTCGATCGACGAGGTGAAGCTGAAGCTGGCCGGCCTGGGCTTGCAGCTCAAGGACAGCCCGCCCGGGTTCGACCCCTCAGCCGCCGCGACGGACTACGCCGTGGAGGGATGGGGCGGAGTCAGCGAGAACGGTGTCGAGAACGGCACCGACGATGGGCAGGATTACGCAGAAACGGAGCAGTTGTAGATGCCTACGCCGACCAAGGGTGCCCGGCTCGGCGGGTCCCCGGCCCATGAGCGGCTGATGCTGGCCAACCTGGCCACCGCGCTGTTCGAACACGGCCGGATCACGACCACCGAGGCCAAGGCCAAGCGGCTGCGTCCGTTCGCCGAGCGGCTGATCACCAAGGCTCGCAAGGCCGATCTGCACAATCGCCGCGAGATCATGCGAGTGATCCGGGACAAGGACGTGGTGCACCGGCTCGTCGCGGACATCGGCCCGCATTTCGCGGACCGGCCCGGTGGTTACACCCGGATCGTCAAGACCTTGCCGCGCAAGGGTGACAACGCTCCGATGGCGATCATCGAACTGGTCATGGAGGCCACCGCCACCAACGAGGCGCAGCGGGCTCGCCGCACGCGGTTCGCCAAGGACCGCCCGGCGCAGCCGGCCGAGCCGGCCGCTACCGAACCGCCTGCTAGTGGGTCGGCCGCTACCGAGCCGGCCGCGACCGCGGAGAGTCCCGCGACCGCGGAGGTCTCCGAGGGTGCGGACGGTGCCGCCACATCTGAGGAGGCCACCACCCCGCAGGACGAGTCCGCGCCTGAGGACGAGACCACGCCCGGTGACCCCCCGGCCAAGGGCGACTCCTGATCCCGAGTCACACCACGCTGGAGCCCGCCGCCCCCACCGGGGACGGCGGGCTTTTGCGCTACCGGCTCGACATCCGCTACGACGGGGCCGGCTTCTCCGGGTGGGCGAGCCAGCCGGAGAAGCGCACCGTCCAAGGAGTGCTCGAACACGCACTGGGCCTGCTGCTGCGGGTGCCGGTCGCGCTGACCGTCGCCGGCCGCACCGATGCCGGTGTGCACGCCACCGGCCAGGTCGCCCACACCGATGTGCCGCCGGGTACGCTGCCTCCTGATCAGTTGGCCCACCGGCTGGCCCGGCTGCTACCTGCCGATGTCCGGGTGCCCACGGTACGGGGGGTGCCGCGCAGCTTCGACGCCCGCTTCTCCGCGTTGCGCAGGCATTACCGGTACCGGATCTGCGACGCCCCGTGGGGGGTCGATCCACTGCTCCGTCACAACACCCTGGCCTACCATCGGCGGCTTGACGAGAGCCTGCTGAATCAGGCGAGTATTCCGCTGCTGGGCGAGCACGACTTCGCCGCTTTCTGCCGTCGCCGCGAGGGCGCCACCACCATCCGGGCGCTGCAACGCCTGGAATGGATCCGCGACGAGCCGGACCTGCTGATCGCACAGGTGACGGCCGATGCGTTCTGCCACTCGATGGTGCGCAGCCTGGTTGGCGCCCTGCTGACGGTAGGGGAGGGCCGCCGACGCCCGAACTGGCCCGCTGAGCTGCTGCGCCGCCCCATCCGCGCCAGCGAGGTGACAGTTGCCCCCGCCCACGGCCTGACCCTGAACGGCGTGGACTACCCCCCCGACGATCAGCTGGCCGCCCGAGCCGAGCGGACCCGTGCCCTGCGTCAAGCACGGTAGTTTCACCTGCGTGGAGCGCCATGACGTCGTGGCTGCAAGCTGTGCTGGGTCGAAGGATCCGCCGCCCGTGATGGGCCGAGGAACCGGCGAGGTGGTGTTCGGCCAGATCCGCCACTCAATCCCCGCGGCGCACCGGGCCCAGGATCTCGCGCTCCTTGGGGGTGGTGACCAGCCGCAGCGGCAACCACAGATTGGGTCCGAGCGCGACCACGCCGTCATCTTTCAGTGTCGTCAGCTGGTTCATCAGCGGTGGGGGCAGCCGCCAGATCCGGCCGGCCAACTGGGCCTGGCCGACCGGCAGGCGTTGCAGCAGCACCAGGTCGGCGTTGTTCGCCGTGGCGGCGGCCTGAGGATGCAGATAGGGCAGCACGTACATGGTGGTCTGCCACGAGGTCCGAGGCGGGAACAGCTCCTGCGGCACCGCCCCACCGTCGTGCACGACAAGCAGCGGTGCGTCCTCGCTGGCGCGGGGCAGTTCGACCGGGGCGAGCCTGCGCACCTGCACCATCGGGGCGGGGCGGCCGTCGGGGCCCTCGCCCGCGGCCCGGGTGAGCAGTTGCCACGCGGCCGGGCGGCCGGTGCCCACCACCACCCACGCGCCGATCGCCATCGCCCGCAACGCGACCTGACGAGCCAGGTAGAGCCCGCCCACCAGCACCAGCCGGGTCGGCTCGCCGCGCAGCACCGACACGCTCAGCGGCTCGTCCTTCGGACCCGAGCCCAGCACCATGCCACCACGATCCCCGGAGGGACTGACCGCATCGAGCATGCCGGCCGTGACGAGGAACTCCGGAGCAACCGCCCGCGCCCCGGTGGGCGACCCACCGGCCGTCCTCATGCCGAGGCTCCCAGCGGGAGGGTCGCGGCCAGGCCTGCCACCTGCATTCCGCGCAGCGGAGTGAGCGCGACGCCGAGCCGTCCGGACACCGCCAGCAGGCGATGATCAGCCGCGTCGAGTTCGGCGGGGTTGCGGGCGCTGACCCGGACCAGGCCCCGCAAGCCGACCTCGCCACCGTCCTCGCCCGGCGAGACCGACAGCGCCACCGTGGCGGACAGCGCGCGGACTCCGGTCAACGCATTCAGGTTCTGCACCCCACCCTGCTCGGGCCAGCCGGTGATCGCGTAGCTGGCGTGCCCCACTCCCGCCGCGGTGACTCCGGTCCAGCGCTCCCGCAGCGCGACCGAGCGCCCGGGCCCTGCCACCGAGGACAACTCCGCCGCCGAGATCGCGGCTCGCAGCAGCTGGTCGGCATCCAGCGGCCGGGTCGCAACGCCGCGTCCGTCCAGCGCGCTGCGCACCCGGGACAGCGCGCCGATCAGCGCCCGGTGCGAGCCGATCACCCCGCCACCGCGTTCCTGGATGGCGGCCAGGCAACGGCGAGGGTCCAACCGGACCGCGATCCAGGTGGTGCGCCGGGCGGCGGCGGGCAGCGGGCCGAGCACTTCCAGGTACGAGCTCAGCGCCGGGGACGACGAGGGCAGCGTCGCGCTGCCCGGATAGCAGTGCCAGATCACCTGGATCGCGTCGAGCACCACCCCGCGGTCCTCCAGGCAGGGCACGAGTGCGCCGAGCGGGAGACTGGGCGCGCCGCCGATCGGGGTGACCAGGGATGGGGCCCCGTCCACCTCGAGTACCGCGGTCCAGGTGTCCTGATACCAGGCCAGCCCCAACGGGGCTCGCTCGTGGTCGGTACCGGGTGCGATCACCAGATCGGGCAGCACCAGACGCAGCAGTGCCACCCGTGGATCGTCGGCTCCGAGCACCGACTGGCCGCTGGTCTCCGGGAGACCGACCGCAGCCGGGTCCGGGCCGGTGAGGCTGCGGTCATGGGCCCGCGTCTGGTACTGGACGAGAAGCTGCAGCCACAGCACCACCCAGCGGCCGCGCCAGCGCGCGAGGCCCAGCATCGCGGCGAGCAGCGCCACGAGCGCCGCAGCCCACCACAGGGTGGTGTCGACCGCCAGCAGCACCAGCCCGATCCCGATCCCGATCTCCAGTACCACCAGGTTGACCACGGGCAGCCCGCCGAGCCGGGTACTGGTTGATCGCCGCCGGGCGCGACCGGCGGCCACTGGAACAGCCTGCGGACCGGCCGGATGCGGCGGACCCGGTGCTGGCGTCGCTGTCATCAGGTGGTGTGCGTCCTCCCCTGACGGGCGTCCTGACGACGCTCCGTACCGTTGTTCTGCCGCAGAGTACCTTCTGGGCACAGCCCCAGACATGCCCCCAGACATGCCCCAGACATGCCAATGGCCGGTGGACGGTCAGCGACGCCGGCCGGGAGGCTGAAGCGACCCGGGGTCGGCGGTGCGGCGTTGACCGGCCCGGGCTCGGCTGACCTGCTGCTGGCGATGCCGCCCCACGGTGTAGACGATCAGCAGGGTCAGCCCCAGCAGCCCGATCGCCACACCGGCCCCGACGAGCGCGACCGTGCGGGCCCGCGGATCCTCCCGGGGCGACACCGTGAGGCCCTTCAGCTGCCCCGGTTGCGCAGGCGAAGGACCGGCGCCCTGTTCCTCGGTCAGCACCGCGGTGAGCGCGGTGACCGGGTCGATCACGCCGTAGCCGAGTTCCTCACTGCGCCCACCGGGGCCGGTGCCGTGTTGCGCGGTCTGCTCGATGCGATGCATGACCTGGCGGGCTGTCAGGTTCTTGAACCGTTCCCGGACCAGGGCGACGAGCCCGGCCACATAGGGCGCGGCGAAGCTGGTGCCGTCGATGCCGCTGCTCTCACCGTAGGCGTTGACCAGCACCGTGGTCAGACCATGACCGGTCACGTCCAGCGACACTGCTCCGGTTCCCGGTGCGGCCACGTCGACCCATGGTCCGTGCATCGAGAACTCGGCGGCATTGTCGGTCCCGTCGGTCGCGGCCACGGTGAGCACATCGTCGTCGAACCAGCCCGGCGAGGAGATCGTGGTGACCGTGCCGGGCTCGTTCTGCTTGCACTGGCCGTTCACGTTGGCGGCGGCCACCACCACGACGACGTTGTGTTCCACCGCATAGTGCACAGCGGCCTGCAGATCCGGGGCGTTGACCTGGTTGCGTTGCGCGGGGAAGCAGGCCGCCTCCGAGATGTTGATCACCGTGGCGCCGGATTGCACGGCGCGCACCACGGCGTGGGCCATGCTGACGGTGTCCCCGGCGATCGCGTTGTTCAGTTCCTCTCCGGTCGCGACCACCCGCAGCTGCACCGAGTAGAAGGAGCTGCCCTGACGGATGGAGAGAATCTTCGCCGCCGGGGCCACCCCGACGAACCGGGTCGCCGGGTCGGGCGCCGCCGCGATGAGACCGGCCACCGCGGTGCCATGTCCGTCGCAGTCGAACAGGCCACCGCGGTTCTCGATGTAGTCGCCGCCGTCGATCAGCCTGCCCGCCAGCCGGGGGTGCTGGTTCACGCCGCTGTCGATCACGGCCACCACCTGACCGCGTCCGGTCGCGAACCGATGGGCCTGACGGATCCGCAGCCGCCGTTGACTGGCGGGTTCGGCCGCCAGGTCCACCGGGCTGCGGGGGGTCTGCTGCACGCAGCCGGCGGTCTGCCGCACGGGGCCGATCTGCTGGGTCACCGCGTTGTTCACCGTGTAGGGCTGGGTCTCCACCTCGGCCGGGGTGGGCAGGGCCGCCTCATCGACCGGGGGCGGCACCCCGGGCGGCCGGACTCCTGGCTGGGAAACCGCCGAGCCCGCAGGCTGGCCGGCCGCGGGCCAGACTGATCCTGCCAGGCCCAGCAGGGCGACCATGACGGCCACCGACACCACACGACGGCGACGGCCCAGGACCTTCACAGCGCCCGGAAGGTGTTGTACAGGTCCATCACACCCAGCGCGAGTGGCAGTACCGAGGCGGTCAGGATCGCTTCGGCCACGTCGACGGTGCGACGCATCACCGGCGAGAAACGGCGACGAGGGAAGATCACCCCGAGGACCAGCGCCATCGTGGCGAGCACCAGTAGGCTGCCGAACACCAGCAACAACCAGGCGAACTTCTCGGCGCTGATCACCCAGGCGACCAGCAGACCGGCCACCGTGACCATGCCGCTGATCAGCAGCGTGATGGCTTGGCTGCCGTTGGCGTAGGACCGGGCCCGCAGCAGCAGCACGGCGGCGACCACGGCGCCCAGTGCCACCCCGAACGGACCTCCGGTCGCCGCCACCACCGCCCCGACGGCGGCCACCGCGCCGGCTCCGCTGATCATGCCGGTCATGAACTCGTGCGCCTGGCCCGCTCTGCGCTCGATCGCGGTGTAGTCCGGCAGGCCGCTGTCCTCCTTCAGGTCTTCAGCGCTACCGGGCACGCGGGGCAGCGGGAGCTGGGCCAGCTGGATAGTGACCCGAGGCAGCACCGAGATGGCGCCCAGCGCGACCGCCGTGATACCCGCCGCGATACCTGCCTTCGACGGGTCGGTGATCAGCATGCCGATCAGGGCCGCGATCGCGCCGAGCGTGGCGGCGGTCGCGGTGGCGACGAATGGGGTGGTGCCGCTGCCGACCACCATGAGCGACGCGACCGCCAGCACCAGCGCCAGCGTGCAGCCCAGCAGCAGGTTCTCCGCTCCGAGGCCGAGCAGCGGGTTTACGGCCCTGACCTGGCTCGGTACCAGGTAGAGGCCACCGACGAACCCCAGCGCAGGGCTGGCCGCTGCCACCAGCACACCCGTCGTGGCCTCGCCGTAGATCCGGGCGATCACGGCACCGGCAGCCAGTGCGGCCACCCCGCCCGCGGCCGCGAGCAGCGCCACGCCGAGGCTCGGTCCGGCCAGCAGCAGTGCGACGGCACCTGCCAGCAGAGCCAGGCCGCCCGCCACCAGGCCGAGCGTCCGGGCGGTGTTCTCGGTCCACGGACGGTAACTGTCCGGCGCGGACGCCGCGATGGCCTCCACCACGTCGTCGAACAGCGGCGGTGGGGGGTTCTCGGTGCGGCGCCGTAGCTGCAGCAGATCGCCGTCGACGACCCCCAGCGAGCCCAGCGAGCGATCCGCGTCGATCGCGGCCTCGCCCAGTCTGGCCAGGCACCATCCACCGTGCCTGCTGCCGCCGTCCGGGGTCGACTCCCCGGCCATCTTGAGCACCATCGGCAGCAGGTCGGCCACCGCGACGTCCGAAGGCAGGGCCACGTCGATACGGGTATGGGGCGCGACCACGGTGACCCGGCTGAACACAGTGGACGGTCGAACCGTCGGTCCGGTGCCGGACGGTCGAACCGGTTGCGGCGCACTGCCGGGCGGGCGTGCCGGTTGCGGGGGGCCTGCCGGCCGGTCCGTCGAGTCACTGCCGGACGGGCGGGCGGGTACCGGAGCAGATCCAGGCGGTCGCGCCATCGGTGCGCCACCCGGCGCCCGCCCCGGCGGTCCGCCGGGCGGCCGGACCATCGGTCCAGTGCCCGGTCCGGGCCTGGGACCTGGACCCGTTGAGTCCGAATTAGCGCCCGCCGCCATCCGTGCACCCCCTCGCTCGGCCTGCCGAGGCTGTCTGGATCTTTCGTCCTGGTGGAGTATCCACGCGCTGTGCGCCTTTGTCGTCGAGGAGTATGAACAGGTCGCGCCTGCCGGTTGACGGGGGATCAGCGCACGATGCTTTCGATCAGTTCGGCCACCTGGGTGACCATGAGGGTGCGGTCGGCGGGGGACACGGTGAGGTGCTCGGCCCCGTCCTGCGCAGGCAGCATCCGCGTGGTCCAGCGACCGGCGTCGGTATCGAACCACTGCACGGGCCGGGAGCGGCGCCGCTTCCCGGTGGCGTGGTGCGTGTTCGCCACGATCTGGCCGCCGCGGGTCCGGGGCTTGGATAGCACGTCCTCCAGCGCCAGGTACTCCTGCCAGAAGCGACCGGAGGCGGGTGAGGTGTCGTAGACACTCTCTGCCGGTCCGGACCGTGACGGCACCAGGCCATCACGTGGCATGGTGATCGACTTGCCGGATGCGGCGCCCGACGGCGGAAGTTGCTCCATGAGCATCCTGAGCATCGACGTTCCCCGGCACGGCGTGAGCTGCAGGCACTTCGCGTCCAGCCGGGCCACCAGGCCGCGCTCACCGGATCGTGCGCCCACCGCACGGTCCATCCCGGTCTGTTCCGGCGTGGAGAGCCCGGTTGTGGACAGCCCGGTTGTGGACAGCCACTGCATGTCCACCCAGACGGTCGCCCGGGACAGCAGGGTCAGTGCGTCCTGTAGCTCAGGATCCAGTCGCCGACCACGGCTGATCCCATCTGAGGTGAGCTGTTCGTAGACCCGTCGACGAACATGTGCCCGCTCCTCATGGGTTCGGCCGTGGCTGCGGATCTGCAGCGGGTACACATGTTCGCCCAGACTCAGATCTGCCCAGCAGATGTCGTACTGCTCCAGGGTGAGCATCATGGCCCGGATCACGAGTGCCTCAGGGTCTCAGGGTCTCAGTGCGTCATCGCCTCAGTGGTAGTAGTCGGGTGGATCCTCGCCGATGACCGGTGGCGCGACCCGGCGACCGTCGCCCCACACGTCCTCGGTCTCGACCAGGTAGCTCGGACGCCGGTGCTCGGTGTCGTCGTCGCCACGACCCCGGCCACCGCCGGCCATCGGGGCCATTTCGGACCCAGCGCCGGCGCCACGACCCGCCATGGATGCCGCGCCGCGGCCCGCTCCGGCCGCGCTCTCTGCCTCACCGAGTGCCCCGAGCGCATTACGTCCGACCGAGTTCGGGCCGGCCCCGCCGCGCGGGCCGAACCCGCCACCGGCACTTCCGGCGCGGCCACCGCCGAACCGGGCACCGGAGCCCGGTGCGCCTCCTGGTCCGCCGATCCCCGCCGCGGGCACGAAGCCCGGGACCGCCTCGGCCCCACCGCCCGGTCCACTTGGCCCGCCCGGCCAGCCCGGTCCGCCCGGCATGGCGGGAGTGTGCGGAGTGACCACTTGGCCCGGTGTCGGCGCCGGTGGCAAATCGTTCCCGCCGGGTCCAGGCAGCTGCGGCCCGGGAGAGTGGGTGCCGGGAGGGTGGGTGCCCGGAATGGCCGGCGTGTGCCCACCACCGGCGCCTGGGCCGCCACCGGGTATCCCGCCGTGGCCCGGCATCGGGACGGATCCACCGCCGCCACCTGCACCTCCGCCAGGCATGGGTGACCCGCCTCCCACACCGGTGTCCCCGTTGCCGAACTGCTGCGGTGGCGTGAAGGCGGGCATGGTCCCGCTGACGTCGTGCAGCGAAGCGCTGTAGGTCTCGGTGACCCGCACGGCCTCGGCGTGCGCGGCCTGCTGCTTGTCGGCCTGCTGCCGGGCGTCGCCGATGATCTGCACCCACTCGATGGGGTTCATCGTCGAGTTGAGCCGAGCCTGGTAATCCGCCGGGCTGTAGTCCACCGGATCCGGCATGGTCCGCTTCGCGGTGCGCGCCGCATCGGCTTGGGTGCGCATCGTCGTGCCCATGTACTGCACGCCCTGGCCGGTGGTGTTGCTCCAGCCCGCGAGTCCGCTGAGCGTCCCGCGGGCCGCGTTCCCAGCCTGGCCGACCCAGATCGCCTCGCTGCTGGTCGCGGTGCGCTGCAGGTTCGCCCCGAAGACCATGATCTCGTTACCCAGGGTGTTCCACATCTGGCCGAGCTCGTCTGCTTGATCTGCTTGAGACGCGTCGATCATCTGCTTGAGCTGGGGATGGTCGTAGCTGTCGGCGTTGGTACGCGGGATGTGGCCGGCTGGGCGCATCGACAGGCCCTGCTCCAGCTGATCGCGCTGGACGACGTCCTGCACCGTACCTATGCCGTTCAGGATCGCGCCCCCGAAGCCGCGGTCCGGATGCGCGGGGCGGTAGTCGTACTTCTGGTGGTCGAATTCCTCGGGGCGAGGAGCGCCTGGGTCTGCGGACCCGGAATGTTGTCTTGGTGCCATGGCCTGTCCCTCTATGGCAGTGTCAGTTCGGGGAGTGCTGTCGGTTCGGGGAGTGCACTCGGTTCAGGGAGCGCGGTGGCCCGGTCGGCGATGGCGCGGGCCCGTAGCGCGACAATAAAGACCGGATCGGGACGCCGGCGGCGAACATGGCGTGATGCGCCGCCGTCAGGAGGCTGTCGCTCCCCTCAGCCATGCGCATCGCTCACCCCCACGTGTAGCTCGTACCCGACCGTGCTCGCAGCGTCACAGTCGGCACTATCTTGTCAGACGCGCCGACCATGCGGTCGGGTTCCTTCGGATTCCGCTTCCGGCTCTATACATGCCGGCCTATCCGGTGTGGTTCGGTGCAGTGGTGCGAGTGGTCCCGGACGGCGGGCCGTGCTGCTGCGGGGGCAGGTGGCAGCCAGTGTGCGTTTGGAGGATGAGGTTCACAGCGGTGCCGAACTGCAGGGTGGCACCGTAGGAATCGGGCACCACAATTTCGTGGTTCCTGGGTCGGTTGACGACGACCTCGGGGCTGCCGAATCCGTATCTTCCGGTGATGTCCTGCACGATGACGACCGCGTGGTCCCACCGGTCGTCCGGTAGTCCGCCCTTCCCGGACCATGCGGTCAGCGAGCGGCTTTCTCCCTCGGGTACGTCAGGGAACTCGAATCCGCAGGCGCTGCGACTTCCCTCGCTGTATTTCGTCCAGATCAGTCCGGCGAACTCGGTGCTCAGCCGGTCCCGTAGCTGGGCCTGCATCTGTTCGTATCGGGCGCTGATCACCTCGATATCCGGGCGCTGGCTCAAGGTCGCGCGTTGGTCGTCCACGTTGCCTCCTCCGAGGTGGCCGCATCCGCCGAGCAGCACTGTTGCGGTCAGCAGAGCTGCCAGCCAGCCCGGATGGCGGTTAGATGCCGGGCGCAATGTCGCGCAGCTTCCTGATCGCGCCACCGATGACGTCACCGGTGTCGTCTAGGAACTTTCGGGCGTGGTCACCGAGGCCGCTGTTCTCTCCGTAGACCGCTCGGTCGGGTACCCCAGCGACGATGGTGCTGATGTTGTACTGGCTGGTGCTGTCTGGCGCCAGGTAGTTGGAGTGCCCGGTCACTTCGTTCAGCTGCCGGCCGTCCGGCGTCCGGGCTGCCCCGGAGGACAGGTCGGTGAGCCCATCGAGTTGGTTGGGGTCCTCGCCGAACCGGCCGAGATCGGCGACTGGGTCGTCGCGGGCCTCGATCACGTAGGAATGCCCGGGCGCCACGTGCAGGTCGTGGACGTCGGAGGTGCCGATGCCGGGGGAGCCGAAGAAGATCGCGTCATCGACGGCGCCGGCCTGTTGCACGGCGTATCCGGTGGTGGACGAGCCGTACGAGTGGCCGATCGCGGTGAGGTGTGGGTCATCCGGGCGAGCGGCGTCGACGCCGTCCAGGAATCGGCCCAGCGTTGTTCCACCCGCCCGGGCCTGGCCCTCGCTGATCACCGAGCGACCGGGGTCGGCGATCTCGCCCCACTGCGGTGCCTCATAGCCGATCCAGGTGACCGCCGCTACCGAGCCACCATCACCGAAGCGCTGGGACTCGCTCTGGGCCTGCTCACGCAACAGGCGCAAATCAGCGTCGTAGCCGGGCAGGCTGTCCTCGACGGTGGAGGTGAAGCCGGGGGTGAACACCGTGACGTGGCGGGCGGTGTCGACGTCGCCGATCGCCACAGCTGCCTTGACCCGGCGGCCCGTGGTGTCGAGCAGGAGCAACTGGCGATCCCCGCGGGTCAGGGTGTTGTCGATCGCGTCGAGTGCCCGGAGTTTGTCCTGGACCTGACCCAGTTGCGCGGCGGCGATGGGGTCGCCTGCCGCGCCAGCGGCCTGCAGCCGAGTGGCCTGAGCCTGCAATGTGGCCCGCTCCCGGGGTAGCCGTGACCGGTTGGCTTCGTCGCGGGCGTGGGCGGGGATGCCGTCGAGGTTGCCGATCTGTTCCGGGTGGGTGTGGATCAGCTCGTACTGGTCGGCTGGGCTGAGCCCGGCCCACCATTGGGCCACTCGTTGCGGGCTGGTGCCCGCTGGGGGGATCCGGGTCGTACCCGGCCCCGAGGTGCCGGTCTGTGGCCCGGAGGGGGGTATCAGCTGGGTCAGGCGGTTGGTGGTGCGCTTGTCGGATTCGGTGGCTGCGCGCAGTGCGGCGCGGATCGCGGTGCTGATCGCTTCGGCCCGGACGATCAGCACCGCCAGCGTGACCGGGCCGCCCAGCGCCAGCACCACGGCGGCCAGTGCCGGGGGAATGCGCACTGAACCGTCCGGGCCGACGATGATCGGGGTGCCGAATGTGGCGGCCAGCGCGGCGCGCAGCTGCTCCTGGGCTGACTCCACGATGGCGCTGTGCTCGATGAGCACCGGGGGGATCTGCTCGACCAGCGCCCGAGCCCGTTCGATCCGCTCGGCGATCCCGCTGAGGTAGGCCATCGCCGCGTCCCGGGCTGAACCCTCCCATCCGGCGCCCACCGCGGTGCTGGTCCGGGTCAGGTCATCGTGCCGGGCGTCCAATCCGGTGCCGAACACTTCCCACCGCGCCGCGGCCTGCGCGAAGACCTCAGGCCGGGCGTTCCACAGCGCGGGGAAGGACACCACCGACTCTCACCCCCTACCGCACGGGTCGACCGGCTTCGCGTCGTCGCCACCCGCTGCCATCACCGCCGCCTGTCGTGTCGGGAACTCGGGTCGAGCGCGCAGCGTAGCGGGACGCTCATGCCCACACGTCCGAAACGAGAAGATCCCCTCGGCGCCGCGTGTCGAGAATGTTCACCTGTGTCAGATATATTTCAGGGGTGACACATTCATCATCCGAGGGTCCACATGGGGAGATGACTGTCAACGAACAGGGCCGCGTGACGATCCCGGCGCAGGTACGACGAGCTGCGGGAATCGAGGCCGGAGTGCCGCTGGTGGTGTACGTGGAGGACGGGCGCGTCGTGATCGAAACCCGCGAGCAGCTTGCCAGTCGTATTCGCCGCGACGTCGCCGCGGCCTGGACCGGCGATGGATCGGCGGTGGAGGAGTTGATCGCCGACCGGCGCGCCGAAGCGGCCCGTGAGGATCACCAGTGACCGCGGCGGGTGCAACCGCTGTGTTGGACACCTCCGCGGTGCTGGCCTGGCTGCGCAACGAACCCGGTGCAGACCTGGTGCACCCGCTGCTCCCTGCCGCGGTCATGTCCGCGGCGAACTGGTCCGAGACCTGGCAGAAGCTGCACCAGCACGGCGTCGACGCCGCCCGAGCCACCCACCGGCTGCGCACCCTGGGAGTGCGAGTGGAACCGGTGACCGAAGCCGACGCGGTCAGGGCCGCGACATTGTGGACACGCACCCGCACGGCGGGCCTGTCACTCGGTGACCGATGCTGCCTCGCATTGGGTGCCCGCTTGGATCTGCCCGCAGTCACCGCCGACACTGCCTGGGCGGGACTCGATCTCGACGTCGCCGTGCGAATCATTCGCTGACGTCAGGTTCGCCTCGATACCGCGCGCCATCGGGGTCAGCAGATTGGTCAGCCGCTCGACGGCTCATGCTGAAAGTTCACCAGCTGCACGTACACCCGGCCGACGCGGAAACTGAACTCCATCGCACCTCCCAACTGTTGCAGGCACACCGGGCCGTCACCGATCTTCAGATCGCGGGATCAGCGGACCCGATATCTGCGCGGGCGAGTTCGGGTCGCACGGGAAGCCGGCCAGCTTTATGTCGCGATCCGAATCGTAGTAGATGAATTTGGCATCCACAGATTGGTAACCCGGGTTCAGCGACCCGTGGCTCACGAGATTGGATCGCCGGCACGATGCCTCTGTGTGGGCCAACGTGACGCCGGCCTCCGGAAATCTCAGCGGCCCCTGTTGGACATGGAGAATGGTCTCGACGGGGGAGTTCGGCGGCGACCCGAACGCCTCCTCGAAGCCGGTTCCGGTGAAGATCTGGCATGGCGCCGTATGTCACGGGCTCCGTCGGCCCTTGTTCCTGCACCAAGATCGGCCGGTTATTCAGGGGCTTTTCGGGTGTCGTCGACGGTGCTGAGGGCACGAGGCCCGCGAGGACCGACCCGGCCTGGTACAGGAGCAGGGCAATCGTGGCGACGGCAACGACTACACCACTTGCGATCAGGGCAAACTTCGTGCAACACGGGCGCTGCGGGCTCGGTGGTGATGGTAGCCAGTGGGGTGCGCTCATAAGCCCCCGTCCCTCCGAGATCATCTGTGCTTACTCGACGAAAATACGGTGATGGCGTGGCCGGGCGGTTTGTGGGTCAGCGGCGCGCAACGTCGGGGGTGGGGTGCCGTCCGGCCAGACGCACGGTGAGGTCGCTGAGATGGAGAGATCGCCCTGCACGCTTGATTGCAGAGACATTCGGAATGCGTCGGTGTTGTTCTCGACGAACAGCGTTTGGATGTCACGTTGATCGGAGAGCACTCGGTAGTCGTGGGAGAGCCAGTATGAGTACAGGGCATTGACAATCTCATTGTTGCGTTCGTGTGGCAGGTCGCGTATCCAGTACACCTTGGCGACACTGACCCTGGACCAGGCTTCCTGTTCAGTGAGTGTGCGCATATCGCCTCTTTCGATGGTCACGATTCCGCACCCGGTCACTAGCGTGAGCACGACGCCGAGGGTGAGCAGGACCAGACTCGGTTTCACGTCAGCGCACCCGCTCGGGATGGTCGGTGATGATCGCGGTCATATTGTTCAGCGAGGTTGAGTGCTCGTCCCAGTATTGGGAGTGGGCGTCGGCGCTGAGGTGGATGTGGGTGTCCCAGGGGGCGTACCAGGTCGTTGGCGGCGTGCGAGGACCAGACGTGACTGGGAGGTAGATGCAGGTCGGTGGCGTGTTCGACGCCGACTCCGGGGCTGCCGACGAAGATCACGTCGTCGGCGACGATGCGGTGGTCTCTGGCGGCGTAGCCGACCACGGTGGAGCCGTAGGAGTGGCCGAGCACGGTGTTGTGTGACGGAGGGCCTTGGTGGGTGGCGCGGAGCCCGTCTTGGAAGAAGTCCACTTGGAAGGAGTCCAGGTGGGGGCGGCTCGTGTGGCGAATCCGGGGTCGATGGCGTCACCGTGGCCGGGTGGGAAGGTCACGATGTCCTGCGGGGCCTGGTACCCGATCCACATGACCGCCGATGTGGGGCGGGCATCCATGGCGGTGGCTTGCTTCACCATCAGATCCGCACGCGCGAGGTCGCCCTGGTTGCCGCCGACGCTGCGGAAGCCGGCGCCGGTGCCGGGGATGTAGGTGACGATGTTGCGGGCGGTGTCGGGGTTGCCGATGGCGACGATGGCCTTACCGTTGCTGGCGGGGTCGAATCCGAGCAGGTACGCGCGTGGCTGGCGCCTGCAGCACCAGCAGCGGCGGGTCGGTCAGCGCCAGCAGGACGCCCACGCCTGGGGGCAGCCTCAGTGACCCGTCCGGCCCAACCGACAGGCCAGCCGCTTCGGCTGCAGCCACCGCGCCGC
>DASXOV010000074.1:0-82860 GCA_036494005.1 Pseudonocardiaceae bacterium | reverse complement strand
CGAGAAGGGCCGGTCACCTCCATGTGAGGTGACCGGCCCTTCTCGTTGCGCTGGGTCGTACTGGTCGTGGAGCACACAAACACACACACCGCCGGCAGGAGGGGGGGGTGCTGCCTCATCTGCCCCTGGTAGGAGCGGGTGTGCCCGTGGGTCGCCACACAGTGTGTGTGTTTGCTCCTGCCGGTCCGCCCTAGGCGCCCTAGCCCGCTGGTCAGGGGGTGGTCCTGCTGCTCTAGGCCCAGGTCTAGACCTTGGGGGTAGTGAGGTGGTGAGGGGCTGGTCTGGTCTAGAGGTTGGCGGCGTGGTGGATGCGCTGGTCGCCGCGGTGGTGGTGGGGCGGGACGAAATTTCGGACGAAATTTCGCGGGTGGGGGCGCGGGTGGCCCGGTGGGGGGTCCAACGCGCCCGCGCGCGCCCGCGCGCGAGAAGCCAGAGTGTAGGCCGAAATTTCGCGGCGGCGTGTCGATCCTGGGGGCGTGTCGCGGCAGCGGTCTGCTGGGCCGGGAGGGACGCCACGGATGTTTGGCGATATCGCCTATTGACAAGGGTCACCGGGCCACCGTAGATTAACGATATCGCCAAACACCGTTCTACGGAGGACCCGATGACCCGCATCTACGTTACTGAGACCGACACCGACAGCTACGACCCGTGGGAGTCCGACGAGCAGGCACCCCGCCGACGCGCCGGGTTCTTCACCGAGGAGTCCGCCACGTACTGGCACGGCGACAAGGCCGTGTTCGACGGCTCCAACCTGGCCGACGTCAACACTCGCGACCAGAACCGCGGCCAGGGTCTCTACCGCACCGCCAAGGGTCGCTGGGTGCTGCGCACCTGGTCCAACTGGCAGGGCGAGGTCGACACCTACTCGTACGTCACCGAGGACGACGCCCGCGACTGGCTGATCTTCAACGCGGAAGAGGACGCGGCGCAGAAGTACTTCGGCGAGATCGAGGACGAGCGCGGACCCGGCCGCCCCGAGGTCGGCGGCGCCGTGCACGTTCGTCTCGGCGACCTGCTGCCCAGCCTGGACGCGTGGGCGTCCCGCGCGGCAGTCTCCCGCGCGGACGCGGTCCGGGAAGCGGTCCGGCGTCTGCTCGCCGAGGAGCCTGTCGGCAGCCACATCGGCTGACCACCCAGAACGCACAAAAGCGCCCCACCCTCACGCTCAGGCGCAAGGGTGGGGCGCTTCCTTGGTGTCCCGGGTCGATGCCGACCACGCGGGACAGCTCAGGGGACTGGTGTGCTCATGCTACGGATGGCTGGCGCCAGATGATGTTGTACGGCGTGCTCACGATGAAAGGACTCCATGGAGGGATGGGTATCCGGGTCCCTGTGATCGTCACCGTTGGCGGAGGTAGTCGGAGACGGTCATCCCTCGCCGTCCCGCCCGCTGGCGGAGTTGCTTCATCTCTACCTCGGTGAGCCGCGCCGAGACGATGCGAGTCCGGGCGTTCTCGCCGTCAGGTCCGCGCATGTGCAGTCAGCCCTCTCGGTGCCGGTGCCGCAGGGCTCCCACCATGGCAGTAGCAGCGAAGGCGACGACACCGAGGATCACGAGCCAGAACAGTGCCTTGACGGCGAGACCGACCACGACGCAGACCACCCACAGAACGAGTAGGCCGATGATCACGGGCATCAGACGCCGCGCACCGCGGCCGGGTGCGCGGTGACCTGGGTGCGGACGAACGCCGCCACGATGGCCGCAGCGAACGCCATGATGACCGCCTGATTCCCGGCGGTCATGTGCAGACCGAACGCGAGCCCGAGCGCCAGCGCCGCCTGGATCACGCCGAGGATCGCGGGCGCGAGCTGGTCGGAGTGGACCAGGACGGCGGTGACCAGCCCGGTGATCGCGATAGCGACAGCGTTGATCACACCCTGCTGGTCGGCGGTCAGGGGCAGGACGAATGCGCTGACCATCTGCACGATGGCGGCGATCAGGCCCAGGATCAGGGCAGGTTCACGGCGCGGGGTCATCGGTGTCTCCTCGGGGGATTGTGTGTGGGGGGCGTAGTAAGCGCCGAACGCCTCGGCGTCGCGCCAGAAGAACCGGCCCGTGATGCCGCGGATGATCCAGTCGCCTTGACCGGCTGGCCAACCGCCACTGTCGTCGTTGTCGTTCGGCAGGGTCAGCTCCCGCCCGCCGGTCGGGAAGGTCCGGATACGGCCGCCACACCAGGCGGCGATCGCTTCCCAGTCGGCGTCCTCGGTGAGTTGCGCGGCACGGACCAGCGGTTTCGGTTTGATCGCGTACAACTGGCCCGGCTCCGCGCTCACCGGCGTCGCTCCTTGTTGTGCATGGTGGTGGCCATGTAGTCGGCTGCGCTGAGTAGCGACAGGGGGATGAGCAGCAGAATCGCTGGGGCGACGAGCAGTAGGCCGGGAATGGTGATCGCGAGGACGAGCGGCGCATCCCGCCACCAGCCGATGTGACCACCGCGGCGTGTGAGCAGGGACCCCCATCTGACTGCCGCGAACATCAGGTAACGGCGAGGGGCTGCCACACCAAGGGTGCCCAGCGCTTCCAGCAGGATGTGATCAGCGCGCCGGTAGCTGATCAGTCCAGTGGGCACGACGCGACGCCAAAGATGATCATGGAGTATGGCCGCCGCAGTGCCCGTGAGAACGTCCACAAGCCACCGGAGTACAGCCGGGCTGCTCGTGAGGTCAGTGTCCTGGCCGATCTCGACTTCGATGATCGTCCCGTCGGCGCAGTGATAGACGAGGCGGCCTAGCGTGCGCCAGGCGTTGAACACCAAGTCGTTGTCCTGGGTGATCGCCACCGGGCGGTTCGATTCGAAGCCGATCACGAGTCGCCCGCGGTCCCGTACCGCACGAAGAACGGCGGGACATAGAAGTGGCCCGGGTAGCCGATCTGGACCTTGCCGGCGTTGAGCAGTTCGACAAACTCGAGCTTCTGCGCGTCACTCAGGTGCTGGAAGTAGAACTTCGCTTGGCCGCCGACGTACGCCTTGTAGCTCTTGTCGGTAGGGCCGACCTCGGCGCCCTCGTGGACCAACTCCATGAATCGGTCCCCGGAGAGCGAGCCGCAGTAGGTGCACGCCGGGTCCGACTGTCCGACCAGCCCGTGGCCCCGTTCGAAGCCGTCCAGACCTTCGCCCTGCGGGTACTGCCACGGGCCGGGCTCGTTCTCCGCCCGGCGGGGGCATGGCACGCCGGACGTCATCAGTGCGTCCAGTCGGCGAGGATCTTGGCCTGCGCCTGCGGGAGGGTCATCTGCCCGGAGCACACCGCGGCCTTCGCGGCGTTCTCGGCCTCGTCCTTCTCCCCGGCCGGGTGTGCACCGGAGCGCGGCTCGGGCCACAGGTTGCGCGGGTCGGTCGGGTTGCCTCCGGCCTCGAGCGGAAGCAGATGGTCCTCTTCGTATCCGGCGAGGGACCCGGACTCCCCGTAGGCCACCATCTGCTGCCGCTTGAGTTGGGTCGTGTAGCTCGCTGGCGGCCGGATGGTGGCGGTCCACCCGCGTACGCAGATGGTCTGGTGGATGGTGGCCTGCGTGACGTTCGGGTTGGTGACGCCCGGCGTGCAGTTCTTGTCGGCCCGCCCGTTTAGCGCAATACAGGTGTGTGGGCCGACTGCGGTGACGGTGCCGCTGTCCTGCGCGGCACTGGCCGCGTCATCCGGGTCCGTGGCTGCCGCCACGGGTGCCGGGCTGGCCAGCGGTGCGGCCGGGGAGCCGCAGCCGCTGAGCCCGGCGCACAAAAAAGCCGCCGTCGCCACGGCGGCTGCGGCTCCCCGGCCTGCTCTCACTGGGCGGTGGGGGTGCCAGCGGTGATGACGATGGCCGTGGCCGCTCCACCGGTGACCTGGATGGCCTCGACACCGCTCACGTTGGGGTCGTTGGCGTCCGCGCCGGTCAGGTTCGCGGTGCCCACGGTGCCGCTGGGCACGAACTCGACGGACATGGTGTCGGCTGCGACGTTCAGAGTGCCGAAGGTCGGGTCGTCCAGCGCCCAGTTGATCGCGTCGGCGGTGGTGGGGTTGCCCTTCGCGTCGGTCTCGCTGACGCTGAAGGTGACCTTCTGGGTGTCGGTCAGGACGGTTGCCACGTGATGCTCCTTTGTGTGGTGGTGTGCGATGTCGCCCGTGTCCTGGTCGACCACGGGGCCTGGGGTGATGTGGAGCGCTACCGGCCCGGTGAGCCAGCGGTAGACCACGGAGGCGGAGTGCCGCCACGCCGTGTCGATGTCCTGGTCGGCCGGGGTCTGTCCGCGCCACAGCTGGCCGGCGACGCTGGCCGCGAGGTGGCGTTCCGCTGTGGTGTCGCGGTGGTGGTTGCGGATCTCGCGGTGATCGCCCGCGTGCCCGTCGTGGTCCTCGCGGCGGGTCACAGCCCCTTCGCCGCCTTCCACGCCTTCAGCGCGGCCACCACGTGCGCGTCCATGCCGTGGTGGCGGTAGGTCAGCCATGTCTGGGTGGCGTCCGCCAGCTGCTGATCAGCCGGGTCCACCACTGGTACAGGCGCCGGAGCAGGTCCAGGAGTCGGTCCAGGAGGGACGGGGGTGGGGCCGGGCTGGGGGTTGGGCCCGACGGGAAAGTCGCGGCCCGTCAGAGCCTTAAAGTCGGCCGCGAGTGCGGCCTGATCCACCCCCTCGACGAACGCCGTGGAGCCGAGGTGCTCCGGCCAGATGACAACCCAGGCCTCTTGGACCTGGCCGCTCTGCCAGAACTCGTCGGTCACTCCCATGACCTCGCCCCAGGTGATCACGTTGACGTCCGACTGGTGCGGGGTGGGCACCGCGAGGGCGTACAGCCCGCCGAGGATGGCGTGGCCACCCCAGTCGGCCGCTGAGGGGTCGTAGTCCCACGGTCCACCCTGGTCGGTCTGGGCCTGCTGCGCGACGTGCAGGTCCACGCCGAGGTGGACGCTGCCGAAGATGGCGACGGCGGCCTTGATCTCGTCCAGGTTGGTGACATCCACCTGGGCGTAGGCGAGGCAGCGGGTGCCCGCGATGCCGTTGGTCTCGACCTCTTTGAGCATGTCGGCGAGCACCACGCCGTTGTCGTCGGCGGGGTAGTTGGGGTTCCCGGACCGCCTGTAGAGGTCGATGACAGCGTTGTCGTCGGGCGCGAGGGTCTGCCCGGCGAGGTACCGGCTGATCAGGATGCGGTCGTGGAAAACCATCGCAGGTCCGCAGTCCCCGGCGACGTCGTTCTTGAGCATTCCCCAGTCGCCGACCTGCGAGAAGTGGTCAACGGTGGCCGGATGGTCGGGGATGACCCCGGTGAGCAGCGGGCCGAGTCGCAGCGCGGGTCGGTTGGGGTCGTGGGGTCGGCGGCCGAGGCGACGGCCGGGGACGATCTGGTGCTCGACGTGCTTGTCTGCGGTCATCGCACTCCTCAGCGGTTGTTGGTGCGGACAGAGGTAGGTGCCCGTGCCGTCCGGGACCGGCGCACCGGATATCCGGAGATCCCTGGCGCGTCATCTGGGCGCGCAAGACGGCACGGGCAGATCAGGGAGGCCACCCGCAGGTGGTTGACTTCCGGGCGACAATGTCTGTATGTTGTACTTATGAGCGCAGATCAGACCAAGACTCCGGTCCTCACCAAGACACTCCGCAACGGCTCAACGTGCGCTATCAGCCTCGTCCCGGATCCCCCCTGGCCAGGGCAGGAAACGACCACCCTGAGCTGGTGGCTCCTGTTCGAAGGACAGGACGGGAAGGTCCTCGGGCAGATGAAGGCCCGCCCGTACGAGATGGCCGAGCCGGCGTCTGGTCTCAGCCACGCCATCCCGGTCAAGCACGGCACCGTCATCGGTCTCACCAAGGCCGAAGCGGACCAGATCACCGCCGCGATCGACCGGTGGGTAGACGACCGCAAGGCCGCGAACGATGAGGCCCGCGAGCAGCACGTGGCCCGTGTCCGCGCCGCCGCCCCCGGGGCGGCCACCTGGGAGATCCAGGACCCGTACGGGGTGCCCGGTGTAGGCGTGACTGCCCGCATCGGCCGCCAGATGGTCACCTCGCTGCGGACCTGGAGCCGGTACTACCGGGAGGACGGCATGACGTTCGGCGCTGCCGACGATAGGGGGTACGTGTACTTCGCCGAGGTCCGCAGGGCAACCGAAGAAGAGGCTGCTCCACTGCTGGCCCGCGAGGCTGCGCAGCAGCACCGCGAGACTGTGGTCGCCCAAGTAGAGACGGAGATCGCCGTTCCCGCCACGCGGCCGGATGCGGACGAGGAGATCCCGGACCTGAACCTGCTGAAGGGCGTCAAGCTTGGCTCGCTGGTAGAGATCCGCAAGGGAGCAGAGTGCCTGTGGGTGCTGCGCTACAACGGCGCCGACGGTGACAACTGGGCGTACAACAACTACGGGGGCTACATCGCGACCCGGGTACCGCTCACCCCTCAGCGCAGCGAACTGTTCGCCGAGGCGCGTCGCGTGCTGGAGGCATCCCGGTGACCGAGGAACTCATCACGGCTGCGGCTGCGGCTGCCGAGCGCGGTATCAGCGAGTCCCGCATGCGGGACCTGATCTCCGCCGCCGCGATCGCCGCAGTCGCCCGGCAGCCTGGGCGCGCCGGCCGGAATCTGTATCCCGCAGAGGAGCTCAGGGCCATCCCCGGCCCCGCGCAGGGGCAACGCAATGATCTGACCGCCCAGCGGATCGGGGAGATGGTCGCTGCCGCGCGGGTCATCGCCGAGGGCGCCGATAGGTACGACGAGTGGTCCAAGCTCGACGCGCGGATCATCGACGGGAATCCCGGGGCGGTGCGGGCGCTCGTACCCGCGACACGCCGCTGGGCCCGACGGAACCGCGCGCAGGCCGCGGCGCTGGCCCGGTTCGAGATGCTCAACTCGCAGATCGGTGACCTGGGCGCAGCCATCCTCCCGATGCGCATGCGGGAACAGATCATCATCGCCGAGGCGAAATCCACCCAAGCCAGCACCGCCAAGACAGGCACCGAGACCGAAGGGGACCAAGCATGATCACGAAAACGAGCACCGCGTACTGGTCGGTGGGACCAGACATGAGGGCCCGTCGAACGACCATCTGTCCCGCAACGGGGCATCCGTCAACGTGGCGTTGCACTGTCGCCTCCGCAATTGGCGGGCTGCTGCTCATCGTGTTCGAGTTGACGTACTGGTGGAAGTCGGACGTTGGTACTCGGTGGGTTGATCGCCAAGGCGAACGACTGATCACTTGGAAGCGGACCGCTGCCCAGGCGGTGCATCGATGAGCGCACCTGAGCGGGGACTCGACTCAGAGACAGTGGCATGGCTTTACGCCCAGGGCCTCTGCTCGGTCAGGACGCCCACGGAGGCCGCCGTCGAGGTGGCCGTCATCGGCCACCCCCCATCTCGGCCCAAGGTGCGCGCTGGAGCAGTCGTCCAGTTGGCATGGAAGCTGGACCAGTTGTGGGGCTGGGCGAAGTCCGGTGAAACCAGGAGCGATCGGGACGGCGGCCAGTACTACCTCATGGACAAGGCGAACGTGGACGCTGGTTCCAGGAGCAGTCGCCCGTGGAGTCGCTGGTGACCGTCCAGTGTCACTACGGCGGACTCGTCGACTGCAAGCCGGTCGGCAACGTGCACCTGGTCCGGGGCAAGGCCCACGGGACACCGGGTCCGCTGTTGTGTGGCATTAACCACCACGCCGAGGACAGCACCGGATTCAGCGTCGGCGGCGGAGTGACCGGGCCGAATGTGAAGCACATCCCGTGTGAGGACTGCGCCGCCGTGGCCCGTGAGCAGTACCTGGGGTTGCCGATCTACGGCTTGGCGGGTGCCCGCGAGGCACTGATCAAGCTCGTGGAGTCCGCTGTAGCTCCGGTCGCCTGATCGCCAGTACAGACCGGCCACCCAAGCCCAAGGAGGGCGACATGAGCACCGCATGCCGACGAGAGAGTGTCACTCCTGATGACGCCGCCCTGTCAGTGATCGCTCCGGGCGTAGGCAAGCTCATCGTGGACTGCGAGGTCCACGGCGAGATCGGCAGCGTCCCTGCGGGCGGGAAACCGGTCGAGGATCCGATGACCTACGACGACCCGGTGCTCGTGCAATGAGCAGGAGGGCGAGGTGCTGGAGTTCCTTCGCTCAGAACGGGTGCTGGGCCATCTGCGGAAGTGGTGGGAGCCGTTGCTTGATCAGAACGCGGATGCCCCGTGACACTCCCACCTCTCCCGGAGATCATCACCTGGCTGGAGTCCACCCCGGGGCGCCAGCTTCGGGCGATTAGCCGTGTCCGACGCAGTCCAGGTGCGCGGCGAAGGTGTACCCGGGCGGCGCGTTCTCCACGCCGACCTCGATAGCCACAGCCCCCTGGCTCAACTCGAACGCCCCCGACTTCCCGGCGGCAGCGGGGAACGGGTTGATGGCCTTCGCGGTGCCGTCGGCGTGGCGCTCCACGAGCCACCACACGTTGGCGGTGGCGTTGGTGTTGCGGGGGCAGGAGGCGGACCACTGGCACCAGGCGCGCGACCCGGCGGGCATGACGATGGACTTGCCGACAGCGTCGATGGTGAGCAGCCCCGACAGGTCGATGTTGCCGGTGGCGTCGGCAGGGTTGTGCAGGTGGATCTCGCGCATCTTGCGCCCCTTGCTGGTGGCGATGAGCGGGGCCGGCTGGGCCTGTCCGAGGAGCTGGGCGAACTGGGCGCTGGTGCCGAGGTAGGCGTCGACGTCCACCGGCTGGTATCCGGCGACGATGCCGGTGTCCGCGAACTGCAGGACCGCCACGCCGAGTCCGCCGTAGCCGTTCCATCTGCGCGGGGTGACGTTGGCGTACAGCTGCGCGGGCGTGCCGGCCGAACTGCCCGGATAGGACGACGCCCACAGCGGGGGAAGCCCGGCGAGGCTGGGGGAGCCCATCGCCTGCCAGAACCACTGCGGGAGATACAGCAGCGGCACGGTCGCGCCGTGCGCCGCGCAGCGCTGCAGGAAGTACCGGATCCCCGCCGTGGTCAGCGACGGGGAGGTGGCCCCGGCGAGATGCTCGGCTGGCATGAGACCGCCGTGCAGGTGGGGAGTTCTCCCCATGCCGCCGCTGTCGGTCAGGGTTCCCGCGGGGTGGCCCATGGCTCCGGTGGTGAGGGCTTCGGCGTCGAGCATGCCGGGGATTCCGCCGGTGGTGCGCAGCACCTCGGCGAAGATCCACGCCTGCTGGTCTTCGTTGCCGGGCCGCAGGTAGTGGTAGCCCAGAACCGGGAGTCCGGCGCGTGTGGCGCGGGCGATCCAGTCCGCCGAGCCTTGCGCCAGGTAGCTGCTGTCGATGCCCTCGGAGACCTTGACGGCCAGGAAATCGACCTCGCGGGCCACCTGCTCGATGTTGAGGCCCCGCTGGAAGACGGGGTGGCAGTCCGCTCCGTACAGGGGCATGGACACCTCCACCCGTCCGCAGGCACGCTCCGGGCAGATTAAAAGTCATACAAACTGCTGCTCTAGCTATTGAACTCATACAAATAGCAGGCTAGACTACTGGTATGACGAAGACAGAGACCACCGCCACCGAAACCCACACGACCACCACCGAGAACGCGAGCCTGGGATGCAAGCGAGTCGCCTGCTCCTGCGGATGGACCTCCGCACCGACCAACCAGCCGCAGCACCTCAACCGGGCCGCTCGCTCACATAGAACCGCAGTATCCAAGAAGCGATGACTGCCCGGATCTGCGAACGGGAGGGCTGCACCAACGCCCTCCCGCCCGGCTCGGCCACGCAACGGAAGTTCTGCACAGAGCGATGCCAGGTCGCCGAGTGGCGACGGCGCAAGGTTGCCGAGGCTGCCACTACGCAGGCACCCACCGACCATCAGTGATCCACCCGTGATTCCCGCACCGAGGGCACCGCAGCGACGGCGACAGGGTCAGCGGGTCCAAGGTCGGCACCGTCCACACCGCACGCCCAGGGAACGCCTCAGCGATGCCGGGCAGGTCGAACAGGATGCTGGCGCTGCACGCCGCCCCGTCCGGGCGGTGGTGGGTTTCGATCAGGCCCACCGGGTCGTACCCCTGCCAGGAGACGAACCGGGCTGTCACCCCGCGGCCGAGGTCGAGACCGGGTGGTTCCTGCCCGTCCCCGTTGCCCTGATAGTGGTGGCGTCCGGTCACCTGCTGGGCCTCCCGTCATGCCCCACGGCGCAGCGCGGTGAGTTCGGCGGTGAGTTCGGCGACCTGGGAGCGCAGGTCCAGGACTTCGGCCTGGGCGCTGGCCAACTGCTTCCCCAGTTGTTCGGCCCGTTCCGCCATCTCCTCGGCTTGGGCTTTGCCTTCCGCTCGGGCGGCGGCCAGTTCGGCGTGCAGGAACGCCACCGACTCTCGGCTCGGTGCCAGCATCTCCAGCGCCACATCGTTGTAGATCTTGATGCGTTCGGCGTCGGTTTTCCGTCGGCTGGCGAATCCGCTGATGAGCGCGGCCACCCCGGCCAAGCCGCCGAGGACCGCCGTGATGAGCGCGGGCAGGCTCAGCCACCACGACTGTCCCGGCGGCGCGACCTGTGCTAACGCGTACAGCAGCAGCGTGGTCACAGTGCGGCCTGAGGGTTGTCCTTAAGAACCCTCAGCGCGGCCTCCAGGCGGGGTAGCCGATGGCCGATCTGTACGGCCCGGGCGAAGTTGGCCAACGCGAACGCCGTGATGTAGGAGGCGCCCAGCGCGGTGGTGATCTGAGGTATCGCGGTGACCGCGAACGTGCCGATCACGTAGGCGGTGCACAGGCCGACGAGCATCCACATGGCGGCCCGTTCCAGGACCAGCCCGGTGCGCCATCGCTGGAGGCGTTTCAGCAGCACCTCGGGCCGGCGTCTGTTGAGGGTCGCGGAGGCCATGCTGATCCCGGTGAGCCCGAGGCAGGACCCGGCGGTGAGCCCGACGTACCAGCCGAGCTGCGCCCAGGCGGGCAGGGTTTGGGCGATGGCCCGGGACGAGTGCCCGCTGACGAGTCCGGCGACACCGAACAGTGCGCTGAGCAGGAGCAGGTACGCCTCGTGCCAGTTGCGGCCGATCCGCATCATGTCGACCGGGGCGACGGGTGCGGCCACCTTGTTCAGAGCGTCCATCCGAGCAGCAGCCCCACCGGGATGAGCGCCAGCAGCAGGCAGATCAGCGCGCCCCGGCGGATGTCGCTCGCAGCGATCCGGTAGGTCCGCTGGTCACCCCAGTGGTCCCGCATCTCGTGTTCCCAGTCGAGGAGGTCGTCGCGGTGCACAGGCACCTCTTCTGGTCGGTGGGGTGGAAGCCCGACGGCGCCCGCTGTCGGGGTAGTGGACGCCGCCGGGGGTTTCAGGTGAGTCCTACGGCGCCGGTGGCGACCCGCTGCACACCGATGACGCCGGTGGCCACGGTCTGCAGGCCGATGGTGGCGGTGGCGACCCGTAGGACGGTGAGCGTCCCGGTGATGGGCCAGGTGACGGCGCCGGCCCCGCTGGTGGGTATCAGTGCCGCCGCGGCGGCGAGGACCACCGCAGCGACGGCGGTGACCCCGGGTGTGCCGCCGAGCGCAGCGGCAGCGGCGAACGTGGCCGCTGCGGGTTCGGTGGCGTCACCGGTGACTCCGAGCGCGCCGCTGGCGGTGAGCGGGACCGCTCCGGTACTCACCCTGATGCCGGCCGAGGCCAGTGCCGCGACGGCGATCAGGGCGGCGGCCCCGGCGGCGCCCGTCCCCGTGTCGGAGACGTTCAGCGCGCCGGCCGCCGCGAGAGCAGCCCCGGCGAAGGTCTCGCCGGATCCGCCTGCGGCGAGCGTGGCGATGGCGTCGAGCACGCCGGCCGCCGGTGCGGTGACACCCGCTGCGGTGGTGATCGCTGCGGTGGCCACCAGGGTGGCGGCCCCGGCGGCGCCCGCGACCGCGGTGGCGCCGAGAGTCGCGGTCGCGGTCAGTGTGGCGTCGCCGGAGACGGTGCCCTGGGTGTCGACGGTGAGCGTGCCGGTCGCGTCGAGCGGCGCGCCCCCGGTTGCGGTGCCCGTCCCGGTGGCGCTGAGGGCCGCGGCGGCAGCCAGGTTGGCCGCCGCCGCCGCGCCGCCGGTCGCGCCTGTAGTGAGGACTGCGGTGACAGCGAGGGCGGCCGAGGCGGTGGCCGTCCCGACCGCTCCGGCGGACAGGCCGGCTGCGGCGCCGAGTGTGGCCCCCCCGATGGCGGTGCCTGCACCTGCCGCAGTGAGCGTCGCGGCGCCCGGCAGGGTTACTGCCCCCGGGGCGGTCGCGGTGCCATCGACGGTGAGGGCAGCCGCAGCGGCGAGCGCGGTGGCGCCGCCGGTGACGACCGGATCCGGGCTGACACTGAGGGTGGCCCCTGCGGTCAGGGTAACGCCGCCACTGGTGGTGACGTCGACGCCGGCAGCCAGGGTGGCCGACCCGGCGAGGGTCGCGGTGAGCGACTCTGTGACACCCGCAGTGGCGGTGAGCGTCGCGGCACCCGCGAGGGCTGCGCCTGCCGGTTCGGTGACGCTCGGACCCGGGGCGAGGGCGGCCCCTGCGGTGAGGGTGACGGCCCCAGTGGCCTGCCCCACCCCGCTGGCCGTGAGGGACGCCGCGCCGGTGAGTGCCACCGCACCGGTGGTTTGCCCAGTCCCGGTCGCGGTGAGCGTCGCGGTCGCGGTGAGCGTCGCCGCGCCGGTGGTGGTGTCCAGTGCGCCCACGGTGAGCGCGGCCCCACCGGACAGCACGGCGGCACCCGCACTGGTCACCCCGGGGCTGGGTGTCAGTACCGCATGGGCCGCGAGCGGCGCCGCGCCGGTCTCGGTGTCCAGGGCGCCCGCGGTCACTGCCGCGTGCGCAGCGAGCGTTGCCCCCGCGGCTGAAGTGTTCGCACCTGCGGTGGCGAGCGTTGCAGCGGCGGTGAGGGTCGCCGCACCGGCCGCCGTGGTGCTCTGCGTGGACGCCGAGTTGTACTGCGTCCCGTCCCACGCCCACCCGGAGGTGTCCCCGTCGGCGTAGCCACCGACTGTGGTGGTGGCTTCGATCAGGACCGCGGTGACGTCCAGGGTGGTGCCGGATGCCAGGGTGGCGGCGTAGACCTCCACGCCCATCGTGGCGTCGCCGGTGACAGCAGCCGTGCCGGGCACGCTGATCGTGTAGACCTGCGCGGCTGTGGTCGGGTTGGTGGTCTGCACCGTTGAGCTGTGCGTGAACCCGCCACCGGAGTTGAAGAAGTCGAGCGTGACCTCGATGTGGCTGGCAGTGGAGGTGGCGAACTGCACGATCGCCGAGTAGGTGGTGCCCACCGCGCACGCCACCAGCGGGCTGATGGTGTCGGTGTCGGTGGCCGCGCCGGTCTGCCGGATCGTCTGCGGGCGGGCGAACCCGCCGACGGTGGTGCGGGTCAGGGTCCGCCCGGAGTAGGCGGAGATCCAGCCCGTGTTGTTGGCCCCGGCGGCGGGGTTGGTGCAGTAGTTGTGCCTGGCCAATGCCCTACCCCCCGCTACCGGGCGCCGCTCGGGTCAGGCCGAAACTAGGAGAGCGCCGCCGAAATTGCGGCGATGGCGAAGCTCAGCGTGTCGCCGGAGTTCAGTGTCTTCGGGGTGGTCAGAGCCCCGAACCACGCCCGCCTCGGAGTGCCCGCGGAGTCGTAGATTTCGACGCTGTTCGCGGTCAGCGCGGGGGAGTTGGTGAAGCTGATGGCCCCGGAGTTGCTGGCCGCTGCGGACGACGCGGAACCGAACGCGATGGTCTGCCGCGCGTAGGAGCCGCCCGTGAACTCCGTGCCGGCCGCGGTGGTGGTGCCCGTGGTGGACATGACCGCGAGCTTCATCGGCGTGGTCGGTGCGGTGTAGGACGCGGTCCCGAGGGATGCGTCGAGGAGCCGGTTCGATTCGGCTTGCGCAAGAGCGGCCATCGTCACGCCTCCTTGGCGTCTTGG
This sequence comes from Pseudonocardiaceae bacterium, assembly GCA_036494005.1. GTDB lineage: Bacteria > Actinomycetota > Actinomycetes > Mycobacteriales > Pseudonocardiaceae. The sequence continues at coordinate 69,038 of DASXOV010000074.1, read as the reverse complement.
GTTTCGAGGATCGTCCGGAACTCGTCGCCGCGGGCCGTGCCCTTGTTCCGGGTCTGGTGTTGGCATCCGGGGCAGCCGGCGCGGGCGTGGCAGTCCATGTGCCAGTCCACCCACGTGCCGTCGGGGAGGAGCACCGCGTCCTTCGGGTGGTCATCGGTCGCGCCGCAGCCGATGCAGGTGGTCATGGTGGTCAACGCGGGCTCCTAGTCAGGTGTAGATGCTGGATCGGTTGAGCTGCAGGTGCGCCTGCCACGACTCGGAGCGGACCCCCGGGGACGGCTCAGCGAGGTTGACCCACAGTTCGGCCGTCACCCACGTCCACGCGTTCGAGGCGGAGGGGTCGACGTGTAGGTAGACCCACTTCTCGCCGGGCTGCACGGTGGGGTCGATCAGCGGGTCGGCGTCCACGACCTCCGCGAGGTACTCCCCGGCGCCGGGGTCGTCGCGCCATGTCGCGACCAGGGGGCCGCGGACGCTGCCCTGCCGGGCCATCGCGGTGATCGTCCAGCCGGTGGGGTTGAGCACCTGCTTGTGGGCGTCGCGGAGGTTGGTGACGGTGATGTAGCGCTGTGTGCCCTGGTCGATGGGCAGTGTTGGGCCCGACACCGTGGCCTCCTCTCAGCAGCAGGCGAGGAGGCGTGCGCGGATGTCGTCGTGTAGCTGCTGGTGCCCGGCGATGGTCAGGTGCACCTGGTCCGGACCCCAGTAGTAGGACCAGGGGTGCCCGTCCGGGGCGCTGGCGCTGTCGTCGATGTAGCCCAGGTAGTTGCGGATCGCGGCGTCCCGCGCGGCATTGGCGTAGGTGGCCCACGTGGAGGTGGCCGGGGTGCATGGCCACACGTCGCAGGCTGTGGAGGACTGGCCGATGCCGAACGGGTAGTAGTGCCAGAGGATCACCCGGGCGTTGGGCAGCTGGCTGCGGATCTGCCACACCAGGTAGGTCACGTCGGTTTCGTAGTCGGCGGGGGAGCGTTCCCCGTACCAGTCGTTTCCGCCGAGCGCGATGATGACGGTGGTGGCCTGCCAGGTGGTGAGCTGGTCCAGGTCGCCCTGATACAGGGTCAACCAGGTGCGGACGGTGGCCCCGTTGTGCGCCAGGGGCAGCACGCTGCTACCGGGGTCGGCCGCGAGCAGCGCCGCGTACCCGTCGCCGGGGGGCACGTTGTAGCCGGTGGTGATCGAGTCCCCGATGATGGCCAGTTTTGTGACGTCGGTGGAGTTCGCCGACGCCGGGACCGCGAGCACACCGAGCAGCGCCAGGACCGCCCCGGCGAGCGTGAGCAGGCGGATCATTCCGTGGCCTCCGTGGGGTGCGTCGACGGCGCTGGTTCGGGCTGGAGGACCACGTGCTGCCAGTCGATGGCCCCGGCGCACGCCCCCGACACGGGATCGCGGTGGGGCCAGGTGGGTTCCTCGACGACCCGCCACCGGGTGTTGTCAGAGAACTGGACGAGCTGCCCCGGGTACAGCGGCGCGGGCAGTGAGGATTCGGCGAGCAGGCCGCCGTCCCGGTCGTGGGCCTTGATCCGGGCGTTGGGCATGGGGGTGACGATCTGCAGGTTCCGGTCCAGGCTTATCGCGGCGTGCGGCTCGGAGTGCACCGTGAGCTCGGCGCTGGACCCGTCGTCGGCCACCGACACGTCGACCAGGGTGTGCCGCCATCCGGTGGACGGTTCGGCCAGCCCGGGGAGCCGGATGTGCTTGCCCAGCAGTTCCCGGAACGAGGTGGGCTGGAAACCGCCGACGTCGGGGTGCGCGGTGACACGGGCAACGAACGGCACGGGGCGGCCTCCAAGGCAGGGGTTTAAGCGGGGGAAGCCGCGCGGGCTCAGTCGCCGAGACGGATGGCGGCCATGTAGGTGCCGCTGAAGGTCACCGTGGTGGCCAGCAGGCCGCCACTGTCCTGGTAGACGCTCATGTAGATGGTGGCGCCCACAGACAGGGACCAGGGCGGGCTGATGGCGGTGAGCGCCACCCCGTCACCGGTGGTCATACCCGGATGGTTGTGGGCGGCGACTGAGTTTCCGACAGCGGTGCCATTGAGTAACAGATGCACGGCCCGGGAACCGGTGTTGTTCGACGCGAAATGGACTTGCCCGTAAATGATGTAAATACCGGCCGTGTTGACCGTGAAGTTGCTGTTCGACGCCACCCACATGTTGTCGTTGTTCGTCAAGGCGGCGTCGAACGTGATGATGGTGTCGGCGGCGCTGTTCACGTTGTGGGAGGCGTTGGTGTACGCCGCCGCGGTGGGCACGTAAGCCCGTGGTGCGACGGCCCCGGTGAGCAGGCTGTTGATGTTGTTGATGCCCGTGGACAGGGCGTTCAGCGATGCCTGATGAACCACCACCCCGTCGGTGAATGTGGGCATCGTCATCGGCGCTGACCTCCCCCGCTAGTCAGTGGTTGAAGTGGGATGATCGGCGGCATGGAACCGGACCGCGGCCTGGTGATGATGTTCGATCCTCGCGCCCTGGCGGGCATTAAGCGGGTCACCTTCTCCAGCACCCCGGATCTGACCCCGTACCCGTCAGGTCAGGACCCGCAGCCAGGTGACTGGCCACGATTCGGCCCGGAGGCTCAGGTCGAACGGGACACTCCCAGCGTGTCGTCGGAGCCGGCGGCGGTGGAGTGTCAGATGGCGGCGTGGCTGTGGGCGGGGGGCGAGCCGGTGATGTGGTGGATTCGGCGGCTGCGCCTCGGCGAACGGCTCACCATCGAGTTTCACGACGTAGCCGGTCAGTAGATCGGCGTGGTGGTCGAACCCAGCACCCCGTAGGTGGCGTCACCGAGGACCCACGCGGACGGCACGAACACGGGGCTGGCCTGCAACTCCACGGTCCAGCCGCCGGACTGGGCGTCGATGCGGTGGGAGACCTTCTCGACGTAGTAGTCGGCGCTCGTGGTGATCGCGGTGCGGCGCTTCACCGTGACCCGCTGGGAAATCTCCAAACCGAGCACCGTGGGCCACATGGCCGGGTAGGCGGCCGGGTGCAGGCCCAGCTTGGAGATCCTGGTTTTCGGGGTGCCGTAGCGCTGCAGGTAGAAGATCCCGGCCTGGGTGAGGTCGGCGTCGTTGGTGACCTTCACGTCCTGCTGCAGGACCCGCGCCCCGTACTTCGCGGCGGTGGTCGTGTTGATCATCGGCAGGAAGTTGGCGTTCCCCGGCCGGGTCAGGTTGGCCTGGGAGAACGTGTAGGTGGGGTCATGGTCGGTGCCGTAATCCTCGTACGGCACCTCACCGCCCGCGGTGTTCTCCCCGAACGTGGCCGTCGCGGTCTGGGTGGCATACCTTGAGGACCGGTCCTCGAACACCACGACCCCGGTCCGGCTGACATAGACCAGACCTCTTTCGGTGTCCTGGATCTCCTGCAGCACATCCAGCACGAACCGGGTGTTGTAGTCGAAGTCCTCGCTGAGGTTGATGAACCCGGCCGCGACCGAGGTGGCCCCGCCCCAGTACTGGGCGAGCAGCCGGGTCACCCGGGCACCGGACTGCTCCCCGATGTAGCCCACGCCGCGCTGGTAGCGGGCCTGTCTTCGGGTGGCGCCGATATTGGTGGAGTACACCGCCATGCGGGCGATGGACACCTGGGATTGGGTGTCCCCGAAATCCGTGGTGGCCTCGTGGTGCAGGTTGGTGTACCCGTAGTACCGCACCCCGCTGGGACCGGCGACGGTGATCTCGTGGGTGTCGTAGGTGAACGCCAGCGCGGGCGCCCCCGCGTTGTTCCACATGGTGATGGCGTAGTAATGCCACTGCCCGTCGGGGTACCCGTCGTGAATGTCGCTGGTCAGGCTGAGGAACGCGGTGAACCCGGCCACCGCGTCATGGAACTGGAACCCCAGCCGCCCGCCGCCGGTGTACATCTCCAGGTGGTGCTGCGTGCTGCTGGCCCCGTAGCCCAGCTCAGTCGTGAAGCCACCCGTGGTGGTCTGCAGCAGTTGCATGAACAGGGCCACGCCGGAGGAGAACTTGGCCCAGCATTCAACGGTGCTGCCGGTGTTGAGTAGGGACCCGTTGGAGGCCATGGTGTCGAAAGCGGTCTGCTGCTCGATCGGGTAGGTCAGCGAGTTGTGGCCACGGACGGGCGGGTTCTGGGAGTTGTTCTGCTGCAACACCAGGGCCGGGCTGCCGTCGGGCTGCTGGTCCCCACCCCACTGCACCTGACCGGTGGCGGACTGGAACCCGATGGGGTTGAAAATCGCGCGGGTGCCGACGGCGAACGTGCCCGAGTTGGGGGCTTTCTGCTGCTCGAACGGCAAATAGGCCCCGGGGTTGTCGGCGAGGGCAACCGCCTGGTAGCTCTGGGCGATCTCAGTGATCGCCAGCAACGCGATCGCGTCGACCGCCTGCAGTGGGCGCAGCGCACGGGTTCCGGCCATGTCGTAGGTGGTGGGCCAGCGCTCCACGTAGCCCGTGAACACCAGGGACCATGTCGGCCCGGTGGTGCCGAAGGTCTGCGCGGTGGGCCCGAAGTGCAGGGCGGTGGCGTCCACGTAGAAGGTGGGTGTGCTGGTGCCGGTCCCGAAGATCGCGACGGTTTCGAGGGTGTCCACACAGTCCCAGGTCACCGACAGGCGGGTCCAGGTGGTCTGCACGCTCGTGCTGGCCGTGTGCACTCCACCCAGCGCATCGGTGACCTGCACAGTCACCGAACAGCCGCCCGTGGCGTACACGTAGCAGGAGAACGTGTAGGTGATCGCGGGGGCGGTGCGGAAAATGTTGGTGACACCGAACCCGGCGCCGGCTGCGGACTGTGTGACGAGCAGACTCTTCGACCCGTCGAAGTGCTGCGCCGTGGAGGTGGCCGCGGTGGTGGTGCCCCCGGCGACCGTCCAGTTCCCGGTGCCGGATTCGAACGACGGATCGTACGAGCCGTTCACCGTGGTGCTGATGATGTTCCCCGAGGTGGGCAGCACGGGCCATATGGCCCACACCCAGATACACCGGTACGGGGTGACGATGTTGCTACCCGTGTTGAACGGGCTGGCCCCGTTGTCCGGGTGCAGCAGCTCGAGCGGGTCGATGACCTGCAGGGTGCACTGCCCGGCGGTGGCCTGGTCCAGCTCGTACTGACGGCCCCGGTCGGTCGAAATGGACTGCACCTGCAGTTTGCGGTACGGGGCGTTGATGGAGCGCCGGTTGCTGCCGGGCGTGTTGGGTGGCCCTTGGGTGAAGTCGATCTCGATGCCGACGAGGGGGTGCGCCGGGTTCGGCAGCGTCGTCACCGGCTCACCCCCCGGTCAGGCGAAGCTGTAGGCGATGCCCGCGTTGCCGTTGCGGATGTCGTGGCGCAGCAGCTGGGTTTGCAGCTCCTTCACCAGGTCCTGGGTGGTCCACACGTTGCCCTGCACCACCACCTGCAGGGTGCCGCCCTGACCGCCGGAGGTGGTGATCGTCGACCCGGCCAGCGCGGAACCGGTGATGGACCCGGTGAACCCGGACGCCCCGGTGAGGGCGCCGCTGACCCGGCTGGCCATGCTCGCCGCTGCCGCCACGGCCTGGTGAGCGTAGGAGTCGATGCCCTGCGCCAGGCCCTGCGCCAGGAACATGCCAGCTTGTGCGGCCACGGTGGACGGGGAGTGGATGCCGAGGGCACCCTTGATGCCGTTCATCACGGAATTCGCCCAGCTGACGGCCTGGTTGTAGACCCACCCGGCCAGTTGCTGCACACCGTTCCAGAACCCGACGATCAGGTTGTATCCGGCGCTCTTCAGCCATTCCCCGGCCCCGGCGAACATGCCGATGATGGTGCGCGGCAGGCCGCCGACGAAGCCGAGGAACCCGTTCCACAGGCTGACCACGCCGTTCCACAAGCCCCGGACAATGTCGCCGCCGATACCGGCCATCACCGTCGAGGGGGAGGCGATGCCGAGGCCCTGTTTGAAGCCGCGGATGAACCCGCCGATGAAGTCGGCGATGCCGTGGTAGATGGTGCCGATAAACCCGGTGAACCCGTTCCACAGCCCGGACAGAATGTCCGACCCGGCCTGGTACAGCCACGACGGGGCGGCAGCAAAGAACCTCCCGATCTCTCCCGGTAATGCGACGAAGAACGCGATAGTGGCGTTGAAACCGGCGACGATGCCGTGCCACAGGCCGGTGAGCAGGTCCTGACCGGCGTGCAGCAGCCACGTGCCGGCGTTGACGGTGAACTGCAGGAACCGGCCGTGCAGCGCCGCGAACCACGACATGGTGGCCTGGAATCCGGTGACGATGCCGTGCAGGAAGCCGTCGAGCATGCGGCGGCCGTCGGTGAGCAGCCAGACGTCGATGCCGACGAAGAACCGCTCGATCATTCCCGGCAGGTTGTGGAACCAGGTGGTGACTGCCGTGTATCCGGAGGTCACCCCGTCTATCAGGCCCCGGATGGCCCTGACACCGAAGTCGTACAGCGCCCGGGTCAGCTCCCCCAGCCCGCGGCCCAGGGCTTCGCCGAGTTGTGCCGGTGACATGGAGAACAGCGCTTTGGCCGCGTCGAACGCCACCCGGAACGGGGTGACGATCGCGTTCCCGATGCTGGAGAAGAAGTGCCTGACGTCGTCGACGGCTCGGCGTGCCCATTCGCCGATGGACAGAAAAAAGTGTTCGAACGCGCTGACGGACTTGCCGATGGCGGCCTGCGGGTTCGTGAAGCCGCCCACAAGGTCGTCCCAGGCGGTTTTCACGGCCCGCACCCCGGCGTCGAACGCGCCCTTGACGTCGTCCCACAGGCCGGTGAAGAAACTTTTCACCGCACCCCAGTGGGTGATCAGCTCGTAGGCGGCGAACGCGAGCAGCGCGATCCCGGCGACCACGGCGGCGACGATCGCGATGAACGGGGCGAGTGCGATGTCCAGGACGGTAGCGGCGGTGGCGGCGGCGAACATGGACGCGGCCCAGCCCCAGAACGCGACGGTGAGCGCCACCATGGCGGCGACCACCACGGAGCCGATGACGGTGGCCAGGATGGTCGCGGCGGTTTTGTGCTGCGCGAGCCACTGCGCGGCTGTGGCCAGCGCCCCGATCAGCGGGGTCACCACCGGCAGCAGTTTCTCCCCAATGCTGGTGGCCAGCGCCCCGAGCCCGTCCTTGGCCTCGGTGAGTTTCGTGTTGAACTGGGCCTGGATTTCCGCCCAGCCCTTGACGTGGCCGCCGGCTTCGGCGGTGGCGCCCGACACCACGTTGATCGCGTTGCTGGTGGTCTGGGTGTTCTCCCCGGTGAGCATCAGCGCGGTGTTCAACCCGGTGGCGTCACCCATCGCGGCCCGCAGCGCCCCCGTGTAGGACTGCATGACGTGCGCGCCGTCCATTTGAGTGGTGCCGATGACGTGAGTGGACCCGGCGAGCGCGGCGAACGAGGTGACTTGCTTGTCGCTGATCACGTTCATGCCTTTGGCGGCAGCCGTGAAGTCTTTCATCGACATGCTGCCGTCGAGGACCTTCGCGCCCAGGTCCTGCACAGACTTGGGCAGTCCCTTAAGTGCGTTGTTCAGATTCAGCACCACCTGGGTGGCGCTGGACCCCATGTTGTTCTGGATCGCGTGCGCGACTTCCTGGATGGTCCCGGACAGGCCCTTCGTGCCCAGGTCCGTGGACAGTTGCTGGGAGTTGATCCCCAGGATCGCGAGTTCTTTGGACTGCGCCTGGGTGGGCGCCGCCATGTGCCGGATGGTGTCGGACAGGTTCTGTGTGACCTGCTGCGCGCTCATGCCGTGCACCGTCATGCTGGCGAGGTCGCCGAGGATGTCGTTGAGGCTGACGTGGTTCGCGGAGGCCACCGGCAGTACCGCCGACATGGACGCCGCCAGCTGCTCGAACGTGGTTTTGCCTTGCGAGGTGGCGGCCACCAGTTTCGAGGTGACGTCCGCCGAGTCGGACGCCTTCAGGTGGTAGTCCTGCAGCACCGAGGTCACCGCGTCGGCCACCGTCACCAGGTCCGCGTTCTCGGTTTTGGCGCCTTCCGCGGCGGCCTGCAGCACCTTCAACCCGGCGGCGCCGTGCTGACCTCCGGACTCCACCGTGTACATGGCCTGCGCGAGTTCGGTGGTGGAATACCCGACGGCCCCGGCCATCGACAGGATGCCGTCGCGGACCATCCCGATCTGCTGCTGGGATTCCCCTGCGGACGTGACCAGCCGCTCGGTGGCCATGTTGAAATCCCCGGCCATCTTCACGGTCTCCACCGCGGCGCCGATACCCGCGGCAGCGACCCCGATGAGCGCCGCCTTGGACATGCCCAGCTTGCCCAGGAAGCCGTCGGCTTTGGCGCTGCTACCAGTCCAAGCCTCACCGAGCGCCTTGTTGGACACCGCCGCCTTGTCCCCCGCGGCGGCCATCGCCGTCGACAGTTCGGCGGTGCGCGCCGCCATCGCCCCGTAGGAGGCTTCGACCTCAACGGACATGGCCTGCGCCGACGCCGCCACTTCCGCGAAAGAGGCTTTGATGCGGTCGTTCTCGGCCTGCATCTCCGTGGCGGCAGCGGTGGTTGCGCCCGTGTCGATCGCCGCGCCGCCCGCCGCCGCGCCCAGATCAGCACCGGCGCCCATGGAGGCCATGCGGGCGTCCAGTTCGGCCATGGCCGCGGTCTGGGACTCCACAAACGCCGTCATCCGGGCTTCGGCCTCGGTCAGCCCAGCGGTGTAACCGGCTACATCAGCACCCAAGATCGCGATGAGCGGAGGCAAAAAATCGTCGGCCACGGCTCACCCCCCGGGGTTTGTTGCCGTGACAGAACGGGTCAGCGGATGGTTGCCCACATGGCCCGGAAGATGGCCCCCACCTTGTGCCGGGCCTCCTGGAATGCCGGTTTCAAATACGGCCGGGCGGGAAGCCTCGCCCCGCGCCCCGCCGTGCCCCCGAGTTCTTGGATGCGGGCGTAGACCTTGGTGGGCCCAACCTTGGCCTCGAACCGGTCCAGGCCCACATGCGTCACCGGGGTGACCGTGACAGAGGACTTCAACGCGCCCGTGATCATCGCCGGGGGCTCACCCGGGGAGGACGGGGTGGGGGTGCGCCGGGCGTGTTCCTTGAGCATCAGCTTGTCCACAGTGTCCCGAGCGACCTGCTCCGCCGCCGCCTTCACCGCCAGATCGGTCACCGCCCGAGCCGCCGCGATCCGCCCGGCGAGCGCGGCGTTGAACTCCGCCCCGCCCTGCATCGGCATGCCGCTTCCCCCTCTTACTTGCTGTCGATACGGCGCTGCTCCTCCTCGTGGCGCAGTGCAGCGATGTGCGGCGCCCGGGCCACGAACCAGGCGGGCATCGCCGCCACCTCCGCCGGGGTTTTGCCGTACTCGTGCAGCCACCACTCCAGCGCCATCACCCGCTCCCACAACTCCGGCTCACCCGGAGCTGGGGGCTTCCGGGGGGCGAGGCCCGCGAAACGCGCCGCTATGCGTTCGCGGGCGTGGTAGGGGACCCCGGGTCCTCGAGCTGCTTATCCGACGGCTCGGCCGGGGTGGGGAACAGCAGTGCCCGGGCGGGCGCGAGGGCTTCCTCGAGCTTGTGGTTATCCGGCAGCCGCAGCTCGCGCAGTAGCTTCGGGTTGGCCACCGGCAGCGCATGCGGGTCGCTGAGGTACGGCACGTACCAGTCCTTGATCATCAGGAGCTTCAGCCCGGTGGTGAGGTCGTACGCGAAGTCGAACGGGCGCCCCTCGTCCGGTTTCGGCATCTGCCGCATCAGGTCTTCCTGGTCCCCGGCGATGATGGTCTCCGGGTCCCGTAGTTCCACCCACGCCCCGTCTGTGGGCAGGTCAACGCGCATGCAGCCCTCCGATCACAGGTAGGTGTTGGAGCCGAGGGCGTTGGTGATAGTCACCTTGCCGGGACTGCCGCCACCCGAGCCGCCGGCATTGGTCACGTTGGCGAGGGCGTCGAAGGTGAGCTTGTAGCGGATGTTCGCCTTGCTGACGTCCATGGTGGCGGCGGCGAACGCGGCCTGCTGGCAGTCCACCTGCACCTTGACGTCCGCGGCCCCGGCCTGCCCGTTGTCCAAGAGGAACTGGAACTGGGGCTGCGTGTTCTGCAACATGTAGTTCAGGCCGGACTCGTCGGCGGCGATGACCTCCAACTCCCCGGAGATGTCAAGCTCGCCGCGCTGGATGATGTACGGGGTCTGCACACCCGACACCGTGAAGTCCGGTTCCAGCTTCCGCTTGAAGCTGATCTTCCCGCTCGGGACGGCCTTCACCAGGGTTCCGCCCGTCGCCGGACCACCGAGACCGATCACACCCCGCCACGACGCGATGGGCAGCACCGCCGACGGGGCCGACACCGGCAGCGCCCCCGCCGCAGCCGACGGCCAGGACGTCCACTTGGAGGTCATCATGAGCAGTTCGGTCTCGGCGTTGAACGTGAGTTCGAGGTCCGAGCAGCAGGAGCCCGCGAACACCCGCGCACCCACCGTCGGGGTCACCCCCGAGTAGTGCGTGACGGTGTGCGTCGGGGGCTGGCCCTGCTGGTAGGCGCCCGTCGCACCAGAGTTGAGCAGGGAGAACGCGTGCGTGAACGGGGCCACCACCCCGATCACCGCCACCGCCGAGGCGTGCGGATAGGCCAGCGGCGCCGCACCCGCCGCAAGCGGGATCGTGTACGGGCCGGCGCCGGACGGGGTGCCCGTCTTGCGCACCTCGGCGAGGTTGCCGGTGTCGATCAGGATGGTCGTCCCAGCGGTGATCGACACCGCCGTGGTGATCGACGTGGCCCCTGCGGTGGTCGACGCGGACAGCGTGGTCGTGGGGCTGCCCGTCGTCCCCGTCGGCACGCAGTCCCCGAACAGGTTCGCCAGGATGAACGGCAACGTGTCGCCGAACACGGGTCCGTCGAGGCTGAACTCGTTGACGATCGGACCTTGCTGGCGACCATAGATGCTGGTCATCCAGCCGCGCATGCCCTTGTCGTCCAGCCACTTAGGTTTGTCTTCCCAGGTGATTTTCTGGGGCAGCAGCGTGTTGGTCATCGCCAGCGGAGTCCCGGGGGTCGCCTCGAGGGCGATCCCCGCGAACTGCCGCATCGAGCTGTAGGTGGCGGTCTGCGCCATGGCTCAGCCCTCCTTCGTGGTGGTGCCGGCGGGCTGGGCCGGTGCCCAGTGCTGATCCGGTGGGCCATCGGCGCCCCAGTCGACGACGTCGCCGGGCTGTACCCAGCGGGACACGCGGTCCGGGGGCAGGTAGATAGCGGCGTACCCGCCGGTGAACGTGAACTCGGCGCACTGCTGCTCGACGAACGGTTCCGGGGCAGGCTTCGATGGCCCCGCCGAGGACGGGGCCTTGGGATCAGCCATTGAGCGGGGCTCCTATGCGATCAGGTATTCATCAGCAGCAAAAGTGCAGCGCAGTAGCGCCTCGGTTTTCTCGGCGTGGCTCACCGGGTCACCCACCACCCAGCGGATACCGGGGGTGCCGCCCTCGCCGACCTGGAAACCGCCCGCCTCGATCCCCCCCGAACCGCAGGTTCGGTCGGCGTGGATGCGGGCCATGATGGCGTCCCGCAGCGCGTACTCGGCGTCCTGCACGTCCTCCGCATAAGCCGACTCGGAGCGGATCAGCACATCCATGGTCACGTCGTGGCGGACCCGTTTCAGCCCGTACAGGGACCCGCCGTACGCCTCCCGGATCTCGTCACCAGGGTTGAGCAGGACGTACATCATGCAGCCCGTCGGGGCGCCCACCTGGCCCAGATAGAAGTCGGCGTTGTCGAACCGTTTCGGGCGGCCACGGCGGACCACGCCCATCGCCAGGCCGGGCACGGACAACTGCGGGGTCCGGTAAGTGCGGGTCTGCGGGTCGTATTCCCCGGAAAAATAGGTGCACAGGGTGTCGGCGACGGTGGCGGCGGTCATCAGAAAACTCGCCGGTACGGCTCGAGGAGGTGCTCGGCCTCAAATATCAACCCGGAGCCGTCCTTGCGACTATCAGCCAGCCGCGTGGAGATGCCACCCCGCATATCCGGGAACGCATCCTCGGCCGACGAGTCGGGGCGCATGAGCAGCGCGATCGTGTACAGCGCAGAGGCCTCGAAAACGTCGTGCGGCATGACGCTGACCCGGGTCGGGGTGGTCGTGGTGTGCGCGCCGGCCAGGCCAGCCGTGAGCGGCAGAGACCCCGGGCCGGTGGCGGGTGCCCATGTGCTGGCCACGGTGACCGGCTCGTCCAGGCCGGGATCGAAGATCCGCAGCGCATCCCCGGGCTGGACGCCGGTGGTGTCACCAACAGGCAGGGACGTGGCACCCGCGATCACATCGCTGGTCAGCAGCGTGTTCGGGTACCCGGCGATGTAGGCGAGAGTTGCGTACGAGTCCCGCCCCGGTGGCGGGCCACCGAACTGCAGCGACCCTGACCATGAGGTGGTGGCCGCCGACAAGTCCAGCACGATCGTTCGACCGTCCTCGATGAACGCCGCAGGGGAGTTGTAGGTCGTGAGACTCCCGAGGGTCGGCCCGTACTGCAGGCTGCTCACCGACACGACAGGGATGTGGTCCGGATGCCACAGGATCCGGCCGTGCCGGTCCGGTCGGATCCGCTTGTTCTCCGTCCGTTGATGCGCGGTCAGGGTGCCCTCGGCGCCCATCTCCACATAGCTGTCTACCCACCGCGTAGACATCATCAGCAGCTTGTGCAGGATGGCGGTCTGATCAGCAGGCTGCAGGTCACCGCTTCGGAGCCCAAGAACATCCAGCAGCGTGGGGTATTCGATGAACTCGCCGGTGGTGCAGTAGGGGACGGTCAGCACGGCGCCCCCTCGGTCACTTCCTCTTCCGGCCCTTCAGCGCCGCGGACAGCTTCTGCCTCGTCGCCGACGACACGGCATGCCCCTTGTGTGGGTGCTTTTTTCCCTTGAGGGAGGCGCTGAGCTTGGCCCTCGCCGACGCGCTCATCAAATGCCCCCGGTGGGGATGGTGCTTACCGCGCAGCGCCGCGCTGATCTTGGCGCGGGTCGCGCTGCTCACCGCATGCCCACGATGCGGATGCGACCGGCCCTTCAGCGCCGCCGATATGCGGGCACGGGCCTGAGCGGACATGGCGTGCCCGCGGTGCGGGTGCCGGCGCCCAACCCGCGCGGCGCGGGCTGCTGCGGACTGGTGATACGGGCGGCGCGGCGCGTGTGACCCGCGATGCGGGTGCGGTTTCCCCCGCCTCGAGGAGGGGCTACGGCGAGCCGGGTGCCGTGCCATGGCACACCCGCAGCCACCCGGCCGCCGGGTAGACCGCCACCTCCGCGTCCTGCCCGTCGGTGTCCAGCACGGTGAGGCACTGGTGGTGCGCGTCCACCACCCAGTCCGTCGCAGTGGGGTACGTGTCGTCCCCGTCGGCGGTCCGGACGATCACCGCCATCAGGTGGCCTCCTCCGGTAGTTCGCGGATCCACATGCCGTGGGTGCAGCCCACGACATGCCCGGCATCAGCGGGCCAGCCACCGGGGAAGTCCTCCGGGCACAGCGGGGGCTTCGATGCTGACGGGTTGTCCTTCACCGGGTAGATCGCGTTGTCCGGGCTGTTGGGGTCCTTCGCCGCAACCGGTTTCGCGGCGGGTTTGGTCGCGGGCTTCGCCACCGGCGCCTGGTGCTCAGGCTCGGTCGGCTTCTGCGCGGCAGGCATCGTGGGGTTCCTCTCGGTGGCATGAGGCGCCGCAGCGCCCGCAGGTCGTGAAGTAGGCGACGAAACCGCAGGACCCGCACCGGTAGCCCCCGGCTGGCTGGCCACCCAGGTTGACCGGGAACGCCCCCAGATCCCGGAGGGCCTTCTCATGCTGCGGATTGGTGACCTCGACGATGCGGCCCTGATAGTTGGTGGTGCGGCCGGTGCGGGCGCCCTCGACCTGGACGCCCGTCACCGCACCGTCAGGCATGGCCAGCCGCACTGGTCAGGCCTTCGTGATCCCGCTGAGACACCCGTTCCACTGCGGGGCGTAGCAGATGAACGTCCCGAACCAGTACGACGAGGTGTCGTAGGTGAACTGCAGCACCGGCCAGTCCACACCCATGTAGTCCTGCACGTTCACCACGGACCACACGTTGCTGACCTGCGAATCCGGCAGAGGCAGCGTGTCCGAGAGGATCGGCACGACCCCCTGCGGCAGCCACGGGTGCACCTCGAACTCGACGCGCTTACCCGTCACCTCGTTGAGGACCGCCACCGCCACGTCACCGAGGGTCACACCGGAGATTTCGTCCTGCGTGATCTTCAGTTGGTAGTTGGTGGAGTTCCCGGTCTTCAGCGCCTCGGAGAGCTGCTTGCGGTCGGCGCCGTTGAACAACGCCCTGTCCGGGTCGGCCTTCACCGAGTCGTAGAGGCTGGAGAAACCGGACTGCAGTTCGGTTCCGGCGCTTCCACCGGTCGCGAACGCGGCGTTGATCTTCTTGTTGTACCCGGAGTTGGCGCCCATCACGATCGGCAGGATGCCGTCATAGGCCGCCGGGTAGGCGGAGGTGTCCGAGGTGGGCACCGTCTTCCCGCCGGTGGGGAGCGCGCCCTGCAGGACGATCTTCCCTCCGGTCGGGAGGCCAGAGACGCGCTGCCAGAACCAGCGGGACGCGTCCCCCGGATCCGACGCGCCGGTGGACACGTAATAGTTGTAGCCCAGTGCCTGCGCGGCGTCGGTGAAGGCCAGGTCCACGACGTGCCCGGAGGTGACGGCCACGGTCGCGGCGGCGGTGGCCACGGACTCGCCGAACGCCCCCGCATCAGAGGTGACCTTGACGTAGATGTTGGTGGTCACCCCGGACAGCGCAGTCTCCCCGGCGGCCGGTGCCCGGTCGGTGAGGGTCACACCGGTAGGGGCGGCCATGGCCCCGGAGAACCCGGAAGTGGTGCCGCGGTTCATGAGCAGCAGCCGCTCCTCCATCAGCATGCTGGAGTACAGCAGGCTGGTGCGGGACAGCGACCGAATGTCCTGGTAGCCCTGGCCGGCGAACTGCGCGGACCAGGTCACCTCATCCGAGACGCCGTTCTGCACGTAGGGCACGGTGACGTCGTACCCGGCGTAGCTGATCTTCGGGCCCCGGTGGTAGTACAGCGAGTTACTGGCACCGGAAACCGCGAAGTTCGTCTGCGTGCTGTCCACGATGCCGGGGTGAAGGTTCCCCACACCGCCGGTGCCCGAGCCGGTGATACCGGAGATCACCTTGAACTTGTGGCTGGTGCCGTACCCGCGAGTACGGGGGATACGGTTCCGCAGCGGCGTCGGCCGCGGAAAAAGCATTTTCGCAGGAGCCTCAAGGTCGAAAGCGACCAAACCGGTCGAAATCGGGTTGGTGAGGTTGATGTCCTTCGTCAGGCTCGGGGTCGCGGCCTTCAACTGCTCGAGGGCTGCCGACACCGACGCGAGGTCATCCTCGGAGAGGCCCTTGCGAATGTCCGGGGTCAGAGACTTGGACAGCGCATCGTACGCCGAGGTGGGCGCCTGGGCGCGGCCGAACTCGATGCGCTGGCCCTTGGCGAACCCGGCGACGTCCTCCCGGGACACCTCCCGCTGGGGGGCGACGTCGATGGCCTTGGTGAGTTCATCGAACCGTGCCGACACCTCGGCGGCGGGGAGTTTCGGCGCCTCAGGGCGCTCGCCGAACAGCAGTTCGACGTTAGCGGGGAGAGCCACGAAACGGCTCCTTTCACAAGAAAACCCCGCACACCGGCGGGGTGAAGGGGGGAAACGGGCAGGGAAACGCGCTACGCGGCTGCCTTCTCCAGCAGTTGCCGCGCCCGCTCCCGGTAGCCCTGCGCGAGATAGGTGTCCGTGGCCGCCGCTGCCTTCCGCAGCAGGTCGTTGGCCTCGGATTCCATCCGCGTGGCGTCGGTGTTGCGGGCCTGCGCTTCCTGGGTTGCGGTGCGTGTGAGCACCGGTCCTCCCGGTTCCGGCAGCGCCAAAGCCTTCGCGAGATCGGCCTCCAGCGCCTTCATGCGCTCCTCGGAGGTCTTCAACGCGTCAGCGACAGCGCTCTTCACCAGCTCGGTGAGGTGCGCATCATCATCGGTCGGGCCCGGCTTCTCGGGCTCGGAGGTCTCGGTCTTCACGGTGGTGGGCTGGGCGGCCATCAGCACGGTCTCCTCGGTTGGGCGCTCGTACGGCGCGTCGGTCTCACCGGCGGCGGCTTCGCCCTCCCACCAGCACATCAAGTACTTCAGCGAGCACAGCAGTTCCCCGACGTCGCACAACTCCGGGTCGCCCTCGGACAGTTCGTCCAGTTCGGCCTTGATGAGGCTGATCAGCCCGTCGCGGACAGCGGCGATCTCCGCCGGGTCGTGGGTCTGCTCCCCGTCGACCTTGGTCAGATCCGGGTCGGCGCCCTTCCACCCGTCGGGGACCAGGTTCTCCTTACCGAGCGCCTTCGCGCGGGCCTTGATGTGGGCCTTCGCTTTCGCGGGGTCCTTCGCCCGGCCGATCGCCTGAATAGCGTTCTTCAAGTCGGCCACCGACTTGATCGGGAACGACCCGTCTGGGAGCGCTTGGTCCTTGTCGGCGGCGTCATCCCGCTCGGACTGGGTGAACTGCCGCTTCCCGAGTTCGGCGACGATGCGCTTCACGATCTCATCGGAGTCGAACCCGGCGCCCTTCACCTCGACGGTGACCCGCTGCGCGTCGCCGCCGGTGTCCTCGGCCGCGGGCTGCCGCTCCAGCTCGCCCTCCTCCGTGACCTGCTCGGCGGGTGCCCCGGTGGCCTCGTCCGTCAGCGCGCTGGTCTTGCTCAGCGACTTCGCCAGATCGGCCGGGGTGGGCACTGGCATTACGGCTGCATCCTCGGCTTCCACTGGCTCAAACGGGGCATCGACACCCGCCGCCTTGCAGATCATCATCTTGGCCGTCGGCAGGCACGGCCGGTCAACGTAGGAGGTTTCGCAGATTGAGCCGCCCGCGATCCACTCCTGACCATCCCGCTTGCGGATCACCGGCGTCTTGACGCCGATCGAGTAGCCCTTGAGCGCGCCCGCCTCGATCTTCTTCGCGGTGCCCGGGTCGACGACCTTCGACTTGATGTACCAGTCGTCGCCGTCATTGGTCAGCTCGACACCGACACCAGCGCACACAGGCTGGTGCATCTCGCGGATGTTGCCCCACTCGAACCAGGCGGGCATGGCCGTCTTGAGCCACTCCGGGTCGCAACGCTGCCCGTCCATGTCCAGATCGGATCCGGTGGCCTTGCCGTACACCAGCAGGTCGCCGTTGTCGTCCCGCTCCGACTTGGTGATGTCGGCCGCGTAGACATAGGTCAGCGTGTCAGCCATCAGGCGTGCTCCTTACGGCCATCCGGCCAGGCACAAGGGGAAAATCTCTTCTCAGAGGATCAATCCGGACAAATCTGGCAGGAGCGCGCAGGCGCACCTCGGATGGAGGGGAGGAGCCCCGCCGTTCGGGAAGGACTGGCCGATCAGGATCGGCCCCGCGTCTTCGTTGGCTTGGCAGCGGACACACACGTTCCCCGAGCCCGTGGCCCACAGGTAACGGGTGATCCCCGGCGCGATGGTGTACCGGTCCGTGGCGGCCTGAGCGATCCCTCGGGCCACCTCGGTTTCGGCGATCATCTCCGCCGCGTCGGCGTCCTCTAGGACCTCGGCCAGGTCGGCGTCCAGTTCGTCCACGGTGGGCTGCTCATCCACCGCATCCGCGAGCACCTCGGCCACGTCCCGCGCCCGGGTGTGGTTGATGCCGGTGGCGATCCGGTCGGCCTGGGCGAGCATGCGCTGCAACCCGGGGGACAGGTCCGCCTCGGCGATCCGCTCCGTGGTGGCCGCGGTGTCCCCGGGTTGCCACCCGTTCCACTCGGGGTCGTGCTCGATCTGACCGAGTAGGACTTGTGCGGAGTGGTCCCCGAGCATGTAGGCGTCCGTGTACAGGCCGGTCAACGTGCGCCGGATCTGCGGGGTCACGCTGAACCCCAGCGCCGACAGCCACGCGAGGGCGTCCCGGCGCCGGGCTTCGGTCTGCGGATCAGCCGTGGTGGTTTTGCGGAGGGCGAGCCACCGGGTGGCGATCATCCGGGTCGGTGCCCCACTCAAAGCCTCCCGCATCCGGGCCGCCCAGAACCTGGCGGTCTCCCGGTCCTTCGCCCACGCCGGCCACGCGTCCCGGTCCTTCGGGTCCAGGACTTTTGGGCGAGCACCACCACCCGCAGTCTTGAACACCACGCGGTCCAGTGGCACCTCGTGGAGCATGGCGTCGGTGCGGGTCGCAGCCTTGAACACGAACGGTCTGCGGCCCACAGTGTGGCCGTTCTTGTGCCACTTCCAGAACGCCGCGATCTCCGCCTTCGCCGCGTCCTGCCCGTCACTGGCGGGTTTCGGCTGCCCCTGCCCGGCCGCCGGTTTCGGCGCCGGTTTCTGCCCCTGCTGCTGCCCGGTCGCGGGGTCCTCGCTGCCAGGCTGGGCGTCCTCACCCTCCGGTGGGGCCGTTGACGGCGGGGCCTGCGCAGGGGTGATCATCTCCCCCGGAGGCGCCAACTTCGACGAGTTCTCCAGGAAGATGATCCCGCGGCCGGTCTCCACGATCGGCATGTCGGCCTCGGCGAAGGAGTACGGGGCGCGGCCCTGCTCCTCCCGGGACTCGTTCAGGGTCAACCGGCCGCCCTTGACTTGGCGGTCCAGCACCTCATCCGCCGCGTCCTCATCCTCAGAGTCCAACCCGAGGAAACGGAACTCCAGTTCGTCGGGCATCCCCAGGTAGGTGCGGGAAATGCCGGTGAGCACGCCCTGCAGCCACCGCTGGTCGGGGGCGTCCGCTTTGCGTTCCTGAACGTTCTCCTGGCCCTCGTGATACCCGGAGGAACCGAGGCCCTTGGATTCGGTGAACCCCAACTCGGCGATGGTGGTGTCCAGGTGCATCGCCACCAGTTTGATCAAATGCAGGTCGTAGTCGGGTTTGAACTTCTCCCCAACATCAGCGGTTTCCTGCGGGTGCATCCCCGGCGGCAGCAGATGAAACCGCATCCGCTCCAGCGTCTTACCGGAATAGAGATCGTTGAACGCGCGGGAGTACTCCGCCAACTGCTGCGGGGTCCACGACTCGGCGCCGTCGTTCAAAATCCACCCGGCGGGGGCCACCCCATCAGACCACTGGCCCCTATTCCACTCGTGGCGCCTCAAGTAGAGGTCCACATCGGTCAGCGCCTGCTCCACCCCGGACATCCCGTAAGGGGAGAAGGTGCGAAGCTCACGGCGCCGGTAAATCAGGCGGTCCGCGGTGTACCCGTTGAGCACCTTCCCGTCGGTGTCGCAGTCCGCGACGAACTCCCCCCGCGGGAACCCCCACAACACCTGCTGGTAGGCGGGCTGCGGAGGCATGGGGCGGCCACCGAGATGATCCAACAACGGCTTTACCGTGGATCCGTCGAGGATGCGGAACCCCATCTGCTGCCCGCCGCGGTTGCGGTACGGGTAGATCGCCAGGGCGTCCAGCACATGGTGCTCTTCGAGCCCCTTCGTGGCCCACGCGGCGAAGTCCTCACCTTGCTGCGGGTCGGGTTGCTGCCAGAACTCGATGAGCCGCGCGATCTCCGGGTTCAGCTTGTCCCGCAGATCCTTCTTGATCTGCACCGACGACGTGTCGGGGTCCTGCTGCTTGTAGGTCTGCAACGCCCGCTTGGTGATGACAATGTCCCATTCGCGGGCCGCGAGCTTGCTTTTCCGGATGCGGATGCAATCCCTGACGATCGGGATTTCGGCAGCATCCCGGAGCACCTTCCACGGCACGTGCCGGTCGGAGACACCCGGGAGGTTGATCGTGACCGGGTACTCGTAGATGCGGGGTTCGCTGCGCCCAGATCCGTCATCGCGCGGCGGGTCGATCAGGGAGGGCTGCAGGGGTAGGCCAGGCCCGAACGGCACCTGCGGGTCGGTGCGGGGCAGCATCGTCGCCAGCTGGCCCGTCTTGTTCTGGGACTGCAGCAGTGCCTGCACCTGCTCGGCGGTGAACGTGGCAGCGGGTGCGACAGGGCGCGCCGCGGCCTTCGTCAGATTCCGGTGGCGGCGCTTCGACACTGCGACACCCCCGGGGTCAGTCCTGGTTGACCATCTGCCACTCGCCCGGGTTGTCACCATCGCGGTGCAACAGCCACGTCTGGCCGCACCCGCAGGTGTAGAAGGTGACTGTCAGGCCGTCACCAGGATCGGGCGGGGCGCACTCGTGCTCGGGATCTGCGGTGGTCATGAGCGAACCTCGACGATCGGAAGCATGGTGCGCACGTCGGCGTGGTAGGAGCAGCGTGGGGACAGGGAGTCCGCGATGCCGCGACTGTCCGGGTCGTGCGGGGAGCGGCCATACCAGGGGAACTCCGAGCACACCCGCGGCCTGTCGTCATGCGCCTCGCACTGGCGGGTGTCCGGGTTGAACTGGTCGCAGCGCACCCGGTGCACGGTGTCGCCGTCGGCGGCGGTGAAGGTGCTCGTGCTTGTCCAGTTGTCCAGGAAGAACTGGTACTGGTGACGCGCCCAGTCCGGCATCTTGTCGCCGTCCTCAGCGATCCTCGCGGCAGCGCGTTCCTTCGGATCGAAAGTGATGATCACTGGGTCGCAACAGTCCCCGCATCGCGCACAGTCAGTCACGGGGCGCGCCCCTCCACGGCCTCCAGGATGCGTCGGTGCGTGTCCAGCAACTCCCGGTGGCGTAGATGGAGACGCCGCAGGTGGCGGCGTCCCCACAGCCACAGCGCGATCCCGCACAGCACCGAGGCGAGGATGTTCGGGTAGGTCTGCACCCACCCGTCGTGCAGACCACCGAGAGGCCACAGCACCCACAGCAAAGCGGCCACCGCACACCCCCGCCGCACGTAGCGAAAACGATCGCCCGCACCCGCTGTTCCGCTAGCCGCCAAGCACGTCGTGAATGGTCACCGGGATGTTGACCGGCACCAGCAGGTCGTGCACGTTCACCGGTCCGGCGTTGACCGGTGCGCACACCACGTTGTCGTGACACACCGGGACGTCCGTGCCCGCCGCCGCCACGCCACCGAGTACGAGGAACCCGGCGGGGACCACCGCGGCGCACACCGCAGCGGAACGACGAACCGAAGGGAACCGGGGGGTGCTGGTCGCAGAGTGTCGAGCCATGAGTTATCTCCCGAGAGTCAGTGAAGCACTGTTGTCTTGCTGCTGGTCACTGCTGACCAGTTGATCGAGGAAGCCCGTCGCCGAGCCCTTCGGGGTGTAGAACGCCAGCAGCAGGGCGTCCGCGTTGTCCGGGGACCGGCCGAGACGCTTCCGGATCTCGTCTTTCTTCTCGATCCGGATCCGGCCCTTCGGCCCGACCTCCCAGCGCGGCTCCAACAACTGGGCCACCGTGGTGTCCGCGTTGTCCATCCCCGACAGGTCCCACTGCCGGTCCTGCGAGAGCAGCCGGCCGATCTCCCACCAGATCTCGGCCCGCACGTTCTCGAACTGGTCCACCCGGCGGGCCGCTGTCGACACGTTCACCGGGACGATCCGGGCCTGATGCCGGTCCGCGGCCGCCATGTTCTGCAACTCGCCGATCACGCCGCGGCCGACACCGATCTCGTCGACCTTCACCGCAGCGGCGCCGGTTTCGCGGATGGCCCGCAGGATCAGCGGGGCGATCGTGGACGGCTGGTCGGAGAACTCCCGCCACTCCCGGCCCGCCACCACGCCGCGGCGCTCCCGGACCACGGTCTCGTCCCCGCCGCCACCCACATCGACACCCAACTCGACCGGGGTCAGTTCGCCGGCGGCCCGAGGGTCGTGCGGGGCGATGCGGCACGCGGCGAGGTCGGACCCCCGGATTACCCGGCCGGGGTCGTCGACAGAGAACTCGCCGAGAACCTTGGAGCGGTAGATGGGGTTGTCTTCGCCCCACTCGAGGAGCTTCTCCTCCGCCCACGACCGGCTGATCAGCAGCTGGCGCAGCTCGTCGGGGACCTGCTCGTCGGTGAAGTTCGGGGT
Organism: Pseudonocardiaceae bacterium; assembly: GCA_036494005.1. Lineage (GTDB taxonomy): Bacteria > Actinomycetota > Actinomycetes > Mycobacteriales > Pseudonocardiaceae. The sequence continues at coordinate 47,174 of DASXOV010000074.1, read as the reverse complement.
GTCGAACGCCGAGACACCGATGACGTGCCACAAGCTGCCCGGGTTGCACACCCGGGCGAAGTGCGACGCCGAGTTGTCCGGGTTGCCGATCGCGAGGATCCGACAGTCCGGGTTGGTGGTCAGCGCATCCGCAGCGACCCACAACTGCTCGGGGATGCCGGATGCCTCGTCCAGCACCACCAGCACCCACCGGGCGTGGATGCCCTGGAAGGCCGCCTCGTCGTGGTCGGCGGGTTTGCGGCCGAACGCGACGAGATCCTCGCCGAGGTGCCATTCGGTTTGGTTCACGCGCCCCGGCAGGTTGCCCTTGCGGTGGGCCTGCCGGATGTAGCGCCACAGAATGGCCCGGACCTGCGCGTAGGTGGGTGCCGTGGTGACCACGAACGCCTCACCGGGCGCGTGGACACTGAGCCACCACGCCACGATCCGCGACGCCAGATGCGACTTGCCGGCCGAGTGGCAGGAGCGGACCGCGGTGCGGCGGTGCTCCACCACGGCGCGCATGATCTGGTCCTGCTTGGACCACACGTGCTCGTCGAGACGATCAACGACCCACAGCGACGGGTCGGTGAGGTGGGCCGCGGACTGCTGGTCCTGTTCGAGTTCGTCGAGCGCGGATCCCCACGCCGCCCGGTCAGCTTGCGAGAGACAAATGGCGTCGAGCGACATGAGGCATCGCCCTCCGCTGCTGCTCTGTCAGCCCGAGCTCGGGGTCGTTCAGCACGGCGCGCAGCACCTCGGCGATCAGCGCTCCCTGCTTCTCGGCGAGGTGGACCTGCCGCTCCGCTAGTCCTGCCGCGATGGCCTTGGCGCAGAACCCGGCGCACCGGTCCCGCTCGGCCGCTTCCAACTGGGCGAGGCCGCGCACGTACTCCCCGGTGGGCCCGAACTCCCCATAGGACTGGGCGACCAGAGCGGCCCGCAGGTTGGGGGAGTCGGCCACCAGTTGCTCGAGCTCGTCGGCGTACCGCTGTGCGCGGGTAGCGGCCTGGCTGACCAACCGGAGCAGGGTCTCCCCGGGGTCCGTGGTGGTGTCACCGAGGCCCCAGCGCATGACCTCGCCCCGCACCGCTGCCTTGGCCCTGGCGGTGGGATTGAACAGGTGCCGGTTGCACTTGTCGGACCCGTCAACTCTCCAGCCTCTGCACGGGTCTCCGTTGGTCTTGCGGGCGGTGCAGCGCTCGCCATTCACGCATGCCTCCCTCTCTGCATCCAGAGATGTCTCAGAGATGGGGAGAGATGCGAAACAAGATCACCGCCGCTGGCGATATCCCTGGTGATCAGAGCCGTGTCCTGCTGGTCATCCCCTGCTGTTGACCTTCCGAAGGGCACGCCATGGCGACGATCGCCCCCGCTGGACCTGTCACAGTGCCACCCGTCGTCGTGGTGGGCAGCCGTGCCCGCGTGCTGGCAGCCCGTGTCGCAGCCCCTGCTGGCCTGTATGTGCTCACCCAGGCGCTTGTCGTGGCGGTCGCCGCAGCCATGGCCGCCGTGCAGGGGCACACGCTGAACCTGCACGCATGGGACGGGGACTGGTATCTGCAGATCGCCCGGCACGGCTACGCGGCACCCGCCGGCCTGGCCGACGCTCACGGGCCGGCGTCCTGGTGGGCGCCGATGGCGTTCTTCCCCGCCTACCCGCTGCTGGTGCGGGCCGTGGCGCCGCTGGTCGGGTGGCACTGGGTGGTGGCCGGTGTCGCCGTGTCCCTGGCCGCGGGGATGGTGGCCGCGTGCGGTGTCGCCGCGCTCGCCCGGCGTGTCACCGGCTCCCGGCGGGCCGAGTTGCTGGCTGTGGTGCTGGTGGCTGCCGCGCCCATGAGCATCGTCCTGGCGATGACCTACCCCGCTGGGCTGGTGATCGCCGGGACCGTGTGGGCACTGGTGGGGGTGCTGCAGCGGCGGTGGGTGCTGGCTGCGCTGGGTGCGGTGCTCGCCGGGGCCTCGGCGCCGGTGGGGCTGCCCGCGGCGGTGGTGGTGATGATCGGCGCCCTGGTGGCCATCCGCGACGGTCAGGGACCGCGCTGGTGGCCGGTTGTGGCGCTGTTCGCGGCACCCACCGGGGCGTACGGGTACCTGCTGTGGGTGGCGCGGCAGGTGGGGTCGGTGTGGGGCTGGTCCCAGATCCAGCGCCAGGGTTGGGACACCGGCTGGGACGGGGGAGTGTCCACCGCCCGGTTCCTGCTCGGTTCCCTCACCGGCCGGGAGGTGTTCCCCCTGGTCACCGCGGCGGTCGTCGTGGCCGCCGTGGGGTTGCTCGCCTGGGCGTGGCGGCGTCTGCCGTGGCCGGTGTGGCTGCACGCCGCGCTGCTGCTGGCGCTCGTACTGGGCTCGGGTGGCATGGTGTGGGACAAGGCCCGCGATCTGCTGCCCGCCGCTGCGCTGCTCATCCCCGTGGCCGTGGTGCTGGCGTCGAAACCGGGCAGGGCCGGGGTGCTGCCCGTGGTTGTTCTGGTGGCGTTCGGGGTGTGGTTCAGCGGGTACGGGCTCACCGTGTGGCCCTACTCAATCTGACCTACGACGTGAGCGAGGCGGGGAGCGTCGGCCGCCGCTCACCCGCCTCTACGGCTTTTGGTCTTAACCGGAGCCGTCAACCGCTCGGCGAGGGGAGTACCAGCGACCCCTGACGTTGTCTGCGCAGGGGGCGGTTGGCCACAGGTTAGGTGGGTTGTTGGCGCGGGCACAACACCGGGGGTGACACCACTACCGCCCGTGCACCTACGTGTGCAGAATGAATGTTCATGCCCGTGGATCCCACCTGGAACGAGACGAGAGCCAGGATGCACACGTGGCTCGTCGTGACCGGCGAGTCATACGGCTCCAACGGCCCTGTCGATTCGGTCACCGTGGAGAACGTGCTGGAGTACTGGGACGAGATGGTGCGCCGCCGTCCCGAGCTGGTCCGGATCCTGGGGGAGATCCACGCCGAGGACACCAGGAGCTAGCTGCCCTTTGTCCGGCGCTTCTACCCACAGGCGAATTGCAACTCTGAGCTGTCGATCTGCGGCGGCAGGTTTTGGTTGCGCATGCGCGCCATCGGAGCACCGACCGCTGGGCTCAACGCCGTCGCGGGACCGGGCCTCGGTGTCAGCCAGCGTCAGATCGCCACCCTGGCCCGATGAAAAGAGGAGGACAGGGCCTGCACCACCATCGCGGGCCGGAGGAGGCGGCGAACACCGCATCGCGCCGCCGAGACACGGAAGCCCTCACCGTGCCGTGGCGAGGGCTTCCAAAACCAGGTTGAAGAAGACACAGCAACCCAGATCGGAGAGTACAGCATCATGGCTGCGCACGTTTATTCGATACACATGGCCCCGGGCGGCTCGACGCACGAGCACATCGAGCGTGTCCGCTACCTCGACACCCTGACCGCGTCGTGATCCGAGCCTGCCGGGCGTCGGCAACCCCTTCGCCGCGGGATGCCGATCCACCGGAACGGCTCATCGCAGTCCTCGCAGCGCACCCCCGCAGGGCTCGACCCAGGGCAGCCCCGGGTCAGCGTCGACGAGACCCGAACTGCGGGCACCGCTGCGGCCCGCGTCATCAGACCCCGACTTCGGCCTTGGTATCCCTGGCTTCGCTGTCCGGGTTCACGGAGAGGATTGAGCGATGGGCATCCCCGATCTGGACAACCGGTTCAGCTACCACGCGCCGCTGACCGAAGGGCGGCGTCACGCCCACGAGACGGTGCGGCAGGAATGCCGTGACCTGGCCGGGCTGCTCGACGGGCTCCTGCCGGACGGGCGGGAGAAATCGACCGCCATCACCAACCTCGAACAGGTCATGTTCTGGGCCAACGCGGCGCTGGCACGCCAGCCTGATGCTGGTGGCACCCGTTGAGCGCCGCGTACTGGTGGGAGACCCGCCGGGATGGCGAGCCCACGGCCACCTACCTCGCCCGCGTGCTCGACGACCTCGGCGCAGCTGATGTGGCCACCCAGGCCCGACGGTTCCACTTCGATGACTACTTCTGCCCGGAGTCCGTGGATGACGGGGCGAACATCCATCGTCTCGTGTTCGCGGTAGAGGACTGGGCCAGGTCCGCGACCCGTGACCAGCGTGAACGGGCACGTGTTGTCAGCGCGGCCGCGAAGACGGGGGAGTTCGACGGCACCCGCGAGGAATCCCAGCAGTGGGCCGCGAGCTCCGACGGGCAGGCAGTGTTCCAGGACCTCGTCGAGGGCCGCTGACCGTGATCCGAGCCTGCCCAGCCTTCCAGGACCGTCACGTCACCGGAACAGGCTGGCACTGGATCCCCTACCTCGCCGGGCGCAGGATCAGGACGGTCCAGGCGCGAGACGCGCTGCTGTGATCGGCCTGGAGTTCAAGTCACGGCGGCCTAGGACACGCCACCTACCGCTGAGTCACTCGCCGGACGCCTGCTTGTCGACACGACGGGTATCGAGCGCTTCCTTGCCGTCAGCCCAGTCACAGGCCGCCAGGAGCGCCATCGCGAACGCGCGACCCTCCGTGGTCCCGACGGCCTCCATGTCGCCTTTGTGCTGGAACGAGGCGCCCTCATAGAACACGATGCCTGGTTCCTCATCGAGGGTGCGCACCAGGAGTGGCGCACCGCCCCTGTCCTCTTTCGGCACGTGCCACTCGGCGCCCAGCTTCTGCCTGTTACTCCGCTCGAAGCGATCCGGCTTGAGCGGCGGCGCGTACGGGCCCAGCGCTGACGCCAGGTCCGTGAGTTCGGTCCGAAGCCTGGCCAGGAGAAGGCGCGGATCAGTGCTCATCCGCCCATTATCACAGGTCAACCGCATACCCACTCGTGCAACACACCTAGATCGCCACGACCCGGGGAGGTCACTGTGGGCGAACACCACTGGACCGACGAGTTCAACGAGTCCGACGACGAACACGACCTGGCCCTGGCAGCGCGGCGTGTGCAGCCCTTGGTGGCATGAAGGTCGATACTGGACCAGTGGATCACCGACGCAGTGGACCGCCACGCCCCACCGGGCGCCACCCAGCCCTGCGCGGCGGCGTGTACATCCCCGGACCGTTGGCCGACCGGCTCACCGACAGACGCTGCCTGGTGATCATCACCGTAGGTCTCACCGCCCTGTGCAGCATGACCCTGACGATCCTGCTGCTCCTGGGGATCCTGCTGCCGGTCGTGTACTCCAGATGGCCACGACCGGCACAGGGCGACTGACGGCCCGCTGAGAGCGATTCTGAGACGTCGAACCGGGCCGGCCGGGGTGACGGGATGGCCGGAAACGACCACCTAACAGCAGTGATCGTCGTGGAGGACTGGTCCGAGGTGCCGGCCGACGGTCACCGCGCGCCCACCTTGACGTACCCCGAGGACCCCAGCCGGGACAGGCGGCGCGCCACCGGCTCAGCCCTGACCATGCCGTCCCCGTGGGTGGGGCATGAGGGTGGGGTGGTGGACTCGCTGGCCTCACCGCAGGGATGGACGGGGCAGCGCCAGGCGGTCACCGCTGGTCCTCGGGTTCCAGCTCGCGGTGCGTGGCATAGCACTGTGTGGCGCCGTTGTACGGGTCCGGCTCGTCGAAGGTGAGTTGCACCCCGGGTGCTCCGGGTATCAGGTCCACCCCGGTCACGGTGCCCGCGATGCGGATCGTGTGCCGCCGCTGCCTGCCGCTGCCCGGCACCTCACGCGGCCAGACGGCTCGGTCGCCTACGGTCCAGGTCACCGCTTCACCTTGGCTCAGCACCATCTCAGTTCCTCTCAGATGTCGTCGGTGTGCACCAGGATCAGGGCGTGCTCGTCGGTGACGCCGTGGACAGTTGCAGCGGGGGTGACGGGGATGGCCGGAACAGCCCCCCCTGACGGCAAAGAAACCGCCGGGCCACGCGAGGGGGGGAGGCGCGGCCCGGCGGTCTCTTTGCAACCCAACCACTTCAGGAACCCGGGCGTCAGGGTAGACGATCAGACCGACAACGGCGCGGCATTAGCCGTCGGTGGTGTCCGGGTCGAACGCCGCGGCGACACCATAGGCGGGACTGCGCTCTAGGTTGATGATGTGCACCCCGTAGCGGGCCGTCGTGGTGCCGTACTGATGCCCGACCGCGTGCTGGATCGACTCCGCCGCGTAGCCCTGGCGGCGAGCCTCGGTGATGAACGAGTGTCGCCCGACGTGCGGGTGCACGCTATCCGGATCATCGACGCCGGCGAGCGCGGCGATGCGCTTGACCAGGGCGAGCACCTCGCGCCGGAGCATCGGCTTGCCGGTGGCGGTGGCGAACAGCGGGGTAATGGCCGCACTCGCATGACCTCGGCGGACTGGCAGGCGATTCAGGTCTGACCGGGACGCCAGGTAGGCGTCGATGCGGGAACACACCTGCGGAGGCAGGGCGAAGATGTGTTCCTTGTGGCCCTTGAGCTCAGACCGGAGCACGCGGCGGCCGTCCTGGACGTACATGTCGCCCACCATCGCGCCGCATACCTCGCTAACTCGCGGTCCAACCAGGAACAGCAGGGCGATCAATGCCGAGGACCGCGCGTGGACACCCTCAACCGGGTCGTTGTCTGCCGCGTGGATGAGTGCCCGCACTTCGGCTTTGGAGAGAGACCTGGTGGTAGACGGGTCGTTCGAGGCTTGGAGACCCTTCTTGCGGCGGTCGATCAGTGCGACCGGGTTGGATTCGGTATGGCCGTCGTGCATGGCCCAGACGTAGAAGCTGGATGCGGTCGCGACCATCTGAGCCCGGCTGCGCTTCGACAGCGGTTCGTCTGTCTCCGCGTCGCGACTCGCTTCGGCGGCGTCGATCCAGGCGAGTACGTGGAGGCGCTTGGCGTCGAACAGGTGCACCCCATTGCGGTGGCACCACGCCAACCATCCGAATCCCTGACGTACGGCTCGGTACCCGCGCCATTCCCCGGTAGTGACGCGATACGGCCAGCCGATGGCGTCCGCATAGGTCGTCCGGGAGTTGCCGCTGTACTCGGCGAGCCATTGACCGATGAGGTGGAGACCTTCCTGCCAGCGTTCGTCGTCGGGCGAGGGGACTGGCCGTGCGGGCAGCAATTCGGTCATCCGTGACTACCCTCCGGTCGGTTGTAACACTGTCACCATACTACCATCATAAGCCAGGTTATGGGTGGACCTACACGCTCGGCGCCAAGATTTGGTCCGGCACCCGTCACCCGTCACCCACGGCGCCCCTCGCGCGCGCACTCGCGCGGCCTCACAGGGTCACCGCCCTGCAGACCAGGCAGGTGTGACCCAGCTCCGTTGCCTCGTGGCACCGGTCGATGCACGCCTCACAGAACCGGCCCCCTTGCTTGGGTGTGCCGCGGCGGCACCGTTCACACTCGGGCTCCTGGGATGGGGCCGGGGCGCAGCCCTCCATCTGGCCGGCGAGCACGTCCGCGGTGGCTGCGGCGACCTGGGTGGCGTTGACGGCTTCGGTCAGCGGGAACTCGGGGTGCGGGCTGGTCACTTTGTCACCGTTCTCGACTGGTGCGGTCTCCTGCAGGTAGAGGGCCGCCAGGGGGATGTGGGCGTGGTTGAGGAACTGATACAGGCTGTTGACCGCGCCGGCAGCGTCCTGCAGGCACACCACCGCGTAGGCCGCCTCGGCGCGCGCCGACTCCTGGTCGTCCCGGTTGTTGGCGTTCCGCAGGTTGGGGTTCACCCCCAGGCCCTCCACCAGGTAGGCCACCTGCCGCAGGGTCTGTTCCAGACCACCAACGGCGGCTTGGAGGTTGCCCACCAGGCTGGACACGTCAGCCGGGTGAGGCAGCGCGGTGGCGGCGCCCTGGCTGGTGGCGTAATTCAGGTAGCGCACCAGCTCGCTGATCGTGGCGGCGGCGGCGATGGTGTGCTCCGCGTCGTAGGGGCCGTGCAGGGGCCAGTGCTCGTGCACCAGTTCCTCGGGGTCGGGGTGGGAGTCATTGCGGTTCATGGTTGGTCTCCGTCGTGGGTGGGGACGTACATCCGATCCACTGTCAGGTCCAGCCAGCGCCGCTGGTAATGAGGTCCCAGCATTCCCCGCAGTACTCGCCCGGCATGTAGTGAAGTTCCTTGCATGCCGGGCAGACCTTCGGGTGTCGCCACCGATCCAGGCTTGCGTTCACCCGCGCCCTAATGCGGCCAATGGCAGCCGAAACCGCTGCGCTCACCGCCGGGAACGATGCTGCTGCCACGCCGATCGCCATGTGCGGGATGGTCTCGCGCCCGAAGGGGTTCCGGATGGGTCGGCTCTCGCGGGCTTGGTCCTCAGTCATGGCGGTCGGGGTCCTTTTTTATCTCGCAGCGGTGGGGACTCTTGATCCTGTCGCGTGTTTCGCCAGTTCAAATGTGCTTACTACGGTACCACGGTGTACGATTCTGGCGTGACTGAACCACCGCGCAACCTCGACCAACTACGGGCCATGCCGCCAGGGCGGGATCGGATCAAGGCCGCCAACGCCTATATCGAGCAGCGCGAGGAAGCCATCGCCGAGGCTCAGCGCATCCGCGACGGGGACGTTCAGGCCTTGGACGCTGCCATCGGAGCCACCAAGACGGCACGGGATCTCGGCTGTAGCCGCTCCACCGTGCTGCTCATCCGTGGCCGGGATACCTCCGGCAAGAAGCCGCGCAAGAAGCGGCAGCGCTGGTGAGCACCGTCATCCCGGCATCGAGGGCCGGGCGCGCGTACATCGACGGATCACCGGTCTCAGCGTGACCACCATCAAGCTGATCAAAGCCCGAACGGAGGGCGAGTCATGAACGGGAACGGCTACGGCCCAATTGAGTACCGCATCACCTTCTGCGGCAGGTACCCGCGCGAGCAGCACCCTTCGTTCCCCGCCGCTGACCATGACGGATGGCTAGTGGTGCTCGCCTGGGCCTACCAGGAGGCACAGCAGACCGCCAACCGGGTATTGGGTTCTGAGTGGTGCAACATCTACGCCCCGCACTACGCCTCCTACCAGGCGATGGCCCAGTACTACCCGAAGGGCGAACTCGGCTTCCTTGACTCCACCGTCCCGCCGAGTCGACAGGAGGTGACCCGGCGGTGAGCACCGTCATCCCCGGTAGACCACGGCGCCCGGACTCCCCTGCCATGGTGTTGCTGTAGTTCCGTCACCGTGACACAAAGTTCGGCGGCCCGCTGCTGGTGCTAGCGGGCCGCCGAAGTCGCCTCACCGTCGTTACGCGCCGGGATGTGCAAGTCTCCGTGACGCCTCGTCGTACGCGGCGCCGCGGCCCTCGGCGAGCACGAACTCGGCGGTGTTGCCGGAGTTGATGTCCGTCTGGTCCTCGGTGGTCTCCCACCCGGCCCGGCCGAACACCCAGTCACCGAACGAGCCGAGTGCCTGCGTGGCTTCCCGCTGCCGGGTGGCCAGGGACAACGGATAGGCAGTGCCGGGCAGCGCGGCGATACGGTGCGGATCGGTGACGATCTCCACCCGGCCGGTGTGCCCGTCGTACAGGGCCACCCCGGCGAAACGTTCGGTGACCACCATCCAGCCCACCTGCCGCGTCATCGGCACTACCACCACGGGGCGCGATCCGTCGCAGTAGGCGTAGGCGTCGGCCGGGTCGAACCGCCACCAGCGCTGCTCGTGCGCGATCTGCCGGCCTAGGTTGTGGGAGAACCAGCCGCCGATCCGGGCGTCGGCTGCCTGGTCGAATTGGCAGGTCGTGGCGCTGCCCCGGCCGGTCAGCGGGATCGACTGGGCCAGCAGCACCTGGTAGCCGGCGAAGATGCCCCTGCGGGTGACCAGGCTCATGTACTGGTCACCCTGCGGGATGTAGCTGGTGGTGGCGATGTCGCCGGGGTAGTCACCGAGGTTCGGCCGGGCCTGGGCTTCCGCGACCTGGTACGGGGCGCGTTTGCCCAGTTCGCCGAGCGGTGCACTGGTCACCGAGATGGACGGCGTGTACTGCTTGGCCTGCAGGTAGCCGTGGTAGCCGATGGACCACCAGCCCAGTGCGATCAGGCCGACGATGCCCACCAGCCACGCCGCAGCCCACGCCGGGAGAGGGTTGCCATCCCGCTCCTCCCGCCAGGCGCCGAGCACCGCCAGTACGCCCACGACGACGAGCAGGGCTACGAGCGGGACCAGCACGAACAGGCTCGACCGCAACGACCACCACAGGATCGTCGGGTAGTAGTCGCCGACGCCGAAGAACAGCGCGATCGGCGAGACGATGGCCGCGGCGACCGCTGCGGGGATGGCGAACGTTCTCATTGGTCCCTTCCGGGGGGTAGTGGTCATACGGTCACCAGCGCAGTGTCCGCGAGTGGAGGCGCTCACGAGGCTGCTCCGTCCAGCAGGCCGGGAAGGGTGCACCGGTCATTCGCAAAGCGGATCGCGGCCTGCTCGCAGGCCGCCTCATCGCCCTCGATGAGTACCGCGCGGCGGCCGATTGACTTCGCTGCCACCCCGGTTGTTCCTGATCCCGCAAAGCAGTCGAGGACGAGCCCGCCTACTGGAGTGCATTCGCGCACCAGTGGGATGATGGTGACGAGGGGCTTCTCCGAGGGGCGCCCGCGGTACGGCGGCTTCGATTCAACGATGTAAGTCACCGACCTGGGGTGGCGAGTCCCGTCGTCAGTCCAGGCGCGCTCCCGCGCGCCTCCCGTGTGGTGGCTCGTGCCGAGCGATTTGCTCTTGACGCCGTTGTTTGGGCCGTCATGGGGGACCCGCTCCCACTCGTGGTGCAGAGCGCCCCAGTTGCCGCGATAGAACTGGTATGCCCACTCGTGGACCTTCGCTAGCCGATCCCGGGAGGCGGGGCCGGAGCCCTTGGTCTTCACCCACAGCTGCTCCTGGGCGAACTTCCAGGCCGCAAAGTCGTCGCGACGGTCCCAGAACATGCGCGCCGAACCGAAGCACCACAGGGTGGCCGAAGCCGGGAGTGCCGCACCGACGGCATCTACCCAACCGTCCGGCCAGCGGTCCCACGTTGCGGAAGTTTCGCCGTAGGGCGGGTCCACCACGGCTGCGTCGGGACGGGCACCGTCAGTGGTGAGTACCGGCAGCACCGCGCGGCAATCCCCGTGATACAGCGTCACGTACTCGTCGGAGTAGTAGGGCGCGCTCATTCGGCACCGCCCCTGGTGCGCGTGTGCCCCGGGCAGTAGTCCTGCTGCTTGCCCTCGTGGCCCATGGCCTTGAGGCGCTTAGCCATCGCCATCGCGTAACAGCCGCCGGTGTCGTCTCCCTCGAACCTGGGGAGGCCGCAGCCGGGCGAGACCTTGTCGCATCCCGAGGTCGGATTCCAGGTCATGCCGGGCGACCCGTCGTCGCCTCGGGTCCATTCGATCGTCGTGGTCATCGTCGTGGGTCCTTTTGCGGTAGGGGGTATCAGCGGGTGGGGTTGCCCGCTCTTACTTGCTGGAGTTCCGTCGCTTCCGGTGGCCGGCGCCGCCGCGCCCGCGGAACGTCGTACCGGCCTCGACGAGCAGCTTGTGCACGGACCCGTACGAGCGGCCCGTCGCCTCGGCCAGCTCTTTCACGGTGGCGCCCCGCTCATAGGCCGCCTTGAACTGCTCGCGGATCTCTATCCGCTGGTCGCCCCGCAGGTTCGTCTTGGGGGGGATCCGGTCGATCTCGGTCACTTCTCGGTCGTCTGCTCTCTTGTCGTGGTGGTGTGGACTTCGGCGGGGGCGATGACGGCGGCGCAGCGGCACGGCTCCGGTCCGGGCTGGTGGCACACGGCGCACTTCGGGCCGGCGTGCAGCGCGGCGACGGCTTCCCGCGCCTGCTCGTAGATCGGCAGGAACACTTGACCAGCGGCGGCAGGGGTCATGACCACCACTCCCCCTCAGCCCTGATCGGCGGTGTCGGCCAGCAGGGCGTCAGCGTCCTGCGTCGGGCGCTCCGGAAGGTCGGGGGTGAACACCCGCACCAGCGGCCCGTTCTGCTGCCCTGTCTTCTCGTCCAGCCGGTACGGCATCAGCACACCCCGGTACGCCGACCCCACCTCGATGACCACGGCCCGGGTCTGGTGGTGCCGGTACATGGCCACGAGCATCTTGCGACGCTTCCCGACCTGCACGAACGCCCACAACCGGGTCGGCTCGAACCCCGTGCCGTAGGAGGGTGCGACCGCACGGCCGTCGTCGTCGGTGACCGTCTTCGCGGTGTCCGGGGTCATCAGGTCGGCGAAGCGGGGGAACTCCTCGTAGGCGTAGGCCACCGAGAACGACACGCTGAACCCGTCGGGGACCTGCTTGGGGTCCTCGGCGACGGTGAGCGTGTCCCCTTCCAAGGTGAGCACCACGTGGTGGGTGGTCTCCTTGCCCAGCGAGTGCACCAGCGGCTTGAACGCGGCGATCACGGCTTTCGCATCGGTCAGGGACACCACCACGGGCTTGTGCAGCTGGCCTTCGCAGTGCTCATGGGCCTGACCGAGGGCGTAGCGGTCGGTGGAGGTGGCGATCAGCAGATCGGAGGTGATGACGTCGATCAGCGCCGTGGACCGGTCGTCCGGGTCGGTCTCCTGCACGGTCCACTCGCCCCGGTCGGAGTGCAGCAGCACCGCGCACAAGGCGGGCAGTTCCGGATCGTCCGACGCGGTGAGCGTGGCGTCAGCCAGCAGGCCGACGAAGTTGCGGGTAGGGATCGTTGCAGTGCTCATGCGGTGGGGCCTTCTCTCTGCGGCAGGGAAAACGCGGGATGGGATCGGCGGCGCCAGCTGTGCCCGACGTGCCAGTTGCCGCTGAGCGCGGCGCACCGGTACACGTCGAGTCCTTTGCGCTGACTGCCGGGATGGAAACGGCGGATGGCCTGCCGGGCGGTTTTACGGTCCGGGTAGGCGTACTTGTCGCAGGTGGCGCAGTAGAGGCGCGCCGCAAGTGGGTTGCTCACGCAGCAGCCACCACGGGTGGGATCTCCTGGACAGCCCGCACCGTCTCGCCGTAGGTCTTCAGCGGCAGTTCTTCAGTGGCAGGACTCATGACGCCTCCCAGAGGGTTCGGGGAATTCCATCGACCCCGCGGTCCTCGCGGGGTCGACTAGGGGTGTCCCACCCGCGACGTGGCGGGCGTTGCGCGACGACGCGCCACCCGGCGGCACGCAGGGATGCGCCGCTCTCGCCAGCCTGGGTGTAGGTGATCAACCGCCGGTAGCCGAGGGCTTTCGCTGCACGCCAGCACGCGGCGTAGAGCATCGAGTTGGCATGCTCGGTGCCATCAGTGGCGGTTCGGTTGACTTCAAGTGTTTGCCCGTCGGCCCACTCGCGGGCCACGGGGTAGCCGCACATGGCTACCCCGACCAGCTCGTCAGCGTCGTTTGCTACCCCGACGTTGAACACCGAGCCCGGCGGTGGGCGGTGGTGCCGATGGTGCAGCGTCACAAACCCGCGGGCCGTGGCGCGGGTGACGGGAACCAGGCGCAGGCTCATGACGCGACCCCGCTGAGGTCGTCGAACAGATGCGGCTGGTCACCGAGCGGGCGGTTGGACCACAACACCTCGGTCCGGTTGGCCCACGTGCCGCCCTGGCCCGTGGAGGCGGCCATGTCGAGGCGGTGCCACCCGGCGTACAACTCGTCGTAGAGCGGGGATGGGTAGCCGGAGAGGACGACAGAGGCGTCGCAGGCGACGAGCGCTGCCGCGAGTTCGCGGTGCTCGTCGTCGCTGCGCATCTCGTGGCGGTAGCCGCCGGAGACGCGGGTGCTGCCGACGTAGGGCGGGTCGATGTACAGGCAGACGTCGTCGTGGTCGCCGAAGCAGCGGATCAACTCCAGCGCGGGGCGGCACTCCAGGCTGACGTGCGCCAGCCGGGCCACTGCGGGACCCATCCGGGAGACGTAGCCAGCGAGGTAACCGGGCATCCCGAACGACGACCCGGCCGAGCCCTCGTAGTGACGCCAACCCGTGGGGCGCAGCTGACCACCGCGGCCCTGCGTGAGACACACCCACACCCGCCGCGCCCGTTCCAGGTCCGACACCGGAGAGCGGTCGGGAATCGCGGCCGCGATCCACTCCTGCGCCAGCCCCTGCTCGGCGCGGGAGTGCGGCGTCAGCGCGCAGACCCGCTGGAGTTCGTCAGACTGGTCGCGGAGCACCTTCCAGAAGGTTTGGAGGTCGGCGTCCAAGTCGTTGACCGTCTCCATGCGGCTCGGCTGCTTGGCCAGCAGCACCGCCAGCGAGCCACCGAACGGCTCCACGTAGTGGTTGTGCTCCGGCAGGAGGTGGCCGATCTTGGCGGCCATGGTCTGCTTGGAGCCGAAGTAGGTGAACGGTGGCGCGCTCATGACGCACTCCCGTCGGTAGCCATCCGGTACAGCAGTTCGGCCAGTTCCCGGAGCCTGAGCCGGGCCGCTTCACGAACGCGGGGATCGGAGACCTCGGTGTGCGCCAGCTCCCACCGTGCGATCAGGATCTCCGACAGCTCGGATGCGCCCGGGGTGTTGTCGGGGTTGGGGATGGTCACGAGGCAGCCTCGCTACCTTGGCTGCGACGCTCCTCACCGGTCAGGACCGTGGTGGCGAGGTAGTCGGCGACGAGGGGCTTCCAGTCGATGCCGAGCATGTGGCCGACCACGGCTGCAGTGACCGGAGGAGGCACGGCGTTTCCGACCTGCATGTACTGGTGGGTGCGGGTTCCCTGCCAGGGGTATCCGGCGCGGAAGCTCTGCAGGCAGGCTGCTTCGCCGACGGAGACCCGGACGGAGCCCTCGGGGAACTGGCGCTGCCCGCCTTCGCGGTCCCGATGCCCGGGTGGAGCCACCCGGGCATCGGCCTGGACGGTGGTAGCGGGCCGGGCTTGCACCCAGTCCACGGCGTTGCCCCTGCCGCCGAAGAACATGGTCGGCGCCGGCTCGTCGAGGCTGCGCGTGGCGGCGTTGGCGGTGTTGTTGTTCCGCAGTGCCCACGACAGGTTGGTGGTCCGCGAGCTGTAGATCGTCCCGGCCGGCTCGTCCAGGCCGCGGACGGTGGCGTTGCCCTGGGGGCCGTTGTGGAGCGTCCACACTGTGGTGCCCTTGCCGGTGATCGTGTCGGACGGGGCTTGCTCCGGCTCGCGATCCGGAGCAAGCCCCGTCTTCCCGGTGGCGTGCATGTGCCATCCGCCGAGGACCCAGCGGCCTGAGTTCCGCTCCGCGTACAGAGCCCGGCGCGCGCCGGATCCGCCGACCTGTTCGTCGGAGCGCCCGCCGCCGCTGCCATTCCCATTGGTGAGGGTGAAGTACGGGCGGACAGTCATGCCCCAGCCGAGGGCCTGTGCCATCGACACCCACTTGGGCAGCGGGTCGCCGAACAGATCCGGCTCCCCGGGCTCCTTTGTATGCGTCGGCTCCGGCGGCCCAACCCGGTGCGCGGGGTTGCGGGACGCGAGGAAGATGGCGCGCTTGCGGGTCTGCGGGACCCCGTAGTCGGTGGCGATGAGCACGCCGCACCAGGTGCGGTAGCCCTGCAGCCGCAGCGCCACGCTGAGCGCCTTCCACAGCGGGAGCACGCCGGGCACCTGCTCGCAAGCGATCCACTCCGGCGTCAGGACGTGGACGTAGCGGGGGATCTCCACGACCAGCGCGCTGGTGATGGCCTGCTTGCGCGCCCAGGCTGAGCGCTCGGCACGCGGCAGCCGGGACAGCTTCCGGTCGCTCATCGCGTGGGCCTTGAGGACGCGGGTGCACTCGCGCCGCACCCAGCCGATGACCTGCTCGCCCCGGGCCGCGCGGGCGATGCCCTCGGCGAGGATGTGCATCACCAGCCGGCCGGCACCCGGTCCAGACGAGCTGAACGTGGTGCAGGGCGGGGAGGCCCACAGGCCGAGGATCCCGCCGAACAGGGCCGCGGCCAGTTTGGACACGTCGGCCACGACCCTGCGGTGCCCTGCGGCGGTTGCCGTAGCCGCGGCAGCGGGGTCGATCTCGACGCCGAGGTGGTCCAGGTCGAGGATGCGGAGCCCTTCCGAGGCCCCACCGCAGGAGGCGAAAAGTTCGAGGACGTCGCCGGGGTTGATGTGCACGTCGACCGGCGCGGGTCGGAACGGGGCGACCATCACAGCACCCCCGTGGCGATGCGGGCGATGGAGTCGAAGACGACGACCGCGAGGAACGAGAGAGCGCCGAGGACGAGGAGCAGCGCGATCCAGCCGGCGATGACGGCGCCCAGTCCGGGGCGGCCACGGTCGGATGCCCGGACACGGAAGTCGCGGTGGGCGTTCATGCGGCTCACGCGGCACCAGCCCAAGCGGCGTACTCGCCGATGACCTCTGCACGCCCGTCACTGGTCAGCAGCGCCACCACGGGCTCTTCCAGTGCCTCACCCCCGTATGCGGCCAGCAGCACCAGCCGGCCGTCCGGGTCGTGTCGGCGGTCCAGGATCCAGCCGTTGGCCACGTAGAGCGCCCGGTTGCCGTGGGTGTCGGTGACCGCGCTATGACAGAAACGGCAGGCGTGTAAACCGTCGCTGGCCGTCCACATGCCGCCCTGGGATCGGGCGACACGGTGCGAGAAGTCCCTGCCCCAGCGGGCGCACAGGCCGTTGACGCGGACCTCGCACAGGCCGCCGCTGCGCCTGGTCACCAGCCGTTTCGCGGCTGCCTCACCGGTCAGCTTGGGTGGCTTCCGCTTCCGTGGCGGTTCGGCGGGCCCGACGGGTCGCACGCGGGCACGCTTGAGCGCGGCCAGCTGCGAGTCACGGCGCCACGCCCGGTCAGCGTCCAGGGTCTTCTGCTTGGGCACCGACGGTGCGGTGCGCTGGAGTCCCTTGCCGGGCTTGAGGTGGGTCTGCTTCACGCTGGCACCGCCTCGAACTGCCCAGCGACAGCAGCAGCCACCTCGGGGGGCAGGGTCCACCAGCCCTGATGTCCACGGCACGGCACCGGAGTGGCCAACGGGCGCACACCCCGCAACTCCCAGTGCCACACCGCCGCGCCCTGCTCACCCCACGGTGCGCAACAGCCGTGAGCACGGTGACAGCCGGCGAGGTTGGCGACAGCGACCACCGCACCGCGCGGATAGGTGTTGCGGGTGAACCTCTCCAGTAGCCGGGCCAACCGGGCGGACACCGGGTCCACGATCAGCCCGGCGTGGACGGCGAACCGGTCACGGATGTGGCAGCGAGACGGCCGGTTCTCGATGGGCTTGCCGAAGTAGGCGACGCACGTCGCGTGCGGCTGGTGAAGGGTCAGCGCGCGGGTGATCACCAGACCACCGGCATCCCGGCCAGCGTCTCCGCGCCGATCATCGCCAGGAACGCCAGTACGGCCAGCCCGACCGCGCACAGGGCCAGCAGCAGCGCCCTCGTCCGTGGCGACAGCCGCACCCTTGTCCTGGCGTGCGCCGCCATCAGAGCTGGTCACGACTACCCAGCTCGGCCCGCAGCACGTGGAGCTCGAAAAGTGTGTCCTGCACCTGCCGCAGCAGCGGCTTCATCCGGTGGTGCAGATCCTGCTGCTCCTGCTCCACGGCGTGGATGCGGGCGCGGAGATCCACCACGCTCATGTCCTCTACAGCGAGGGACTCCACGGCGGGGCCGGGATCGGGGTCCCGATCACAGGCGAGTTCGATGGGTGTGCGCATGGGCGGGCTCCTCGGTTTGCGGCAGGGGAAACGCCCGAGGCTGGGTAGACCTCGAACGCGGATCAGAGAGGTGACGGCTCACAGTGGGCCACCGCCCCAGTACCAGGTCATGAACGCCGCGGTGGCCCAGAACGACATGGCGGCCACCGGGATCAGCAAGACCAGCGCACCGACGCCGATGCCGAACCACCAGAGCAGGTCACGGGGCCGCGGGCGGCGAAGACTGGCGGTGCGCAAGGCCAGATCCCGGGCATGCGAATGCGACCATGCGATGAGTCGCGCGGCCTTGCTACAGGTAGCGGTGGTCATGACGCGTCCCGCTCGGCCGATGCGGGTTCGCCGGAGCGGCAGCCGTAGGGACTACAACCGTCCGGGTCGCCTTCCTCGGCGAGCAGGTCGAAAATGTCGCCCTGCCGGTCGCCCCACTCCTTGCGGGTGACGCGGTCGATTGGGGCAATGGACAGCGGAATGCGGGAGCGGTGCAGGAACGCCTCACCGTTCAGCGGGAGGCCACGGGAGCCGCCCTTGCGGATCTCCTCATCGAACGCGACCGCGTCGGCCCACTCGCCGGGGTTGTTGTCCCGCAGGTCGCGCCACTGGGCGTTGCCGTGGAAAGGGCATCCAATGCAGGCACTCTTGACGGTGTCACCCCAGCCCCGGGAGGCGAGGAACCGGATGCAGTCCTTGCGGCTCATGCCCAGTTCGAGCAGCGGGTACCGGGGCCGCAGGTAGCTGACGCCGAGCTTGTCGCTGACCCGGTGGATCTCGTCGGTGGTGAACCCGATCCACTGCTCCGCGATGCGGCCCTTGGGGACGCGCCGGAAGTCGGGAGGTGTGGCGCCGAGCAGTTCACGGACCTTGCGGTTGATCGGGGCCAGCTTGTATTCGGACGTGCACTGCCGTCGGCCCATGCCGTCCGAACCGTCGGGGTTGCGCACGAAGTAGGGCACCGATGCGTACCGGTGCTCGGGGTCGATGCAATCGGTGCGCAGATTGCCCTTGGCGACCCGATACAGCGGGACGCCGATCTCGTGGAGCACCGCCTCGATGCGGCCCAGTTGCCGGTAGACCTTGGCGGGCTCCCAGCCGGTGTCAGCGAAGATCGCCACGTCCGGCTTGGGCAGCGTGCCCTCGGCGTACATCAGAGTGATCGCTGCGGACTGCACACCGACACCGGTGGAGTGCGCGCTGATGGTGGGTGCTGGACAGATGTCCATCGGTGGGGTCGCCTCGCGGTTGCGGTAGGGGAGAAAAAGCCAGCGGGATGGGTGGTCCCACTGGTAGAGACTTTATCAACTTCGGGCGCGCACCACTAGATCAACCCCTGATGCCGCGCCGTCTCTGTGACCGGACTGTGGCTCGATACGCCCTCAACTCGGACATGCGCAGACCGTCCGGATACCGCCACACCGCGATGTGCGGGGCGCTGGCCCACCACCGGACCGTCGCCGGCTGCACCCCGAACAGTGCGGCGGCTTCCTCGTCACTGACGTACTCGCCCGGATCGGGATGCGGCACTACCCACGCCTCCCCCAGTGCCACTGCGGCCTTATCCAGCGCCGCGCACTCCTCCGGGGCCGCCTTGAGCAGAGCCGCCCGGTAGGACCAGAACACGAGGGTCCGGCGGGTCAGTGCATCGTCGCCAGGGTTCGGCCACTTCGACCGGGGATCCCGCGTCATCCCGCAGCGGTGCCGGTGAGGATGGACCGCAGATCCACGTAGTCGTCCCACTTCCAGCGGCTGCGGCACTCGACGCAGAACACCTCGTCGGACCCCGGCCAGTGCAACAGCCCGAACTGGTAACAGCCCCGGTTCCTGCACGGCATAGACAGGTGATCCGGCCTGTTGACGTGGGACCCCGCGGCCAGCGCGGAGTCGTGCAGCGACAGCATCTGCAGTCCGGCGTCTACCCCGTCCCGCTCGATCCACGACGCCCGGCCACGGCGGGTCGCCTGCTCGAGGTCGGGGAGGCTGCCCGCCATGTACTCCTGTGGGCCGAGGCTGAGCAGCAGGCCGAGGTGGTGCTGCAGCAGCGCGCACGCCTTCCCCACCCGGAACGGCACCCGCGTGTGGGCCATCTGGCCGGAGTCCCATTCCTCGCTGCCCGCGTGGTCGTCGGTGATCTCCGCCCACACGGTGGTTTCGTGCACGATCAGCTCCAGCAGGGCGTAGATCGGCTCCTGCCACGGCGCCAGGGGGCCGGGTGCGGGGCGGGTGATCTCGCCTCGCTCACCGGACGATCCGGCGAGGTGGCGCGGCAGCAGGATCGACAGCGCGATCACGTCCATCGGCACGCCGGCGAGGGCGTAGTCCACCTCGGAGGTGCAGCTGTTGCACAGCCCGTACAGGCTCCCCGGCACCGGGTCCCGCTCCACCTGACTGCCCCGGACCTTGGGTAGCGGCACGTCCCGGCCCACCAGTTCCGCGCCCACCCGCTCCAGACGCTCCCCGGTGACCGGGTCCATCAGGGTCACGCTCGCTGAGCATCGCTCCGCGCGCCGGCACCGGAACTCTTGGCCATCGTTCACTACGCCTCCCTCGTCTCGAATACAGGGCATGCAGAAGGCGAGGGGGCTTAGCGGGGTGGGCGGCCCCGGAGTTGATGCGCGGCCAGCCGGCCTACCGCCGCGGCGAGACGACCGGACGCCACGAGTACGTCCAGGGCTGCTGTGCCCGTGTCCGCTATCA
This sequence comes from Pseudonocardiaceae bacterium, assembly GCA_036494005.1. Classification (GTDB taxonomy): domain Bacteria; phylum Actinomycetota; class Actinomycetes; order Mycobacteriales; family Pseudonocardiaceae. The sequence continues at coordinate 27,044 of DASXOV010000074.1, read as the reverse complement.
ACGCCTGCCGGTAGAGGGTGGCGGCGTGCGTCGGGTCCGGTGCTGCCCACGGGATGCGGGACAGGTCAGGACAGGAGGAGGCCAGTTCGGCGGCTGTGGTGTAGCGCGGGCAGGTATCGGTGTCGATCGTCATTGCGGCAGGGATCCCCAGTGGTGCGCGGGTGGGTGCCGATTGGGTAGATCGGCGCCGTGAGTGTAATGCGGCAGGTGAACGGCAGGACACAAGGACTGGACTGGCGAACGGGCCGTCCCGCACAAAAAAAGAACGCCGAGCCCCGGTCTGGCGGCTCGGCGTTCTCTGCAAGTAGTGGCGAGGAAAGCGAGAGGACTAGATCACATTCCAAAGTGTGTAGAAGGAAGCCCTCTCATGGCCTCACCGTCACGGTAGCACTACCGCGGGATCAGGTCGTGCAGGTTGCCCAGCGTGTTGACCACCGATCCCTCCGGTAGACCCTCGGGCCGCTCCAGGCCGATAAACCGGACCGGGCCATGCAGCGCCACCCTGGGCGCCCACACCGTGGACTGGCCAGCCTTCAGCGCCATCAGGTCTGCCAGGTACTTGACCGTGAGGTACTCGCGGTCAACGACGCCACGCGCGAGCAGCGCCGAGGAGATGCGGTTGGTCTCGACCCGGTTCGACCAGGACATGCCTGTCAGGTGCAGGTGCATCCACTTCGCCGTCCACCCGTCCGTCCCGCGAATGAACACCAGTGGCAGCGCCACCCGGCCCGGCACCCGCAGTTCGGACTTCATGCGCACCGACCGGGGCTCGAACGGCATTCCCTTCTGCGCCCGGTCGCGGGTCATGAACCCGAACAGGGACTCTTCCGCCTCGGTGAACGCCTCACCGGAGTAGAGGTGGACCTGCGGCACGATGTAGTCGACCCCGCCGGGGACCTCGGGAAGGTGCAGGTCGATGAACTCCGACGCGCCCCCCGGACCCGGGGCGTCGGTGATGTCCCCGGAGTGCGTCCCGCCGTAGCCGCGCAGCCCGGTCCAGGACAACTGGCCCACGTTGCGGAACTCGCCGTCCAGCAGCAGCACGGACAGGTCGTAGTCGGTGCGCCGCTCGCGCTGGCACCAGTGGACGAAGAACCGCAGCGAACCCCCCTCGACTGGGGACAGCGACCCTCGGGGCATCACCCCGAAGCCACCCGGCTGCGACTTCCCTGACAGCGGCACCGCAAGGTCGAGCACGGCCGGGTCGACCACCAGGTGGTCCACCGCGGGCATGCGACGGCCCAGTTCGCGGTCCAGCACGCCGATGACCCGCCCGACCACGTCAGGGTCCAGCGGTGCCCGCTGGTCGGGAGTCACCCAAGAACGTCCTGCGCGGTTCACGAACACCCGCGCCGCGTCCGATCCGGACCGGTTCGCCAGATGCTCCCGCAGCGACAGCAGCACCCGGCCCGACGCGCCCTCCGCAGCGTCGGTCAGTGCGGTGAGGAACTCGCGCACCACGGCCAGGGAGCCGCACCGCAGAACACGGTCCGTGTTGCGCAGCAGCAGCCCGGGTGCCTGCGCCAGCAGCGACACCGCCAACGACGGGTCCGCCGCGTCGAACGCGTGCTCCACCCGGAACACCAGCGAGCGGGCGATCCTCTCCCCTCGCGCCACCGCGAACACCTCGGCCGCGTGCTCCAGGGTGGGGTGCTCGTGCGGGTGCAGCCGCTCCCCGAGGCGCTTCCACGCCTCCCGGTGGCGGGACACATCGGCCAGTTGCGCCGGATGCTCGCGCACCACCCGGTGCAGTGCACGCAGCACAGAGCGCCGCGCGGGACGGCGCAGCGACACAAACCGGGTCGGATCGGCCAAGGTAACGTCACCACCTGACGCGGCGCACGCCATGCGGAGCACATCGGTGACCGTGTCCACCTGCGGCGGGAGGCTGTGACCCAACCGGGCGGCGTTGATGATCGCCAGGTTCTCCCGCACTGGGATCGCGTCGAGCTCCTGGACTCGGGCCAGCAGCGCGAGTTCGGCCAGCAGGTCGCGGTCCTCGCCGGACAGCGGGGTGGTGCTCGCGGCCAGCTCCAGGAACACGGCCTGCGACTCCCGGTCCGGAGCATCGCCGAGGTGCAGCACCGTGACCCGGTCCTTGGTGGAGCGGGTCAGCTCGTCGTGCGCGGCCAGGAGATCCGAGTACGAGTGCTGGTAGCTGCCATAGGTGGGCAGGTCCAGCAGGTTGATCCCGCCGAAGACGGCGTGTTGCGCGACGGCGACCACGGCATGGGCCGGCTCACGCTCGATGGCCTCGGACAGGCACCGCATCCAGAACTCCACCGTGTCCGGCACGTTGAACGGGAAGTCGCGGAAGTAGGCGTTGTGCTGCACATGGTCGCCCACGAGGTGGCGGACCGCGCCGAGCACCTGCACCGCCGCGTCGATCACCGCTCCGGGCTCCCGTGCGGACAGGTGCTCGCGCAGTTCGGCGGACAGCGTGAACCCGACCGAGAGCAGCGCGACGTCGAACTGGCGTGCCACCACTGTCGCGTCCCCCGGCTCGGCGGTCAGCGCCGGGACCCGCAGAGTGCGCTGAAGGATGCGCGACTCCAGCGACATGGGCGCCTGCTCGGCTGCGAGCGTCATGACTTCTTCCCCTTCGGTGCGGATGATGCGGGGGCCTCGGATGGACCGGACGGTGCCATAGGGCATGCCGGTGAGTTCAGCTACTTCGCGTTGGCGCCCCAGCCGTACTCGGGCGTAGAGGCCGTGGATGTCGTCGTTGCGCAGCGCCTGAGCTTCCTTCACCGCGCCCTGGACGCGCTCGACGTAGGCGTTGATGGCCTTCACCCGGTCCGCGCCGGGTTTTCATCGCCCTCAACTCGGCGAGCGTGTTCGGGGATCGCTGCGGCATGCGACCCAAGCGCGCCGTGCTATTGCGTCAACACGTCACCGCGTTGGCGATGTGTCAGCGCTGCGCCGGGATCTCCACCTCGGATCGGGCGGAGTGAGCCTCCACCTGCGGGCCACGCCCGCCCCACCGCCTCGTGCACGCGCTGCCCCGGTCCGCACCGCACGTCGGACACACCCGATCCCGCTTCGCCATCTCCTGCGGGGTCGGCTCAGGCCAGCCGAACCGCTTCCGGATCGCCCTCATGTGCGGCCGGTAATCGGCAGACGGCTGGTCCTCTGCTGGACGCTCGGCGCCACGGTTCCGCGCCCGGTGAGGACCCTCACCTGCGGCAGGCGTCACCGGTCCGATACCGCGACGGGCGTAGATGGCGCGCTCGTCGGCTGCGGACAGTCGGCCGACATCGGTGGGGTCGTCGTAGTCGTCATAGGCGGGCATGGCTGGCACCTCCCGAGGGTGACCAGCGCATACTACCGAACCGAACGGCCGTTCGGGTAACGGAATGTGTCGTTGCCCTTGCGAACAGTCATCGGCATGAGATAGAGGCGCCAGCGGACGACGATGCTCAACGTTGGCTGAGAGTGCCGTCAAAACGGGGGGCACCCGGGCACCATTTGTTCCGCCCTGTGGCATGATGATGAAGCGCCAGGCTCACCCTGCGGGGGAGCTGTGGCGTATGCAGGTGGGCACCCTGGGGACCTCTCCCTGCGCGGATGGACGCGCCGAGGGGGTCCGCACGTGGTGGATCTCTTGTGGTTAGTGGAACCGGCCGGGTGGTCGCGTAGGGGTACGTGACAAGCTCGGTGCTTGTGGCTGCGAAGGCTTACGCCTTCGCGTGGGCCACCCGGCCGGGGTAACCGCCGATCAGGCTCCCCCGAATGCGGATCAACCTACCGCGCATTCGCCTCCCGTACGAACCGGACAGTCCGCCACCCGTCTGTGGCCACCGTCACTGAACGGCACACAGCGTGGCACCGCGGGACCATGTGAGGACCCCATGGGACCGTCGTCGGCGCGGCCTTATCACAGACCGCCACCGACTGGTCTACCGTCTCCGGGCAGTGATCGCCCCACACGCGCACCGGGCCGTCGACTGCCTGCCCGGCGACCTGCACGAAGCTGTCAAAGCCACCGCACGGCGGCGGCACCGCCAGCTCGCCCAACTCTGGGACTGGTGCACCCACGCCGCTGCCGCCGATGTCCTCGGCGCGTGGGCCGGTAAACCCAGCCACCCACTCCCCGCGCCCGTGGACCCCCGGTCGATCCCCCTGCTGAACCGCAAGCGCATCGTCTGGACTGTGGACCCCGAGATCGAGCGCACGCATCTGCAGCTGATCCAGCTCGGCGGCTCCAACAGGACCGCTGTGCTGATCTGCGCCGCGCAGGTGTACCTGCGGGTGGACGGGGATCTGACGCTGCTGCTGGGTGACCGTCCACCCGGCCAGCCGTGGGACGAGCTTCCCGGCTGACGCCATCGCGCACCCCTCTTCCGCCATCGTTGGCCACTGCAACCTTTCACGACCTTGAATGGCGCGACGTTACGGCCAATGGCAAGCGTTGACCACGTGTGGGTTAACCACGACGGGCAAACCGTCACGAATGCCCGGAATTGATCGCCGGAAGATGCGTTATGCGGCTAAGCGCTTTGTTAATCGGATACCGACCGTATCCAGTTCGACGCTACTACCTGACGTCCAGCACGAGGCTTACGCGAGCACGTCCCGCAGCGGCACCGGACCGTCATAGCGCAGGCACGGGCAGGGCGCGTACTCCCAGTTTGTGGTGATCACCTTGTAGCCGAGCTGCTCCCACTGGCATGCCCGCTTCACGGTGGCGTTGCACTTGCCGCCATCCCCGCCGTGGGTGCCGTAATTGTGGTCGCACCCGCAGATGGCCTGCGGACGTTGCGGACCGCTCTTGTCACGGGCGCCTGGACGGCTTATCCGTCCGAGGGCGTAGCCGACCGCGACAGTGCCGGCGGTCGCGAGGGTGGACACCAGCGAAGGGTCGATCACCGGACCGCCTTCCCGTCACGGACCAGCAGCGTCAGCGGGCGCACCGGTTCGTCCTCGGCTTGACGGCCGTCTGGGATAACGCCTGCTGGCCCCCGGGCGCCCAGACGCCACGGCCAGCCACACCCAATGCTGCGGGCGGTGGCCCTGGTCCATATGGCGGCGTCGGCGGCGAGGACCACATCGCCGGGCTGCCAGTTCTCCTCGCCCGCACGGACCGGACCGCTGCAGCGCCAGGAGATGGGTACGAGCCTGGCCTGCGGCTCGCCGCTGCGCGCGTTCGTGACGACCGTGGGTTCACCCCCGAAGTAGGCCGCCTTGATGCGCGTGCCGAGGTTGTCTCGGAGCTCTGAGATGGTCATGGAATCATCCATATCTATAGCGTACGGGTTGTACGAGGCGTACGCTAGACAGAGCAGCACGACACACCGGTCCCGCCCCTACCCAAGGCGGACCGTCCCGCTACCGCAAAGCCGAGGTCAGACCCCATGTGCGCGCACCGTTTCACGCCGTCCCCCTCCCCCATCACCCCCGATGCCGACCAGGCCAGCACCATCCGGCTACTCGAAGACTGGGGGAAGCTCGCGGGTGTCCACGTCGATGCCAGCCCCACCGACGAACCCGCCGAGGAGGACTGCGCGGCGGACTCCGCGCACGGCCTCGGCCCGGTGAACATCGGCGGCGACTTCCACTGCCTGCTGTGCAGCCTCGAACTGGTGAGCGTGGTCGAGCACGCCGACGCTGAGGTGTTCCGCATCCCGGCAACCATGCGTTCCGCTGCTGCTGCCGAGGTGGCGTGATGAGCGGCCGGGACCTCGCCATGCGGGCGCTGATCGTCAAGTGCGTCGCCGACATCGCAGCCAAAGCGATCAAGGATCGCCGCAGCGACCTGGCTGATGTCATGGCCAACGGTGACCGCTTCAACGTCGCGGCACCCGACGCGCCGGAACTCAACCTCGGCAAGGTGTGGCGCACCGAACCAAAGGGCACCGCGGGACTCACGGACGCCTCAGCGTTCACCGTCTGGATGCAGGACAACTACCCGGACCGCGTCACCTGGGACGCGCGGATCACCGACCTCGGCAAGGCCATCGAGGTGCTGCGCGAGTACGCCCCCGAACTCGTCGACGAGGTTCCCTTGGTCGAGCCGTGGGCCGAGGCCGAGGTGCTGCGCCTCACCGAACGCAGCCGGGAAGCGTGCGGCCCCGCTGGGGAGACCAACGTCCCCGGCGTCGCCTACGAGCCGCCAGGGCCGGGCGCGGTCACGGTGAAGCTGTCCGACGACGGCCCTGCCGTGATCGAGCAGCTGTGGCGCGAGGGCCGCATCGACCTGACGACGGGTGAGGTCCTGGCCATCACGGCAGGTGAGTCCCAGTGACCACCGTGGTGATCCTCCGGTCGCTACCCCGCTACTGCCCCATCTGCACCCGCGTCCGCTGCCCGCACTGCACCAACACCGCAGACCTGCACGACATCATCGGCATCACCACAGGAGACCCCGAATGACCGTCACGACGCTGAGGACCCGTAAGCCGACCAAGAAGCCGTCCTGGCCGCTGATCCTGCTGGCCGGGGAAGCCAAGACAGGGAAGACGTACCGCGCCGCCGAGTTGTCTGGCGACGAGCGCATCGGGCGAGCATTCTTCCTCGACCTCGGCGAGGGGTCCGCCGACGAGTACGGCGCGGTGCCCGGCGCCGACTACGAGATCATCGACCACGACGGGACCTGGGTCGACATCATCGGCCAGGTCGAAGCGGTCCGCGACGTCGCACAGGCGGCCATCGATAAGGGCGAGAAGCCGGTCCTACTGGTCATCGACTCCATGACCGCCGAGTGGGCCATGTTGTCGCAGTGGGCCGACACCCGTGCCCGGCGGTCCAAGAACAACCGCAAACTGCTGACCGATGACCCGGACGCCGAGATCGACATCACGTCGAACTACTGGAACGACTCCACGTCGCGGCACAACCGGCTGATGAACATCCTGAAGTTCTTCCCCGGCGTGGTGGTGGTTACCGCGTTGGAGACCGAGAAGACCCAGTTCGGCCCCGGTGGCCGCCCGCTGGAGGGTGCCCCGAAGGTGGCGAAGCCGGACGGCCAGAAGCGGCTCACCGCCGACGCGAGCGTGTGGGTCCGGCTGTCCCTCACCGACGAGCCGGTGATCGTGGGCATCCGCTCACTGAAGCACAACATCACCCCCGGCAAGGACAAGCCGCAGCCGTGGCCGGGGTTCACCCTCGGCGGCCTGGTGTTCGACTTCCTCGGCCTCGGTGGTGGCACCGCCGAGGTGCGCAACACGCCGAAGTTGAACGCGGACCAGGTCATGCCCGACGAAACACCTAGTGACGACACCGCCAACACGCTGCGCATCGGGGTGGACAAGACCCTCGGCGCCCGCAGCCAGGCTCAGGCCGAGCACTACAAGGGCGTCGCCGAGCGCACCGGACTCGCTAACCACGAGGTGGGCCACCTGCTCACTGACGAGGACCGCGAGACGTTGGGCATCACCGGCGGGGTCACCCTGCTCGGACTGGCGAGCAAGGTGACGGAGTACTGCACCCGCCACGGGCAGGGCGCGCACTCCTGCGACGGCCAGGACGACACCCCGGCGCACGGCCCCCGCGCTGGCCTCGCGCTGGCCACCGACCCGACTCAAGCAGCCTGACCGACTGACCCTCCGGTGGCCCACCCAGCCACCGGAGGCTCCCCTACCGCAACCGCCGAAGGACCCACCGATGCCGACGATCACCGTCCGACGCTCCCGCGACGACCTGCTCGACGACTACGAGATGCTCCGCAGCGAGGGCTACGACTGGCACCAGTGCGCCGCACGACTCCGCATCCCTTACCCGACCTTCGAACGGGCCATGCTCCGCGCGCGCAAAGATGGTGATCCACGCGCCCGGCGCCCCGGGGAGGCGAGGCTGCCAGTACCGCCCCAGCCGCCGCGACTGGTGCCGCCACCGATCTTTGTCCGGCCGTGCGGGCATTGCGGGAACGATTTCGAGACCGTCAGCAATACCCGCAAGTACTGCAGCGGCTCGTGCATCCGCGAGGTCGACGCCGCCCGCAAACGCGCATCCCGGCGTAAGTACTGCAGTGACCCGTGCAGCGTGCCGGACTCGCATCCCACGCACTGCCGATGCGGGATCACGCTCACCGAGGATCAGCGCCAGCAGCGGCGCGTCTACCACGACGACGAGTGTCGCCGTGTCCACAGCAACGCGGACAGAGTCATACGCAAAAGGGCCAGCAAGGCGCGTCGCCGCGCTAACAGCGTGATCAACTGAAACGATATTCAGACGACGGGACCACCCCATCCCGCCGAATCCCCCTACCGCAAGCGAAGGACCCACAATGAACTCTCTGCTCCACCACGTCTACGACGGCCGGAAGGAAACCAGCGCAGCCGACTACGCCGCTGGCTGGTCGGAGACACGGTGCCCGGATGCCCCACCGATCTCGGAGCGGATGGAGCGGGCGCTGTGGTCCCGGCTGGCGGGCGACGACCGTTCGGGCCGGGACCTGGGCACGACGTGGCACCACCGCGACGGCAACGCGTGGGCGTCGGTAGTCGATCTGCACCAGGCCGGTGAGCACGACGAGGCGACCGCCCTGGCGCGGCTGCTGCGCTGGTGCGACGAGCAGTTCACGGCCCACACATCGGGCGTCTGGGAGATCACGAAGGGGGAGCCGCGATGAGCACGCCGCGGACGACGGGGACGAAGACGCCGGAGCAGCAGGCTGCCGAGCTGAGCAAGCTCCGCCCAATCCAGAAGTTGCAACCGGGCTGGTGGTGGCTGGGCGACTACTACGACCAGGACGGTTGTGCGGTCCAGTTGTGGTCGCGAATCAACATCGTCGCGGAGAGCACCCACCCGACGTTCGGCCAGATCGTCCACCTCCGCGGCAAGGACACCACTGGTGATTTCGTGGAGATGGATCAGCGCCGTGGATACGCCATTGAGTCGCTGACCGAGGCGCAAGCCACGCGGTGTGGCCTGACGATTCCCGAGGCTGATCCCCGATGACCGCCCCTGTGGACCTGGCCGCTGTCCAGGCCGATGAGGTGTTGATCAACCAGCTCGTCGGCCGGGTCGTGGTGACGGATTCCGCCCTGGCCCGTGTGCTCTACGTGTGGCGCCGCGATGTGGAGTCCGAGCCGTTCCCGGTCCTGTCCACCGATGTGGCGTCCCGGGTGGTTGTCGAGTCCCGGTCTCTGCGCCGTCGTGTCGTGGCGCGGTTCCGACGACTGCTGGGAGGCAGCAGATGAGCGTGCCAATACGGATCCCTCACATCCTGACCCTCAGTCAGGGCAATACCGAGGACTGGGACGGGCCGGGGGTGAACGAGTGGGATGACCTCGATCTGACCTGTCTGCACGAAGCGTCCGAACTGATGCCGTGCGCAGTGTGGGTCTCCTGCGGGTGCGATCCGGTCGCCTACGAGCAGGACGAGAACCTGCCTTGGGAGGGGGACAACAGCGAGATCGACCCATTGATCGGGAATCCCGGTTCCGGCCCGTGTCCCCGGTCGGCGACTGGTGAGCACCACTACTGGGAGGGCGAGCCGTGCCGCCCGGATGCCGAGTGCTGGCCGGTTCACCACGCCGATGTTGACGCACTGCGGTGGGCGGCTCAGGACCTCGCGTTGCGACCCGGCCGGTACGAGGTGTTCCCGATTCCTGACGGGGATGGCGGCCTGACGTTGACGCTGGACCCGCAGGGAGGCCAGCGATGAGCGATATCGAGATCCCTGACGCCGCCTATGACGCTGGCGAGCGCGCCATGGAGCCGTACATCTCCGGGCTGGATGCCTATGACGCGGCCAGTGACGTGATCCGTGCTGCCGCCCCGCTGGTCGTGGCCACCGAACTGCGGCGCCTTGCGGAGTTCCTGGAGGAGGCCGCTGACGCCACCAAGTTGCTTGTTCGTGCCGCTGAGCTTGAGTCCCAGGGAGGGACCCGATGAGCAGCCCCGGCACGGAGAGCACGGCTGCCCGCCTGTCCCGGCTGGGCTCCTCCGGGCACATCAAGGTCGGATGGGAACCGCCACAGCCGCACGTGGACGGGTGCGTGGCGGTCACCAGCGGGGTCGGCACTGACTGCACCTGTGGGGAGGACGGCTGGAAGGCCGACCGATGGTGGCGCGACCAAGGCGGTGAGTGACGGTGGACTGCTTCTACCTGGGTGTGCACCAGCCGGGTTGGCTCGCGGTCAGCGACGTCCCCCTGTTCGTTTCCCACCGCCGCCTGGCCTCGTACCGCACACTGCCCCGTGCCCGGGCCGATTGGGCACTCGACTCTGGCGGCTTCTCCGAACTGACCCTGCACGGCGAATGGCGCACCACCCCGGAGGAGTACGCGACAGCTGTGCGCCGCTACGACCTGCAAGTCGGCCGCCTGTGCTGGGCGGCGCCGCAGGACTGGATGTGCGAACCGGTGATGCTCGCCCGCACCGGCCTGAGTGTCACCGAGCACCAGCACCGGACCGTGGAGAACTATCTGCGCCTGCAGGAAATCTGGTCCGGGGACACCGACGACGAGCCCCCGTTCGTTCCCGTACTGCAGGGCTGGACCATCGATGACTACCTGCGCTGCTGGGACCTGTACACCACGGCCGGGGTTGACCTGCGGAACGTGTTCCTCGTCGGACTCGGATCCGTGTGCCGACGCCAAGCCACCAGCGAGATCGGGCGGATCGTCACCACATTCCGATCCATCGACCCCGGGCTGCCGTTGCACGGCTTCGGCTGCAAAACCCTCGGGCTGCGCCGCTACGGACACCACCTGTCCTCCGCCGACTCAATGGCCTGGTCATTCGAGGCACGCCGCATGCAGCGACTATCCGGCGCGCCCGGCTGTTCGTCCACCCACAAGAACTGCGCGAACTGCCTTCCCTACGCCCTGCACTGGCGGAGCCAGATGATCGACGGCTTCGAGAACAACACCACCGTGCAGGGCGACCTATTCGAGTCCATGGCGGGTGTGGCGTGAGCGATACCCCCACGGATCTCGCCTGCCACCCCGACAGTGCCCCGCTGGCCGACCGGGCACTGTTCGCCATCCCCACCGGGCGAGCGGTGGCGCAACACCTGGCCGACACGTACTGCCGCCACTGCGCGGGTCGGGACTGGTGCGCTGGTGAGCAGCGCAAACTCGGATCACCAGGGGTGTGGGCCGGGCAGTGGTTCAAGCCGTCGCTGGGCAACCGGGGACGCAGCACGCCCACGCCCGTGAACCTGCTGGGCGAGGCGCCGTGAAAGCCACGCGCTGGCAGCGCCGCCGTGCTTTCTCCACCCACGAACGGGCCGCCATGGAGAAAGCCGCCGCGCTCGCCGGGTGGCCCTGGGGATGCTGCGACCGGTGCAACCGCACCGCTCCCGTGGCGTTCAGCCGGAACGGGCCACTGTGCCCCGTGTGCGCGGGACCCGCATCGGACAGAACCGAAAGGAGGGAGGGGAGGTGAAACGCCATGTGCCCCGAGGGTTGCTACAAGCATCTCGTGAACGGTCAGTGGGTGTGCTGCAAGTGCGGCAGCTGAGGTTGGCGGACGGGCCAGGGTCTAGCTGGCCCGTCCTGCCGGGAGTCTATGACGCTTCCGGTGGGCCGGGATATCCGCATCAGCGGAGCCGTACAAAAAGAATCGTGACACGCACGCCGTGAATGGCGTGGCGGCGTGAAGTGTGCCCCGAATTGAGGGAAAATGGAACGTACCCGATCGAATTGGAGAACGTGGTGACCTCAACCGAGACGACCACAGGGCAGGTCGACGTCAAGCCGACCACTTGCACCATTAACGAGGCGGCGCTGAGTAGCCTCCTTTCGGATTTGTCGAAGACCACGAGTGACGATCCGATACTCATTTCGCTGCATGGCGTGCTGCTACACACGGCCGACCACGACGGGACGCCGGTCCTGGTCGCGACCTCCAGCAACCGGTACGTGGCAGCCCAGGAGCACCTGCCGTGCTCGGGCGAGTTGCCCAGCGCAGTGTTCCTCTCGCTGCCTCACGTGAATGCGATCGAGCAGCACCTCGCTAACAGTCGTAGCGAGTTCGGCAGCTCTGTTTGCCAGGAGTGCGGCGTGCGCGAGGATTGCACCCGATGCGACCGCGACGACTACGTTCCTCCGCGCATGGTTGAGCTTGCGGTGTCGCCGAATGGCGCGCGACTCGCGACGCGGGTTATCCCGGCTGGCGGTGCGCGTAATGAAGGGGTGACGATCACGGTTCCGGTGGAGAAGTTTGGGACGCTCCCCGCGAGAGTGTTCGATCTTCTCGGTGCGCCGGACACTGCGGAGCCTGTGGCTGGCCCGGTGGTTCTTGCCCCAGAGTCCCTGCGCGCGCTGACCGCGATCCCGTCGCGGGGTGAGTCGTTCCACCTGACGGGGTTCGGTCCCGACAAGCCTGTCTTGGTCCAGGTCGGGCAGAACTATCGCGCGGTGGTGATGCCGAAGCGCGACGACTGCGCGTTGTCCCCAGTGTTCGGCCTGCCGAGTGCGCCATGACCCCTCCCACCGAGACCCCGATCATCCCCCGCTGCGAGGTGTGCCGGGACACGGGAGCAGTGGAGGACGACCGCACCGCCACTTCGGGTGCACGTCCCGCTCCGTGTCCTGACTGCCCGAGGGGTGGGTGGCTGGACGTCCCACCGGAGGAGCACCGACGCAAGGAAGGCGGGAGCGAATGACCACTCAGTACGACCTCGCCAACGGTACGAAGTCGCGGGCCCTGCTCAGCGAGTGCGGCACCTACCGCTACCGACTCAGTCGTCAGTGGACGTTCGCCGCCTTCCGGTTGGCCTGGGTGATGCTCAACCCCTCCACAGCGGACGCCGAGCAGGACGACCCGACGATCCGCCGCTGCATGGGCTTCGCGAAGACGTGGGGCTACGGCGGCATCGTGGTGGTCAACCTGTTCGCCCTGCGCGCGACCGATCCGCGCGAGCTGCGCCATCACGCCGACCCGGTCGGCGTGGAGAACGACGAGCACATCCGCAAGGTGGCCCGCGACGAGGGCGCGGTTGTCTGCGCGTGGGGAGCGCACCCATTCGCATCCGAACGGGCAGCGGAGGTGTTGCGGATCATCCGGGCCAACCAGCCCACGGCCTTGTGTCTCGGCACCACGAAGGGTGGCGCTCCTCGCCATCCGCTCTACGTGAAGGGCACGACCGAACTGGTCGATCTCGTGGAGGTCAGCGATGCCAGCGTGTGAACCCGAGCGGGTCGATGTGGATGGCACCGAGGTGGTGGCGCTGGTCCGGAAGGCCAAGCCTGGGGACTCGCTGACCGACGTCGACCGGCAGGCCATAGCCGACTTCGCCCGATTCCTGCGCGTTGACGCGAGGGCAAGGCGGCACCGCACCACCGAGCCGAAGGAGCAGGGCAATGGCTGAGCACGAACTCAAGACGTGGCCCGAGTACTTCCAGGCCATCAAGCGTGGCGACAAGACGTTCGAGTTGCGCCGCAACGACCGGGACTTCCAAGTCGGCGACATACTGCGGCTCAGTGAGTGGGAGCCGACAACGGGGACCTACTCGGGTAGCGAACTGCTGGTGCGGGTGACGCACTTGATGGTGGGCGGGGTCTTCGGACTGGAGCCCGGATTCGTCGCTCTGAGCATCACGGCCACCAGCCCAGCGCTTGAACTGGCCGAGCGCGGCCTTCGACAGATGCGAGCTGAGATGGACGCCGACGAGGCATCGAGGGCTGACCAATGAGCGGCAGCACTGGGACCACGATCCCCAAGCATCCCGCCGACGTCCGCACGATCACCGTCCACCGGGCCGACCTGTCGTACGAGACGGCAGCCGAGTCCACCGGGGACCCGAACCTGTGGGTCGCTCCCGAGGTGGACCGGATGTGCTACGACGACGATGAGGACGGGACCCAGGTGTTCAGCTTCGAGTTCACCGGGTATTGGGTCGTGGTGCACGGCCCCTCGGGGAGGCTCGTGAACGTCTCGTTGCTCGACCCGCTCCAGCGCGTCGGGTCGGCGCGTCTCCTCGCGTCCCGGCTTGTGGGTGTCGCCGACTGGTCGCTCCCTGCGGAGCAGATCCGCCAGGACAGGGAGGCCAGCGATCGCGTGCGCGCCATCGTGCGCGAGGTTGCCGCCGCTGAGGCAGCGAGGGCCGCGCGGTGAGCGACGCCCTGGTGAAGCTGTGCGAGCAGGCCCTCCGTGACAGTTCGGCCCAGGGTGAGCAGCGGTACGCCGTCAGGGCTCAGCGCCTCGCTGACGCGCTACTCCCCGCCGTGACCTCGTGGGACTGGCTGATGGGCATCCTCGCCGAGCACTACTCACCCGAGGTGTTCGACGGGACCAGCCGTGACCCTGGCCCGCAGATCGTGGCGCTGACCCGCGCGCTGAACGAGGTGAGCGAACTGCTCGGCTACTTGCTGCGCCAGTACGACCGGGTGGTGGGCATGCATGAGCAGATCGTGATGGACACCGAGAAGGACCAGGACCTGCACGCGCGGTCGGTGGAGGCGTTCCGGCTGGGCGCACGTCCGGTGCGGGAGTTCATCGCCAAGCTCAGCGCGGTGTCGGGTAGTCACCTAGCAGCTGACACGACGCCGGATGGAACCTGACATGGGCACTGACGTCGGGCGCACCGTCTACACCGAGCAGGAGATCGCCGAGCGGATCGAGCGAGAGCACGCAGAGCGGCGCAGGCGGTCCTCGCGTTGGCAGGCTGCCAACAACCGCCGGAACTGCCGCGACAGCGAGGCCTGCCGACCGGACACGTCCCGCCCATACTTCCTGGACCAGATTGCCACCGAGGGCAGCCGTGGACGCTGACATTGAGCACGTCGTCAACCACTACGCCACCCTCCGGGTCCTGATCACCGGTAGCCGTGAGTGGCGGGACCGTGACGTCATCCGGCAGGCACTGCTGTCCATCGCGTCCGTCCACGGCATCCCCGCCCGCAACGTCACGGTCGTACACGGCGCTGCCCGCGGCGCTGACAGCATCGCCGCCGAGATCGCCGCCCAACTCGGCATGGTGGTGGAGCCCCATCCCGCCGACTGGAAGACGCATGGCAAAGCGGCCGGGGTGATCCGTAACGCCGAGATGGTCTGTCTCGGCGCCGGCGTCTGCCTGGCTTTCCCGCTCGGCCGCTCGGTGGGCACGCAGGACTGCATGCGCCGGGCACGCAAGGCAGGCATCACCGTCATCGACTACGGCGACAGGTGCACGGCATGAACATCGTCATCTGCGCTTCCCTCGCGCACCCCGACCTGATCGCCGCTGCCGTAGCGGACCTGTCCGGACCTGGCGTGACCGTCCACGCCCCGCAGGCCGGCCGCTGGCCGGAGCCCGTGATGGCCCGCTTGGCGTGGCACAGGCTGATCGATACCTGTGCCTTGGTGGTCGCCATCGCCAAGCCGGGCGGCGACATCGGGAACGCGGTGCGCGATGAGCTCCACCACGCCGTGTTCTGCGCCCGCAAACCGCTCCGCTGGTGGAAGCCGGCTGAGCCGCTGGCCTACCCGGAGGAGACGAAGACAGCACTGCTGTGCGCCCTGCCGGGCCGTAAAGGCGGCCAGGTCACCGTGGGGGACTCCCGCCTGCCGGCGCACATGGTGCTCGACGTGATCCGG
Organism: Pseudonocardiaceae bacterium; assembly: GCA_036494005.1. GTDB lineage: Bacteria > Actinomycetota > Actinomycetes > Mycobacteriales > Pseudonocardiaceae. The sequence goes on along the minus strand of DASXOV010000074.1, from coordinate 11,576 downwards.
CTGCACGGGATGCAGGAGGCGGCGATCATGTGGCCGCAACTGCCCGGTGAGGAGCTGACGGTCATGGCCCAGTTGGCGGAGGACCTCGCCATGGAGGAGGCAGACGGCGATGAATGAGCCGATCACCCGGCGGCAACGCCAGGTCATCGCGGCCATCACCGGCTACATCCGCGAGCACGGCTATCCCCCGTCGATGCGGGAGGTCGGGGACGCGGTCGGGATCGCCTCCACCTCAGCGGTCGCCCACCAGCTGCGCGCCCTGGAGCGCAAGGGGCGCATCAGGCGCACCCCGGGAAAGCCGAGGGCCATCACGATCGTCAACCTCGAGGTGCAGGCGTGACCGGCAGCTTGCAGGAGACGACAGCCGTCGAGCTCGACGTGTTCGTGCCGGGTCGCCCCGCCGCTCAGGGCAGCAAGCGGCACCTCGGCCGCGGCGTCCTCGTGGAACAGTCCAAGGCTGTCGGGCCGTGGCGTCAGCAGGTGGCGTGGTGCGCGCGGCAGGCCCGCGGCCCGGCGGAACTGCTCGACTGTGCGCTGGTGCTGCAACTCGAGTTCGTGATGCCCCGGCCGGCCAGCACCCCGAAGCTGTCGACACCGCCAGCGGTGAAGCGACCCGACATCGACAAGCTCAGCCGGGCGATCTGTGACGCTTTGTCCGTTGTTATCTGGCGCGATGATTCCCTGGTGGTGGACCTGCACGCCCGGAAGCGCATCGCCGAGATCGGTGAGGCCCCGGGTTGCCGGATCGTGCTACGCCGCGCGGTCTAGTACCCACACCTGCCGCGAACCGAACTCCGGCACATGCAACGGCCCCGCACTCCTGATTCGGAGGCGGGGCCGTGGGTGCTGCTGTGGCTAGTTCTTCTTGGGGACGTTCGGGCCGTACACCGGGTCGGTCTGGTCCTGGTCGCCAACCTTGCTGCTGCTGATCATGTCGATACCTCTCTGTTCAACCCGTGCGCCTGGTGCGCACGGGAGTTCTCTTGGTTATGGCTGCGTGGTGGCAGCGGCGTGGCTTGCGTGGATCACCAGCGGCAGCACCGTCGGCCACACGCCGGGGATCAGCAGGAATGCGGCGACGGTCAGCGCGGGCAGCACGATGAAGCGCTCCACCCGGCCTCCGGTGCGGAACCGCAGCCCGCGGGGCAATCGGATCTCGTACCACGTCTCCCCGGCGATCGGCAGCGGCCACAGCCACGGGCAGCCCCATCAACGTCAGGGAGTCGCCGAGGCAGTGCGTCACGCAACCCAGCGCCATCGCAACGCCGACCAGCCACGCCAGGTGCAGCGGGTCGGCCACACCGACCCGGCTGGCCGCGAGGAACGCCCCGCAACCGACCAGCCCGCCGAACGCGGCAGCGAACACCGCCGTGTGCGTGAGATGCCGGTGCTCACCGGTCCACGGCTCATCGCGGGGACCCTTGGTCGCGGCGTACACCCTGCGGGATGCCTTGCGCATCACGAACGACACGGCCGGCCCGAGGACCGGAACGAGATGAGTGACGGTGGACTGCCTGTGATCGATATCAGGCACGTATGCCCCGAAGAACGACACGCCCGCCAGGAGCGCACACACACCGGGACTGGCGCCCATCACGTCGCCGAGCGCGAGGCCGGTGGTGATGCCGCTGATGCCGTGGGTTGGTCCAGTGCACATGGTCAGCCCCACCCGCCGGAGTCTCCGCCACGATCGCCCCAGGCTGCCCCGCCGCACTTCGGGCAGGTGCCGCGCACCTTCGTGCCGAACAGGTTGCGGCTCTCGATCTTCCCCGAGCCGCCGCACTTGGAGCACTTGAGAATCTCCGGGTAGCGGCGCACATGCCACTGGTAGAACAGCCACAAAGCCGCGATGGCGACTCCGGCCAGGATGAGGGTGTGACCGTGACTCACTGGCCTGCCGCCTTGTCTTCCGGGGGGGTCCACACGCCGTGGCCGCCGTCGACGATCAGGCCCAGACCAGCGAGCCGCTTGCAGATCTGAGACACCCACGGCCCGGAGAGCCCCACACGGTCGATGATCTGCCAGCTGCGGGTGCAGCCGTCGGTGATCGCCGCGAGCACCTTCCGGTCGGACTCGCTGAGCTCCACCTCCGAGGCGTCGGGGCGGTGCAGCTGGATGACCTTCGCCATCGGACCGGGCAGCGCCGCGAACTTCTCGGCCGAGCCCATGAACTCGCCGAACGCGGCGACCGCGTCCAGTGCGGTGTGCTGCACATCGGGGACCGCGCCGACGACTGGTGCTGCCTCGGCGCCAGCGAGGAATGCGTCCAGTGCGGCCTGCATACGGTCCCGCTCACCCTGCTGGCGCTGGCCCGCAGACTCCCCCAGAAACGCGGCGAACGCGCGACGTCCGATAGGGCACATCGGGGCGTCTGGATATCGCGCCAAGGCCACCGCAGCGTTCATGCCGTCCGGGCGCTTCTGCTGGTCCGGGAGGTACGCGGCGCGCCATAAAGCCCGGCGGGCGTCCTGCGCGGCGATATAACCGAGACCCGGGTCCTGTGGCAGGGTCCGGGCGGACGGCAACTCCGGGGCGATCAACTGACCACCGGACGAGCCGGACTTGGTTCGCATGATCACCGCATTGCCCGCCGCCGTGTTGCTGCGGAGCATCTCCTCGTTGCCGAACGCCCCGAGCCCGTCGATCTGGGTGTTCAGCAGCAGCGGAACACCCAGCGCTCCGCACGTCTTAGCGATGACCCCCCACCGTTTCGCCATCCCCGGCAGGGTGAACAACATGTCGCATTCTTCGATGATGATCAGGTAGATGAGCCGTTCCGGTCCTGCGGTGAACCGCTGCCAGCCATTGAGGCCCGACTCCATGCCTCGTGCCCACAGGAGGGTCTGCACGGCGTGGGTGAACTCCTCGGCGCGGTCCAAGCCGAGCACGGTTACTGAAGCCGCCTCCGCAAGTTCGGGTGAGCTGTTCAGCTTCGGGTCCAGGTAGATCGTGACCACCAGTTGCGAGGACCGCGCCGACGCGTCCATGCTGGTGACCAGACCGGACTTACCGGATCCGGTGGAGCCGACCACGATGCCGTTACGGGCGCGGCCTTCCTCGGGGGCGTACAGCACGTATTCGGCCCACTGGTCCGCGCCGTCCGCGTAGGGCCCGAGCCCGATCCGCCCGTTCCGCCACATCGGTTCGGTCCACTCGACCACCTCGGTGATCGGGGACTCGTACACCACCTGCACGAGGCCCTGGCGGGCTGAGCGCCACCCCCGCTCGTCCGGCGGGGGGTCGTCGAACACCAACTGCCGTGGGTCCAAGTCCAACTCGGACGCGATCTCCACCACCCGGGACTGCACCTTCGGAAGGGTCATGCCGCCGGGCATCTGCAGCCGGAACGACATGCGGCCGCCCTCGTGCTCCGTCCCGCCATACAGTTGCGAACCGGGGGCGTTGCCGCCCTTGTGCGCGGTCTCCCGCAGCCACCGGTCCGCGAACTCCTGCACCGCGGTCAGCAGTTCCGGCTCGTACTCCAGTTCCGGGGCGGCCTCAGCCTCGATCGCGGGGAGTTGAACAGCGGCCCGGGGCTGCAGCGAGCGACGCCACACGGTGGCCTCCGCCGCGGTGCCACCGAGCAGGACGAAACCCAGCCAGGGCCACACGGGGCCGAGCACGGGCACGGTGGCGGCACCGACTGCGGCGATCGTGGTGGACAGCACCACCGCACCCACCGCGCTCGCATCCTCACTGCGCCGCCACCGCCGCTTACGACGACCGAGCACGGACAGGCCCAGCGCCGTGGCACCAGACACCAGCGCGGTGCCACCCGACGCGACGAGGTGACCCATCGGCCCGGCGACGATCTCGGCGATCAGGCTGACACCCAGCCCGGTAGCGCCGACTGTGGCCGTTGCCCCGCTGGCCTTCCACGGCACCAGCCGCGCCCTCCGCGCCGCCTTCGCCAGCGCCGCCCGGCGCAACTCAGCGGCCACCTCCGGGTTGTAACGCGCGAGCTGAAACCGCTGGACCTCGCCGGACTGGTTGTCCTCCTCGGCAGGCGCCTGACACCGTGCTTTCACAGTCGCCCGGATCCGTGCCTGCTCCCGCTCGCTCAGCACGTGTTCCGGCTCGGTGCTGCCCAGCCTGGCGAGCGCTCGCACGGTCGTCCCTTTCCTTGCTGTTTGCTGGTTTGGTTCGTAGTGCCCCGCTCCGCCACGACACGGGCGCCCACCTTTGATGTGGGGGCGAGGCCCGAGAGATGCCGGTCAGCCGGGAAGCTTCATTCCCGCGTACCCGGCGTGGCCCATGGTCTGGTCGTCCAGCACGGGGGTCAGCACGTCCTGGTGCCTGGCGAAATGCCCCGCAGCGGACGCACCCGCGCCCCGGACGCTGTCCGAGGCCGCCACCAACTGCTGCGCGGACTCCTGCATCGCGCGCAGCTGGTCGGCCATGTTGCGGTAGTCCGCCAGCGGCTGACCCTTCACGCCGCTGTGATCAACCTGAGATGCCCACGTCTCGTACTGCGTCGCGAGGCTTGCGCACTCCTGGGTGAGCTTCTGGAAACGGTCCATCGCTGCGGCGCCGAACTGCTCAGAGAACTGAGCGTTCGCCAATGCCGATTCCGGGTTGAAAATTTCCCCGGCACCGCTTGCCACGACAGGGCTTCCGCCACCGATGACGGCGGGAACACCACCACCGGACGATCCGCCGTGGTTGCCGTTGCGGATGTTGTCGCGGGCAGCGGCCACCCGCCTCGTGTCCGACGCGTGCTCTCCGGCCGGGCTCCAGCCACCGCCCCGATTCGCCTCGCCCAGCTTGACGAGCTTCTCCAGCCGGTCGCGGCGGTTCACGTTGTCCCGATCTGGAGAGAACCCGCCTTCTATCTGACGTTCGATCTCCGCGTTGAGGCTGGCCAACTCGCCCGCAGCGTTCTCAGTTGCCATTGCTGTTCCTCCGTTGTTGTCACTGCCCTGTAGAAGTTCGCTGCGGTCGAGCCGCTGACCGCCGTTGATGAACGGCTCACGGGGCGCTTCCCAACCACTTCCCGTGGTCGTCGGCGGGGTCGTACTGGCCGGCTGGGGCTGCGGTGTCGGGGTGTCACCGGGCCAGCCGGGCTCGATCTGCAGCGGCTCGGTGGTCTGCGGCTGGTCGTCCACGAACTCCGCGTCCACGGTTTCCGGCTGCGGTTCCGGTGCCGTCCGCTCGGTGGGGTCCTGGTCGAGGCGCTCAGCAGTCCACCGCTGCGGGTCCCGCTGCTCGTTGCGTTCCTGCCAGCGCCGTGCGGCCTGCTCACCGGCACGCACCCACCAGGCGTGGAAGCCCCTAGCGGCCTTCTGCCACTCCTGGTCCCCGTTGCGGCGCCGCTCCTCACGGGCGCGGCGCTCCCGGGTCAACTGGTCGGCACGGTCGGCGCACAGGTCGAACCACCACGCCCGGATGCCGCCCATGTCGGAGCGGGACTTCGGGCCATTCCGGACGCGCTCGGCCAGCGCCTCGGGGAGTGTCGGTCCGGCCTTGCCCGCCTTGCGCAGCTCGTGCAGGTGTTTCTGCTTGGCCAGCCAGCGCTCATGCTCGTGCTGCCGCGCCTGCATCCGCAGCTTGGCGTGGTCCGAGCCCATGGCAGCAGCAGCCCGATCCCTGACCGCGCCCGCCTTCTTGACCACGATCCCGGCGATCACAAAGCAAAGGAACAAGAGACCCATGGGTCACCCACTCAGCCAGGACGAGATCTTGGACTCGGTGGAGTTGTGGACCTCGGTGACCACGTTCGCTCCGTGCGCGGCGAACGTGCCGTGCGCCCCGAGGAACAGAACCGGAAGTGCCACGATCGCGACGAGTGCGGGCTTGTCGACCTTCCCGTCCACAATGACGTCCAGAATGATCGTGCCGACCGCCGCGAGCAGGAGAACGCCGGGGATGATCGGGTCGATCATCCCCAAGCCCCACAGGAGCGCCCACCCGACGATCGAGAACGCCAGGAAAACGCCACTGAACCCGGCGAGCACTGTGCGAAGGATCCGACCACCGGGGAGCCTTCCTCCGTGGCCCTTCGCCATTTTGTGCAGGAAATAGAAGAACAGGGCACCGATCGCGGTGCCGACGATGTCAATCCCGAGCATCAGCGATCACTTCCTTCCCGCCGCCACGACCGGCGGCGGCTGTCGTTGTCGGCGTTCATGTGCGCCACCAGGTCCCGCAGAACCCCGTCACGGCGCTGAGCGTTGCGGCGCTTGTCCCTGCTGCGGATCCACCGGCGAACTCCGAACACGGCAGCCAGGGCGATTAGCAGCAGTTGCAGGACGCTCGCGAACACACCCGGTGCGGCCGGTGTCGAGGAACTCGGCTGCGGCGGTGCAGCGGCATGGCTCACGGGAGCGGGCACTGCGGTGGGGGCGGCGTGCGGCAGCCCGCCCGGTGCGGAGTTGCCGAACGACGCCCACAACCCGCTGATCTGGTCCCACCACCAGCCCGGCCCGGCCAGCGCAGTGATCCCCAGGGCGATCAGACCGGCCACGATGGCCATGCGGCCCGCGTAGTCAGCCCATATCGACCACACACGGGCCGGGATGTACACGCAGGCGAACGCGAGATCCGCCCACGACTCCCGGGCCTGCGCCACCACCGCAGACAGCGGGGGCTGCGGCTCGGAGAACCGGGGTGCGTCGGCCCGCATCCACAGCCGCAGCACCGACCACGCCCGGATCCGGGCCAGACGCGCCGGGATGTGCACCCAGGCGATACGCGCCGCCCGGACGTAGCTGTTGATCGTCCAGTCGCCGTGCCTGGCGTCCAGCTTCAGGTCCGTGAAGGCCTGCTGCGGCTGCGCATACCACGGCTGTGTGGCCAGCCAGCCGCGTGCACCGCTGGTCGGTGCGACGCTCGGCGCCACCTGCTCGGCGGCAGGTTCCGCAGCAGTAGGCTCAGGCTCCGGGCTGGCCGGCCACTCCCCGCCGTTCTCCAGACGCGGGTCGTCGTGGAACTCCACAGTGGGGATGGCGAACGGGTCGCTCATCGGGACCGCCTCCCCGGTGCCCGGCCGTCACGGCGACCGGGTGACCGGTCGCCTGGCTGCACAAGAGCGGTGGAGGCAGCACGGGGCACCAGCACCGGGGACACGTGACGCACCAGCAGCCACAACCCGGCCAGGGCCACCGACATGACCTGCCAGCCGGCCAGGTAGACACAGCCAAACGACACCCACGGCAGCACCTGCTCCGCCCCGTACCGGGCCATAGCGGCCAGGGGCAGCGACGTCTCGTCCGGGCGGTTCCCGCCGGGGTTCTGCAGTTCGCGCATCAGGCGGCCCGCCTCTTCAGGCAGCGGCGCTCACGCTCGCTGAGACCGCCGTAGATCCCGAACCGCTCACCGGTGGCCAGCGCGTAATCAAGACAAGGTGTGCGCACCTCACACAGGCGGCAGATTTGCTTGGCCTCGCGCGCCGAGCCGCCTGTTTCAGGGAAAAACAGGTCTGGATCGGTCTGCGCGCACAGCGCGCGCTCCTGCCAGTCAGGCTGGTCGAACAGGTCAGCCAGTAGCGGGTCGATCTCGCCGAGAGCGACGTCGGTGATGTGCAGCATCCGGACCTCAGCGGCGGTCATCGCTGGCCGCCCATCTGGCCGCGCAGCACAGCGGCAGCCGCGCGGTGCTGCGCGGCGATCCCCATCTGGTTCGCGGCTAGATAGTGCTGATTAGCGGCCAGCAGCATCGACGCCTGGTTCTCGGCGATCTGCGCGTCGAGTTCGTGGTCGCGGATATCCCGCAGCGCCGATCGGTCCACTTGCTGCCGTTGCCGCTGGGGCTGCTCGTCCGTGTAGACAATCCGCCGGGACTTGCTGGCTAGGATCGCCGCGATCACCGCGATGACGATGAGAGCCATGACGACCTGGCCGAGGAACGCGGTCATGACGGCTCACCTGTGATCAGGGCCAGCACCCGGTCCCGCTCCGTCGGGTCGATCAGGTGGAACCGGTCCTGCTCGGCCACCCATGCCCGGATCTCGGCCCGCACCGCACCCACGGTCATCCCGGTGGCGGTGTGGACCTGCGCGAACGACGCGCCCGCATCCAGGGCGGCCACCACCCGCACCGGACGCCGGGTGACCACCAGGTGCTCCACCCGGGCGGCGATGGCCAGCAGGGCCAGGGCGTACCGCGCGGCGTTGTCCGGGCTGATGGTGACGTCCCAGTTCAGGGCTACCTCGTAGTCGCTGAGGAGCTGACCTAGGACGTCGATGCCCCACACGGGAGGGAGGTCATGGGGGGACCGGTAGGCGGAGGTCATGACACGCCACCCGGGCAGGTCGGCACGTACGGAACCCACAGGTCACTACCGGGGCAGCGCCGCGGCGTCGGATCATCCTTCGGCCACACCGCAGGATCGGGGTTGACCAGCACCACCGTGCCGTCGTCGTGGACCCAGCTCACGGTGCCCCACGACAGGTCGTCGCACACGAAGGCCGGCTGCATCAGCCCGTCGCGGCAGTGCCGCGTAGGGGCGAGCGGCTTCTCGAAGGAGTCGGCGTCCAACTCCAGTGGGGTGAGGTACTGCTCGCGACCCGGCTCCGTCTTCGGCGGCCAGTTCGCGCCATCGTCGATCAGTTGCGTCTGCTGGTCCTCCGTCAGAGGCCAGGGCAGCACCTGCGTGGTGGGCGGCTTACCCGCCCACTGCTTCACGCAGGACACCGCTTCGCCTTTGAAGGTGCAGACCACGCTGGTCGGCGTAGGCGGCGGGGTCCACGACCAGAACCGGTCCCACGCGTTCTGCGCGTGAGGTGGAGCAGGAGCGGACGGTGCAGTAGTGGCACGCGTAGGTGGCGCTGGGTGTGCAGCGCTGGTCGCCCCTAGCACCACGGCGGCGGAAACGAACAGTGCGACCGGCGCGGCCACGAGAGCCGACACGATGATCTCGTCGCGGTTCGCCTTGACCCACTCGCGGATGCTTTTACGGGGGGACTGGTAGGTGCTCACACGATCACCGCCGTGAGCAGTGCGGCGGCGAACAGCCAGAACCAGTGCCAGCTTTGGTCAAGGACATAGGCCCCGGTACCGAGCGACGGGCCGTCCCACATGACCGGCTTTCCGTCCAGGCCCCACAGCGTCACGACCTGCTTCGCGGTGCCCTGGTCGTCCAGGTTCCCGTGAGGTCTGCTCACCGTGGCCTGCACGAGGCGCGGCGTGCCGAGCCGGTAGAAGTCACCCTTACCGAGGCGCTCGCACAGCTCCGCGAGGGTGGTGCGCCGATCCGCCCAGTAGTGCGTGACCGCGCTGACCAGTTGCCCGGCCACGAAGCCCAGCGGGCTGATCGGCAGGTCCAGCAGCCACCACAGCAGCGCCACCGTGGCGACCGTGGTCAGGGTGTAGGTGGCGACGTGGGATGCGCAGGCGATCCGGCCCGGCCAGCCCGACAGGCCCTTGTGCCCGGCCTGGTGATCGGTCTGCAGCCAATGGTCCGCCACGTTGTGCGCCACCAGCAGACCGGGCAGCACCACGGCGAACGTGACAGCGGAGGTCATCATGACGTCACCAATGCCCGGCCAGCGACGGTGAGCTCGGCGGGTACCCGCTCGCCGACGGCCCCGCTGCTCGCCGGCCGGATGAGACCGGCCCGCGCCAGCCGGTGCGCCGTGTACTGGTCACAGCAGCCCAGCCCGTCGATGAACAGGTCCGGCTCGCAACTGCACACCAGTTCGCCGCGTCCGTCGGACACCGCGCGGAGCATGGCCAGCCCACGGCCGGTGACCTCCACGTCGTCCACCGGGGCGCTCATCGGGCACCTGCCGTGTGCACGTCCAGCGCGGCGTGAAGATACGACTGCGCGGCATCCAAAGCCGCGGTGGCGTCGGTGCCCTGCTCCACATGCCACAGAGCCGACCCGAGCGAGATGGCCGCCCCGTACAGTTCGGCGTCGAACCGGGGCAGGCCGGCCCACGCGAAGGTCTGCAGCGCCACGCACGCCTCCGGGGCGCCGCCGTGCAGCGCCGCAGTCACAGTGGCGATCGCGTCGCGAACCGCCGTGCCGTCCGCGGCCGAGGCCGCCTGCCGGAGCATCGCCAGCAGTTCGCGAGCAGCCAGGGAATCGCAGTACCGGGTGCTCACAGCGCACCCCCTGCGATGAACTGCGTCTCGGCCAGGTCGCGGGCCACGTCCAGGTGCGCCCACGCCGACACCAGAGCAGCAGCGCGGGAGTCGTGGCCGACGAGTGTCGACAGTGCGATCCAGCACGCCGCGGCGTACAACTCGGCGCCGATCCGGTCACCGCTCCGGGCCCGACGGAGCAGCTGCTCGAACATGTCGCGCCCACCGCCGTCCAGCACCGCCCCGCACAGCACGGCGTCAGCCCGTGCGGCGTGGCTGTCAACGGCGAACGGGGCAAGCTCCCGCAGCTCGGCCAGCAGCGCGTCCGGGGTGAGCGCGTCGAGCACCACGTCCCGCAGGCGTGCCCTCTCGTCGCGGCTCATGCCGGCACCCCGGACGGCACCGGAACGGCGGGGATGTTGTGACGGCGCCCGTAGGCGATCTCGGCGTTGCGGCGACCGGCGCGGCATCCGCAGTGCGCGGACACAGCACCCGCCGGGACCCGCCAGGACCGGAGACCGCCATCGCAGTTCGGGTCCTGGCACATCGGCGCCTTGTAGGCACCTGACAGCAGCGGCTTCGACTGCTCGACGGCGGGACTCAGGGTGGCGGTCACCGGGCACCGCCCAGCAGTTGCAGGCGGGCGTTGGTGCGGCGACGGGACCAGACACGGCGTGCGGTGCGCGCCAGTGAGGTCACCGGGTCGGTGCCCTGCGGCAGGCACGCGGTGATGTCTGCGTGCAGCGGGGTGTCGGAACGGCCGCCGCAGACACAGCGGTAGGCGTTCATCGCCCACCTGCCTGGGAACGCAACCTGGTGGCGGCCTGCTCGTGCACCGCGCGGCGCACGTCGGCGAACGCGACCATCCTGTCCGTGTCGCGCTCGATCTGACTACCCGGAGACGCCTGGGTGCCGAAGAGCCGACGTGCATCGGCGCGGTATTTCTCGGCCTGCTCGTCGTGCCACTGCGCCTCCGCGCGAAACTCGCACTCGAACACCACCATCAGGGCGTCGGTGACCTTCGCCAGTTCGGCGCGGTCCACGTCGTCCAGGTCCTCGGGCTGAGAACCGACCGCCCTGATCAGCGTGTCGGCGATGCGCTCCCGCAGGGTCGCCTGCGTGGCGACCTCGTGCTCCGCGGGGCTCATGGGATGGTTGTTCACGGTCATCTCCAATGGGGATTGGTTGGAGCTGGCTGGTCGCCCCGGTGTTCCTGCACCGGGGCGACACGCTTAGGGGCGTGCCGCGTGATCGCCGCGTCCAGATCGGCCAGCCTCTGAGCAGCAGCGGTCATGGCGTCGGTGATCTCACGGGGCATCGCGTGGCCGTATTTGCGTTGGGCCCGCCGGTAGGAGGCGGCCACCTTGTCGGCGACGGCCTTGAGGACTGCCAGAGCGTCCGGGGCCTGCTCTACACGCCGGGCGGCGAGGGCGGCCTGATTGGTCTTGGCGACGGCGCTGCGCAGGGGGCTTCCCTCGCCGCGGCGGCTGCGGGTGCGCATGGCACTACACGCCTTCGCCTTGGCGGCCCTCGAAGCGCTGCGACTCAAACGCG
>DASXOV010000073.1:0-14523 GCA_036494005.1 Pseudonocardiaceae bacterium | reverse complement strand
TGGGTGGTCCAGGCCGCGGTCGGGTGAGCAGTCACCCCGAGCAGATGGACCCGTCGGGTGCGCATTTCCATCACGAACAGGATGTAGAGGCGGCGCAGCGCGATGGTGTCGAGGGTGAAGAAATCAGTGGCCAGCAGCCCGGTGGCCTGCGCGCGCAGGACGGTCCGCCATCCGATATCGGTGCGCCGTGGTGCGGGGCCGAGGCGGGCGGCGGCCAGGATCCGGCGGATGGTGCCGGCGCCCAGGCGGTATCCGAGTCCGGCGAGTTCGCCTTGGAGGCGGCGGTGGCCCCAGGAGGGGTTCTGCTGTGCCAGGCGCAGTACCAGGGTCCGGATCTCGTCGGTGATCGGTGGGCGGCCTGACCGGTTCGGATAGGTCCAGTGTCTGGTGACCAGGCGGCGGTGCCAGGCCAGCAGCGTGGCCGGGGTGACGATCCGATAGGTCCGCAACCGGCGGGGGAGCAGCCGGGTCAGGGCTGACAAGATCGCCCGGTCCGGCCAGGTCAGGCGAGGCCTGCTCACCTGGCGGCGCAGCACCGCGACTTCGTGGCGCAGGATGAGGATCTCGACGTTCTTGGCTGCGGTGGTACTCGCGAGCAACTCAAGCCAGCCGAACAGCTTGATCGTGATCAGGTACAGCAGTCGGAACAGCACGACACGCGATCATGTCATGATCACACAGGGTCACCGAATCCCAGGTCAACACGTGTGTGGCGAGTTTTGGCACGGCACAGGGTAGCCAGCCCGGTCGGCGCCGTCGGCGGGCGACAAGGGTTGAGGGGCGCGGCGGCGAAGGCCACGGTGCCGATCGTCAGTAGTTGCATGTCGTGGGGCCAGCGCAGCAGCGTGAGCATGACCAGCGAGGCGAGGGCGATGGTCAGCGACCGGTGGTAGGTCCGGCCGGTGCGGGGTGGCGTCCGGGCCGTTGGGGGGGCAACGGGGCCACCGCGCTGGCGAGGACGCAGGCCGCGGCGGTGGCGACGTGGACGGTCAGGCCCGGGAGGAAGATCGGCCGATCGTCGGGAACCGGGATACCGCCGATCACTATCAGGTGGACCGGCACGACGATCCCCTCGCAGCGCGCTGCGGGTGGGGGCCTAACCGCGCTCGCGGTGCGCCGCGCCTACCGGCCTCGGCACCGGCTGGGGCTGGCGGAGATCGTGACGTTCGACTGCGCATTGCGCTGGGCGGGACAGGCAGCGGGAGTCGTGCTGGTCTGTCTGGTCATCTCGGGCATCCCGGAGCGGGTATCTGCTCATGTGGTTCAACGCTCTGCTTCTTTAGCGTGGGTCAGTGCGTCAAGCAGCAGAAAAGGCCAGGAGGACCCGATCATGTCCCTGACAGTGATGCGCACCGCAGCGGCATCGGCAGCATCGTTGTTGGTTGCTGCGGCAGTGCTGGGAATCGGGGCGTCACCAGCATTTGCCCAGGACGCTGGTCACGCGGCGTCCGCTCCGGGGGGTACGCGGGTGACTGCTGGCCCCGCTGTGCAGGATTATGTGACGCCTGCGCCGGGTGTCGACGCGGTGAGGGTCCATGAGGCACCCGATAGCGAGTCCACCACGGATGGGCTCCTCTACCCGGGCCACACCCTTGCCTGCTACGACGGCAAGTGCGTTGCCGATGACGGTCAGTTCAACGCATGCCCCGGCACCGGAAATTCGGACAGTCTCTGGATCAGAGTCAGGTTCGATGGACGGTCGGCCCCGGACTATGTCGCCGACTCCTGCGTCACCGCAACCTCGACCCCTCGGGACTGATCACCGCCGCAGCGCACCGCGTGAACACAGGGGATTTGCTCGGTGGGGGCCGACGGCACGAGCGAGGGGGCCGGCAACGCCGGACCACTGCACCCACTGCCCTCACCCATCACCGACCCGGTGCAGATCACCCGCCTCGACATACGCCGACGCGCACGCCTCGGCGGCACCCTCCACGAGTACCGACATGCCGCAAGACCTGCATGGATGCAATTTTCGACAAGCGCAACGTCACCCTGTCCGGTGACCTGTTCGGCCTACCTGAGCGATACCCGGTTCCCGGGGGGACGTTCCTGGCGCAGGTACACGTCGCGGACCGGCTCAGCATGGACCGCGGCGTCCGGTGGAGCCTGGCGAGTGGGCTACCGCTCGTCGAGGACGTCCGCATGACGCAGCACGACGGCCGCCTCCGTCGGATACACCTCGCGGGGCGGGTGACCAAGCGCCCCGACGGCGCCCCGGCGCGGATGTCAGGAATCGCCCGGACTGCCACCGAGCGGGCGGCCTGACCCACTGAGCCGGACCCAGGCTGAGAACATCGGAGCCCGGGTGGGTCGAACGCGAGCGGAGGTAGTGACATGGGCGGTCGCTCCCAGGAAGTGGACTCGGTGCTGCTGGAGGCCGCCCGGGCGATGATGGCGATCTCGGTGCGGGCGGCGGCGGCGGTGCCCGGCGGGATCTCCGCGATCCAGCTTCGCGCGCTGACCGTGCTGAGTGGTCTGGAGCAGATGAATCTGGCTGATCTCGGCGCGGCCCTCGGCATGTCGCCCTCGTCGACCAGTCGGCTGTGCGACCGGCTCGTCGCGCGCGGACTCGTCGATCGGCAGGTGTCTCCCCGGACCCGCCGCGAGGTCGCGTTGAGCTTGTCCGAGCAGGGGCGCAGGCTACTGGCCGAGTACGACCGGCATCGTCTCGACGCTCTCTGCGCGGTGCTGGGCAGCTTTGCGCCGCAGCGGCGGGAGGAGGTCCTCGCGGCGCTGCGGGACTTCGCCGCAGCGGCCGGCGCAACTCGCCGAACATATGTCATGTGACAAATGTTTTCCGCAGTGCCCGGCCGGGTATGCGACGTGGGTCAGATGCATGCGACGCACGCTTGCGGGAAGGACGCCGATGGCGGACAAGGTTGCCGACCACGTGCTGCGGCGGCTTCGGGAGTGGAAGGTCGAGCACGTCTTCGGCTACGCCGGGGATGGGATCAACGGGTTGCTCGCCGCGTGGGGGCGGGCCGGGACCGACGCGCCACGGTTCGTGCAGGCTCGGCACGAGGAACTCGCCGCGTTCGAGGCGGTGGGTTACGCCAAGTTCTCCGGGCGGGTCGGGGTGTGCACCGCGACCTCGGGGCCGGGCGCGATCCACCTGCTCAACGGGCTCTATGACGGCAAGCTCGATCACGTGCCGATGGTGGCGATCGTCGGGCAGACGGCGCGCACCGCGATGGGCGGGTCGATGCAGCAGGAAGTGGACCTGCACACGCTGTTCAAGGATGTCGCTGCTGACTACATCCAGGAGGTGATGACCCCGGAGCAGCTGCCCAATGTGCTCGACCGGGCGATGCGAGTGGCGATCTCGCGGCGCACCGTCACGGCCATCATCATCCCCTCCGACCTGCAGGAGGAGAAGTACAGCCCGCCCACGCACGCGTTCAAGATGGTGCCGTCGAGCCTGGACTTCTCCCCTGGAGTGCCGGTGCCCGACGAGGCGGACATCCGCCGCGCCGCCGAGATCCTCAACGCGGGCCACCGGGTGGCGATCATGCTCGGTCAGGGTGCGCGGGGTGCGGCTGAGGAGGTCATCGAGGTAGCCGGGGTACTCGGCGCGGGGGTCAGCAAGGCGCTGCTGGGCAAGGACGTGCTGCCCGACGACCTGCCCTTCGTCACCGGCTCCAACGGCCTGCTGGGCACCCGGCCCTCCTACGAGCTGATGCGGGACTGCGACACCCTGCTCATGGTCGGCTCGAGCTTCCCGTACAGCCAGTTCCTTCCCGAGTACAGCCAGGCCAGGGCAGTGCAGATCGACATCGACCCGACGATGATCGGGTTGCGCTACCCGTTCGAGGTGAACCTCGTCGGGGACGCCCGCGAGACGCTGCGCGCACTGCTGCCGCTGCTGCGGGGCAGGACCGACCGGTACTGGCTGGAGAGCATCGAGGCCAATGTGCGACGCTGGTGGGAGGTGATGGAGCGGCGGGCGAAGGTCGGCGCCGATCCGATCAACCCGCAGCTGGTGTTCCACGAGCTGGACCCGCTGCTGCCGGACAATGCAATGATCACCTCGGATTCCGGGTCGGCGGCCAACTGGTACGCCCGCCACCTGCGGATCCGTCGCGGCATGCGGGCGTCGCTGTCCGGGAACCTGGCCACCATGGGCCCCGGGGTGCCGTACGCCACCGGGGCGAAGTTCGCCCACCCGGACCGGGCGGTGCTGGCGCTGGTCGGTGACGGGGCGATGCAGATGAACGGCATCAACGAGCTGATCACCGTGGCCAAGTACTACCGCGAGTGGACCGATCCACGGTTCGTCGTGGGAGTGCTCAACAACCGTGATCTCAACCAGGTCACCTGGGAGCTGCGGGCGATGGGCGGCTCCCCGACCTTCCCGCCCTCGCAGGAGCTGCCCGACTTCCCCTACGCCGGGTACGCGGAGAGCCTCGGGCTCGGCGGCATCAAGGTCACCGAACCGGGTCAGGTGCGCGGCGCGTGGGAGCAGGCGCTGGCGGCTGACCGGCCGTGCGTGGTGGAGTTCGTCACCGACCCCGCCGTCCCGCCGATCCCGCCGCACGCGGACCTCGATCAGATGGAGAAGACCGCCGAGGCGCTGCTGCGCGGCGACCCGGAGGCCTGGGACATCGTGAAATCCGGCGTCAAGTCGAAGGCGCAGGAGTTTCTGCCCGGCCGCGGTCGATGAACCCCGTCGATGGCCCCGCGCCGCACGTGCTGCGCGAGTACGCCCTGATCGCCGACGGGGAGCGCGGCGCGTTGATCGGGCCGCGGGGCGATGTGGTGTGGATGTGCGCCCCACGCTGGGACTCCGACGCGGTGTTCTCCACGCTGATCGGGGGCGGCGGCTGCTACCTCGTCGCGCCCGATGAGCAACGCTTCGTCTGGGGCGGGCACTACGAGGACGGTTCGCTGATCTGGCGCTCCCGATGGGTGACCGGCAGCGGGGTGATCGAGTGCCGCGAGGCGCTGGCGCTGCCCGGCGAAGACCTGCTTGCCGGGGCCGACGAGCACACCGCGGTGCTGTTGCGTCGGGTCATCGCCCGGGAGGGCCCGGCGCGGGTGCGAGTCGTGCTCGACCCCCGGGCCGACTTCGGACGCTCGCCGTTGCGGCAGATCGAGCGGGACGGCGCGCACTGGACGGGCCGGTGCGGGTCGTTGCACCTGCGCTGGAGCGGCGCAGAGCACGCGCGGGAGCGGGACGGCCGGTTGGAGTGTGTGCTCGAACTGCCCGAGGGTACAGAGCACGACCTGGTGCTCCAGGTAGCCACCACGCGGCTGGGGGACCACCGGGTCGAGGCAGACCCGGCCTGGGAGGCCACCGAGACGGGCTGGCGCCGGGCGGTTCCCCGGCTGGGCACCGTGATCGGACGCCGCGACGCCCGGCACGCGTACGCGGTGCTGCGTGGGCTGACCAGCTCGTCGGGCGGCATGGTGGCCGCAGTGACGACTTCCCTGCCGGAGCGGGCCGGGGCCGGGCGCAACTACGACTACCGCTACGTGTGGATCCGTGATCCGTGCTTTGCGGGCCAGGCCGTCGCGGCCGACGGGGCGCACCCGCTGCTCGACGACGCGGTGAGCTTCGTCGCCGACCGGGTGCTCGCCGACGGGGCCCGGTTGCGACCGGCCTACCGGGTGGACGGCGGGCCGGTGCCACCGGAGCGGTCCCTGCCGCAGCTGGCCGGTTACCCCGGTGGCTCGGATCGCGTCGGCAACTGGGTCGGCGAGAAGTTCCAGCTCGACGCGTTCGGAGAGGCGTTGCTGCTGTTCGCCGCGGCCGCCCGCCACGACCGGCTCGACCTGCACCACTGGCGCGCCGCGGCGGCCTGCGTCGCCGCGATCGAGCAGCGCTGGCGCGATCCCGACCGGCGTCTGGGAAGAGCACGAGGACCGGTGGGCGCACTCCCGGCTCACCTGCGTCGCCGGGCTGCGCTCGATCGCGCAGGCTGCGCCCGCCGGGCAGGCGGCGTCGTGGACAACGCTGGCGGACAAGGTGCTCGCCGATGTGGCCGCCGAGTGCGTCCATCCCACCGGACGCTGGCAGCGTTCCCCGACCGACGGCCGGGTCGACGCCGCGCTGCTGCTGCCCGCCATCCGGGGCGCCACCCCGGCGGACGATCCGCGCCACCTGGCCACGGTGGACGCGGTGCGCGCCGAGCTGACCGAGGACGGTTTCGTCCACCGGTTCCGCCATGACGACCGCCCGCTGCCCGAGGCCGAGGGCGCCTTCCTGCTCTGCGGGTTCGTCGCCGCGCTCGCCGACGCGCAGCAGGGCAACAAGGTCGCGGCGCTGCGGGCGTTCGAACGCAACCGCACCGCCTGCGGTCCGCCCGCGCTGCTGTCCGAGGAGTACGACGTGGTGCAGCGCCAGTTGCGGGGTAACCTCCCGCAGGCGTTCGTGCACGCACTGCTGCTGGAATGCGCCAGCAGGCTCGCGGAGTCTGGCCGGTGATGGCGATGCCGCACCCGCCCGGTCCTCCGTCGGCCGAGCAGCGCAACGCCGATCCGGACAGCGTGACCGGGCGCATGGACAATGCCCTGGGGCAGATCGGTATCGGCATCGTCGGGTTCGTCGGCAGCGTCGTCACGATGACGGTCCTGGGTGCGCTGGCCTGGGCCACCAGGCTGCCGTGGTTGTTCCCCAGTCTGGCGCCCACCACGCTGCTGATGTTCGAGACCCCGATGCATCCGCAGGCCAGCCCGCGCAATGCGCTGGTAGGCCACGGGGTGGCGACTGCGGTGGGTTTCGGGTCCCTGGTGGTGTTCGGCCTGCAGCACACCGGGCCGGTCACCGAGGTGGGTACCACCCCCGCTCGGGTCGCCGCCACCGCGCTGGCCCTGGGCGTGACGACACTGCTGCTGAATGTGTTCGGCACCCCGCACCCACCGGCAGCGGCGACCGTGCTCATCATCAGCCTCGGCCTGATGCACACCACGGCCGAACTCGAGATGATGGCCGTTGCCGTGCTGCTGATGGTCATGCTGGCCTGGGGGCTGAACCGGCTGGGCGGAGTCCGGACCACGTTCACTCCGCACCCCTGGCCGCCGCAACGAGCAGAACAGGAGATAGCCGCCGATGAGAACGCCCGACCAGGTGGTGGTGGTGACCGGCGCCAGCGGCGGGATCGGGCGGGCCGTCGCCCGCGCCTTCGGTGCGCGCGGCGCGCGGATAGGGCTGCTGGCCCGCGGTGAGATCGGCCTGACCGGCGCCGCCGCCGACGTCAGGGCCGCGGGTGGCCAGGCGCTGATCGTGCCCACCGACATGGCCCGCCACCAGGAGGTCGAGGCCGCCGCGCAACGGGTGGAGGACACCTTCGGCCCGATCGACGTGTGGGTCAACGTGGCGTTCACCTCAGTCTTCGCCCCGGCCGTCGAGATCGAGCCCGAGGAGTTCAAGCGGGTGATGGAGGTGAACTACCTCGGCTACGTCTACGCCAGCCTGGTGGCGCTGTCCCGGATGCTGCCGCGCGAGGCGGGCACGATCGTGCAGGTCGGCTCCACACTGGGCTACCGGGGTATTCCACTGCAGAGCGCCTACTGCGCGAGCAAGCACGCCATCCAGGGCTTCCACGACTCGCTGCGCTGCGAGCTGCTGCACCGCGGCAGCAAGGTCCGCGCCACCCACGTGCTCATGCCCGCCGTGAACACCCCCCAGTTCGACTGGGTGCGCTCCCGGCTGCCCAAGCCAGCCCAGCCTGTGCCGCCGATCTACCAGCCGGAGGTCGCCGCCCGCGCGGTGCTGCACGCCGCGGACCATCCGCGGCGCCGGGAGTACTGGGTCGGCGCCAGCACCGTGGGCACCCTGATCGCCAACGCGCTGGCTCCCGGCCTGCTGGACCGGTACCTGGCCCGCACCGGCTTCGCATCCCAGCAGGCCGACCGGCCGGGCAGGCCCGACCGCGAGGGCAACCTCGTCGAACCGGCCGACGGAGCAGGCGGGCGCGACCACGGGGCGCACGGCAGCTTCGACGACCGGTCGATCTCCGTCAGCCCCCAGCTCTGGGCGTCCCAGCATCACGGGCTGCTCGGCACCGCCGCGCTCGGCCTCCTCACCGCAGGTGCGGTCGCGCTGCGCCGGATCACCGGACGCCGTGGGTGAGGCGGTGGCGGGGGACGGGACGGGCTACCTCGCTTGCGGGTGGGTGAGGGTGTGGACGTCGCTGAGGGGGCGGGCGAGGCCTGGTTTGGGTTCGTGGCGGTCGAGCCAGTGCCGGGTGGACTCGGTGGCACGGTCGATCAGGTCGGCGGTCTGGCGGAAGTCGATGGGTAGCACCTCGACGGGGCACAGCGGCGGGAGCAGCTGAAGCCGGGCGCGGTGCGCGTTGTGCCGGACCGAGGCGCTGATGCGTTGTTCGCTGAGCAGGTTGACGGCGTGCAACGCCATCGCGATCGCGGTGGACGGTGGCTCAGGCAGGTGGCAGGAGAAGCCGGGGAACAGCAGTTACACCTCGTCGGCCCGGCCTCGATCGCGTAGTCGAGCGTGGTGCGATCGGCCACGCTGCCGTCCATCAGCACCTGACCGTCGATGGTGACGTTGGGGTAGATCGCCGGGATGGCGGTACTGGCCAGCAACGCGGGCAGGGCCGGTCTCGGAGACGGTCACGGCCCGCCCGCTGCCGACATCGGTGGCCAGCACCGACAGCGAGATCTCGGTGTCGGCCAGGTTCTCGATCGGTAGCATCCGCCGGAGGAACCCCGCCAAGGCGTGGTTGTCGAACAGGTAATTGCTGTGGCCCCGTACCGCCGAGGCGAGCGTGACCGGGTTGATCGGGAAGGTGTAGTTCAGCGCCCCGAGCGCCTGCAGCACACCACGCAGCGGGTGCCACGGCAGGTTGGTGGCCAGGCTGCGCCAGGTCTCGGCGGCGCTGAGCGGGTACACGTCGTGGCTGCTGACGGCCAGCCACAGCCGGGCGAGGTCCTCCACCCCGTCCGCGTCCGGCCGGGTCGCGTAGTAGGCCCCGTTGAGCGCACCCACCGAGGCGCCCATCACCAGGTCGGCCCGCACTCCGTGCTCGGTGAGTGCCCACAGCATGCCCACCTGGGCGGCCCCGAGGCTGCCCGCTCCCCATAACGCGAACGCCGTGGTCATCGCTCCCCATCCTCGCATCAGCGCACCCGGTAGGGCTCGGCGTCGGCGTGCTTGAGGGCGAGGCCGTGACCGGGGCGGGACAGGTCCGGGCGAAGCGCCCCACCGTCCGGTTCCAGGGTGCCGTCGAAGAGTATGCGCTCGATCCGCTCGTGGTCGTGGAAGTACTCGACGTGTCGCAGGTTCGGCGTCGCCGAGGCCACGTGCGCGGAGAGGTTCGGCGCACAGTGCCCGGACACGTCGATGCCGCAGCTCGCGGCCGTCGCGGCGGCTCGTAGCCATTCGCCGTAGCCACCGCAACGGGTCACGTCGATCTGCAGGCAGTCGACGGCCTGCGCAGCCAGCATCGCGGCGAAGTACGGCAGGTGGTAGCCGTACTCGCCGGCCGCGACATCGGGCGTGACCTGGCCCCGCACCTGCGCCAGCCCGGCCGGATGGTCACTGGACACCGGCTCCTCGAACCAGGTCACCCCCTGATCGGCGAGTGCACGGCCGATCCGGACCGCCTGTCCGACGCCGTATCCGCCGTTGGCGTCGACGTAGAGCTCGACGCCGTCTCCCACGACCGAGCGGGCGAGGGCGACCCGGTGCAGGTCGCGATCGACCCGCGTTCCCCACGACTCACCGATCTTGATCTTCACTCGGGGGATCCGCTGCTCGTGCACCCAGCGCCGCAGTTGCCCGCCGGTCCGCTCGTCGTCGTAGCTGGTGAACCCGCCGCTGCCGTACACCGGCACCGCCTCGTGGCAGCGCCCGAACAGCGACGCCAGGGGCAGGTCGAGCAGCCGCGCCTTGGCGTCGTACAGCGCGGTCTCCACAGCGGACAGCGAGCACGCCGCGACACCGGGCCATCCGACGTTGCGGATCTCGCGTTGCATCGCCGTCCAGGCGCCGGGCACGTCGAGTACGTCCCGCCCGGTCAGCACAGCGGCCAGGGTGTTCTCGATAAGTGGCACGCACGCCTGGTGCGCGTAGCTGTAGCCGAGCCCGCGGATCTGCCCGGCCTCGACCTCGCACACGACCAGACTGGTCGCGTCCCAGGACAGCGTGCCGTCGGCCTCCGGGGCATCGGTGGGGATGACGTAGGCCGCGGCGCGCACCGAACGCACCATCACCGTCGAAACTCCTTCCTCGCGGTGGTTTCGCTCCGGCTTCCCCGGGGAACAAGTTGTCTAAACGCAACTGTTGTCTTCAGGAAAGAGAGTACTGTGGTCAACGTCGATCTCGCCTTGCTGCCCCCACCGCCCCGCTCCTACCCCGATCTCGACGTCGGTGCCCTGGAGCGCGAGCTGACCGCCCGGGTGCACGGTGAGGTCCGGTTCGACGCAGGCACGCGCGGCGCGTACGCCACCGACGCCTCGAACTACCGGCAGGTCCCCCTCGGGGTAGTGCTCCCGCTCAGCGTCGAAGCAGCCGCCGAGGCGGTCGCGGTGTGCCGGGAACATGGCGCGCCGGTGCTCTCCCGCGGCGGGGGTACCAGCCTGGCGGGGGAGAGCACCAACGTCGCGGTGGTCCTGGACTGGACCAAGTACTGCCACCGGCTGGTCTCGGTGGACCCGCAGGCCCGCACCTGCGTCGTCGAGCCCGGGATCGTGCTCGACGATCTCAACGCCCAACTCGCCCCGCATGGCCTCGAGTTCGGGCCGCGGCCCTCCACGCACAGCCACTGCGCGATCGGCGGGATGCTCGGCAACAACTCCTGCGGTGCCACTGCCCAGCGATCGGGCCGCACCGGCGAGAACGTCGTCGCGCTGGAGATGCTGACCTACGACGGGCTGCGCTGCTGGGTGGGGCGCACCAGCGAGCACGATCAGCAGCGGATCCTCGCCGAGGGCGGACGCAAGGCCGAGCTGTACGGGGGGCTGCGGCGGCTCGCCGAGACCCGCGGGGACCTGGTCCGGGAGCGTTTCCCGGACATCCCCCGCCGCGTCTCGGGCTACAACCTCACCGCGCTGCTGCCCGAGAATGGCTTCGATGTCGGCCGGTTGCTCGTCGGCAGCGAGGGCACGCTGGCCACGGTGCTGCACGCCGAGCTCACGCTGCTGCCGGTGCTGGAGCACCGGACGCTGCTGGTCCTCGGCTACCCGGACATCGCCGCCGCCGCCGATGCGGTACCGGCCATCCTGGCGTGCTCGGCTCCGGTCGCGCTGGAAGGCGTCGACGAGCGGCTGGTCTCCTTCGAGCGCCAGGAGCACCTGCACGAGGAGTCGCTGGAGCTGCTGCCGCAGGGCGCCGGGTGGCTGCTGGTCCAGTTCGGTGGCCACACCCCGGCCGAGGCCGACGCCCAGGCGCACGAGCTGCTCGAGGCCCTCGGCAGGACCGAGCACGACCCCCGGGTGCAGTTCTCCGACGACCCGGCCAAGGAGGACGAGATCTGGCTGGCCAGGGAGGCGGGCCTGGGCGCCACCGCCCGCCCGCCGGGCCTGCCCGACAGCTGGCCGGGCTGGGAGGACTCCGCCGTGCCGCCCGAGCGCCTCGGCGACTACCTGCGCGACCTCACCGCGCTGTTCGGCGAGTTCGGGCTCGACCACCCCTCGCTGTACGGGCACTTCGGCCAGGGCTGCGTGCACGTGCGCATCCCGTTCGACCTGGTGACCGCGCACGGGGTGGCGAACTTCGCCCGCTTCCTGGAGTGCGCCGCGGACCTCGTGACCTCCTACGGCGGGTCACTGTCCGGGGAGCACGGCGACGGCCAAGCCAGGGGCGCACTGCTGGAGCGGATGTTCGGCGTCGCGGTGGTCGAGGTGTTCACCCAGGTCAAGGCGCTGTTCGACCCGGCGAACCGGATGAACCCGGGCAAGGTGGTCGTTCCCTACCGGGTCGACGAGAACCTGCGTCTGGGCCCGGACTGGACACCTACGCCGTCCCGGACCTGGTTCGGCTACCCCGACGACGAGCACAGCTTCACCCGCGCCGCGACCCGCTGCGTAGGCATCGGCAACTGCCGCCGCAGCTCCGGCGGGGTGATGTGCCCCTCCTACATGGTCACCCGCGAGGAGGAGCACTCCACTCGGGGCCGCGCCCGGCTGCTGTTCGAGATGCTGAACCCGCACGAGGACTCGCCGATCACCGACGGATGGCGCTCGACGGCGGTGCGCGATGCCCTCGACCTGTGCCTGGCCTGCAAGGGCTGCAAGTCCGACTGCCCGGTCAACGTCGACATGGCCACCTACAAGGCGGAGTTCCTGGCCCAGCACTACGCCCGGCGGCTGCGCCCGGCCGCGCACTACGCCATGGGCTGGATCCCGCTGTGGGCCCGCCTGGCCTCGACCGCCCCCCGACTGGCCAACGCCGTGCTGCACGCTCCGGGCCTGGCGACGCTGGGCAAGAAGCTCGCGGGAGTCGCCCCCGAGCGCGACGCGCCGCCGTTCGCGGAGCAGACCTTCCAGCGGTGGTGGCGGGACCGCCCCCACCCTGAACCGGACCCGGATCCCCGCGCCGAGCGCACCGTCCTCGTCTGGCCCGACACCTTCACCAACCACTACCACCCGCACGTCGGGCGGGCCGCCGTCGAGGTGCTGGAGGCGGCCGGGTTCGTCGTCGTGGTCCCCGACGTGACGGCGTGCTGCGGTCTTACCTGGATCTCGACCGGGCAGCTCGGTGTCGCCCGGCGGGTGCTGCGCCGGACACTGCATCTGCTCCGCCCATGGCTGCGGGCCGGTACCCCGATCGTCGGGCTCGAACCGTCCTGCACCGCGGTGTTCCGCTCCGACCTGCCCGAACTGCTGCCCGGCGACGCCGACGCGGCGCGGCTGGCCGGGCAGACCTACACGCTGGCCGAGTTCCTGCTCCGCCGCGCTCCCGACGGGTGGCAGCCGCCGCAGCGGCGCCGCACAGCCCTCGTGCAGACGCACTGCCACCACCACGCGATCATGGGATTCGAGGCGGACGTCGAACTCATGCGCCGGGCCGGGATCGACGCCGAGGTACTCGATTCCGGGTGCTGCGGCCTGGCGGGCAACTTCGGCTTCGAAGCCGGCCACTACGAGGTGTCGATGGCCTGCGCGCAGCGGGTGCTGCTACCCGCGGTCCGCGCCGCCGCACCGCAGACGCTGATCCTGGCCGACGGTTTCAGCTGCCGCACCCAGATAGCGCAGGCCAGGACCGGACGCACCGCCCGGCATCTCGCCGAAGTACTCCGAGGTGACTCATGACCGCTCCACACGAACCGGACCAACTCGACACCGGGGACGCCGCACCGTTCATCGGTGGCCTTCAGAACGACCGCAACTTGTACTCCGCGAAGCTCGCCGCTGGTGTGGTGTCGGCGGTGGCGCTGGTAGCCATGATCATCATGCCGCCGGCCCGGACGCCGAACCCGGCCTGGACCGTTGTGCTGGTGGCCCTCGCCATCGGGCTGAGCGTGGCGATCAGCACGCGGCTGGTGCGCGACCGCGTCAGACGGGGGAAGACTTAAGTATCGCTGCGCTGCGCTGGGTGAGCGCGTGCCTGGTGATCGGGGTCCTGCTCGCCGGGCTGCTCATGCCCCTGGCCGGCGGGATCGGGCGCGCCGTCGGGCAGGCGGCCGGCGCGACCGGGGATGTCGCGGTCGACGTCAGCTCCGGCGTGGTACCCGCGGCCTGTGGGGCTCGGAAACGCGATGCAGCGTCCTGACCTGGGCTTCTCGTCTACTGTTCGGTCATGGATGATCGTCGGATGCTGCTGCTGTCGATCTTGTACCAGCTGGTGCGCTCTGTGCTCGGTCTGATCGCGGTCCTGGTGCGGCCAGACCTGAGCAAGGACGCCGAGCTGCTGGTCTTACGCCACGAGAACACCGTGTTGCGCCGACAGCTCACCCAGGTCCGCTACACACCGGCCGACCGGGCATGGCTGGGCGCCTTGTCCCGGCTCGTGCCGCGCCGCCGCTGGGCACAGGTCTTCGCGGTCACTGCGGCCACGATTCTGGCCTGGCACCGCAGGCTGGTCGCGCGGAAATGGGACTACACCGCCCGCCCGTCGACCTGGCCGTCCGCCGACCGCCGCGGCGATCAAGAAGCTGGTGATTCACATGGCGACTGAGAACCCCACATGGGGGCACTGCAAGGCGAACTGATCCGGCTTGGCCATCGCATCGCCGCCTCCACCGTATGGCAGATCCTGCACGACACCGGTATCGACCCCGCACCACGCCGGTCGGGTCCGACCCGCCGCCAGTTCCTCACCGCCCAAGCCCAGGCGGTGCCGGCTGTGGACTTCGTGCACATCGACACCGCGTTACTCACCCGGCTCTCCGCGCTGATCACGGTCGAACACGGCTCCCGCCGGGCACACCCGCTCGAAGTGAGTGCGCATCCGACCGGGGTGTGGACCACTCCAGCTGCTCGCCACCTCCTGATGGACCTCAGCTACCGGGTCACCACCCTGACGTTCCTGCTCCGGGACCAGGACTCCCGGCTCACCACGGCGTCCGACCCGGTCTTCGCCGCGGACGCCATCCAGATCCTCACCACTCCACCCCACGC
>DASXOV010000072.1:0-7598 GCA_036494005.1 Pseudonocardiaceae bacterium | reverse complement strand
TGCGGAAGTTCTCCACGGGCAGGGCGAAAAACGCCCGGTAGGCCAGCGAATGGCCGTCGAGCAGGAGCAACCGCGGAGTGGAGACCATCACGGCCAGCGAGTCTAAGCCTGCCGACCGACAGACCTGTGAGTGGCGATGCGAGCTGTGAGTCGCACCGCCACTCACAGGTTATCCACAGCCCTGGGATCGGGCGCGCACGCCGCGAGGCGCTGCCTACAGTGGGTAGGGTCCCGGCCCCATGTCTGGAGGTTCTGCGTGACCGCGTCCGCCATTCCGCCCAGTGCCGATCAGGCCACCGCGGAGCTGTTCGATCGCTGGGCCGACGAGCAGCTCGCCGACCGGATGGGTATCAAGATCACCGAGTGGGATCCCGAGCGGTTGGTGGGCACTATGCCGGTCGCCCACAACCGCCAGCCGTTCGGATTGCTGCACGGAGGTGCCAGCGCCGTGCTGGCCGAGACGCTCGGTTCGATCGCGGCCGCGATGTGGGGCTCGCCGGACCGAGTGCCGCTGGGAGTGGAGCTGTCCTGCTCGCACCACCGGGCAGCGACCGAGGGGGAGGTCACCGGTGTCTGTACGCCACTGCACCGCGGCCGTACCGTGGCCACCTACGAGATCGCCGTCAGCGACGAGCGAGACCGTCGGATCTGCACAGCCCGGCTGACCTGCCTGCTCCGGGATCGCCCAGCAGAGTGATGCCACAGGCCGCGCAGGTGGCGATCTCCGGCGTGGCACGATCCGTGTTGCGACCCACCGCGGACCGCGGCTGACATCCTCCCCGCGGGGCAGCGGCGCGGTCGCGGGGGCGGTGGCGCGCCCACCCGGGGGGCAGCGGTGCGGAGATGGGTACAGGCGGATTCCGTCCGATGATCCAGCCGTTACTCTGCCCTCCCCAGAAGTCACTGGAGCACTCGGGCGGCCACCCGCAGCTCACCGGGGAGCTGCGCCGGCTGCACCGTCAACCCTCTCGATGAGGAGGCGCACGCTCGTGCGAAGACCAGGCTCCGTCCGGCCACCGAGCAGGATGCGGGCCGCGGATCCCGCCACGTCGACCCGGAAGCCGCCACCGCTACACCTGCTGCTCGTGGGGCTGGTCGCCGGAGCCGCACTACTCGGCCTCGCCGCGCCTGCCCTAGCGGCGCCTGCCCTAGCTCCTGCCCTGACCGCGCCGGGTTCAACTGCCGCGTTGTCCCCGCCCGCACCGGCTGACCAGCAGGAACTGCCGGTCAGTGGGACACTGCGCAACGACGGCAAGCCACTGCCCGCCGTGCGCGTACAGGCGCTGATCGCCGGGGGTCGGCAGGTCACCGAGACTGTGTCCGACGATCAGGGCCACTGGACATTGGACGTTTCCCAACCCGGCCGGTACATCTTCCGGATCGACCAGAAGTCCCTGCCTCGGGGCGTTCATGTGTTGCAGGGTGAGGTGACCCGGGACGTCGCGGCAGGCCGGGTGTCCCTGGTGGTGTTCCGCTTCGGCACCGAACGCACCGGGCTGAAAACCTCCACCACCTCACAGGTACTGCGGGTCCTCGTCGACGGCATCCGGTTCGGCTTGGTCATCGGCATCACCGGAGTGGGCCTGTCGCTGATCTTCGGCACCACCGGGCTGACCAACTTCGCCCATGGCGAGATGGTCATGATCGGGGCAGTGGTGGCCTGGGCGCTCAACGTCGTACTCGGAATCCAGCTGATCTGGGCGACCCTGCTGGCCATCGTGGCCGGTGCTGCGCTGGGCGCGGCCAGCGACCTGGGCATCTGGCGGCCGATGCGCAGGCGCAGATCCGGGCTGGTCGCCCAGCTCATCGTGTCCATCGGCCTGGGCCTCTCGCTGCGCTACCTGGTGCTGATCTTCTACGGCGGCCGGTCACAGTCCTTCGCCGACTACACCGACCAGGTGGAACGGGACTACGGGCTGATCAGCCTCACCGACAAGGACCTCGCCACCATCGTGATCAGCCTGGCCGTCATGATCGGGCTGGCGCTGCTGTTGCAGCGCACCCGGATCGGCAAGGCGATGCGGGCGGTGTCGGACAACCGGGACCTGGCCGCTTCGTCGGGCATCAACGTCGAGCGGGTGGTGCTGTTCGTGTGGGCCCTCTCCGGCGGGCTCGCCGCGCTCGGTGGCGTGCTGTTCGGGCTGTCCGAGCTGGCCGGGACCGTGCAGTACGAGATGGGCTTCAACCTCCTGCTGCTGATGTTCGCCGGGGTTATCCTGGGCGGACTGGGCACCGCGTACGGCGCCCTGGTCGGGTGCCTGATCGTCGGAATCCTGGTGCAGGTCTCCGCTCAGCTCATCCCGGTGGATCTCAAGTATCTGGGCGGTCTCGCGGTCCTCATTCTCATCCTGATAGTCAGGCCGCAGGGCCTGCTCGGCAGCCGTGCGCGGATCGGGTGATGACATGATCGACATCCCGAGTGTGCTCGGCAACGGGATCGCGCAGATGGTCGGTCCCCAGGCGATCTTCTTCACCCTGCTGGCGATCGGGCTCAACATCCATTTCGGGTACACCGGCCTGCTCAACTTCGGCCAGATCGGTTTCGCCCTGGTCGGCGCGTACGGCATGGGGATCGCGGTGGAGAACTTCGGCCTGCCGTTGTGGATGGGGGTGCTGGTCGGGCTGGCCGCCGGCGTGGTGCTCGCCCTGCTGCTCGGGATCCCGACGCTGCGACTGCGCGCCGACTACCTGGCGATCGTCACCATCGCGGCCGCGGAGATCCTGCGGCTCATCACCCGGTCGACCTCGATGACCGGCTTCTCCGGTGGCACTCAGGGACTCACCGGCTATGGCACCGGCTTCCGCGACCTCAGCCCGTTCGATAACGGGCGCACTTATGAGCTGCTCGGGGTGCGATTCCTCGGCCAGGATCTGTGGGCGATCTGCACGGGCTGGGCGATTGTCGGGTTGTCGCTGCTGCTGGTGTACCTGCTGGTGCGCAGTCCGTGGGGACGGGTACTCACAGCGATCCGCGAGGACGAGGACGCGGCACGAGCACTCGGCAAGAACGTCTTCGCCTACAAGATGCAGGCGCTGGTGCTGGGCGGAGTGTTCGGCGCGATCGGCGGAATCGTCTACGCGCTGGCGACCCAGTCATTGACCCCGGACTTCTACTCCCCGCCACAGACCTTCTTCGCCTACGTGGCGCTCATCATCGGCGGGGCCGCCCGGATCTTCGGCCCGGTCATCGGCTCCATGATCTTGTTGTTCGTGTTCTCCATCACCGACAACGTGCTCCGCCAGATCACCGCGGGCGGTGAACCGTTGCTCGGGTTCATCCAGAGCGAAGATGTGGGCGCCATCCGGTTCGTGCTGGTCGGGGTGGCGCTGGCGCTGCTCGTGGTGTTCCGGCCGCAAGGCATCTTCGGTAAGAAGGAGGAGGTGCTGCTGGATGGACGGTGAGAACCCGCTCCGCACTGTTCCCGCCGTGCCGGGCGCCGCGAAGCCCGACCCGGTCCTGGTGATCGATTCGGTCACCCGCTCGTTCGGGGGTCTCAAGGCCGTCGACGTGGCGCATCTGGAGATCCAGCGACGCAGTATCACCGGGCTGATCGGCCCGAACGGTGCGGGCAAGACCACGCTGTTCAACCTGCTCACCGGATTCGACCGGGCCGATTCCGGCCGGTGGACCTTCGACGGGGCATCGCTGGCCCGGCTGGCCCCACACCAGGTCGCCCGGCGCGGGGTGGTCCGCACCTTCCAGCTCACCAAGGCACTGGCCAGGCTGACCGTGCTGGACAACATGCGCCTCGGCGCGCCCAACCAGACCGGGGAGCGATTCTTCGGTGCGCTGCTCAGCACCTGGGGAGCGCAGGAGCACGCCATCACCGGCAAGGCCATGGAACTGCTCACCCGATTCCGGCTGGACACCAAGGCCCACGATCTGGCGGGATCACTGTCCGGCGGGCAACGCAAGCTGCTGGAGATGGCCAGGGCACTGATGATGGATCCGACCGTGGTGATGCTCGACGAGCCGATGGCCGGAGTGAACCCGGCGCTGACCGAGAGCCTGCTGCAGCACGTCAAGTCACTGCGCGATGACGGCATGACGGTGGTGTTCGTCGAGCATGACATGGACGTGATCCGCGACATCAGCGATTGGGTGGTGGTGATGGCCCAGGGCAGTGTGATCGCTGAGGGGCCACCGCAGGCGCTGGCGTCCAACCGGGCCGTGGTGGACGCCTACCTCGGTTCGCATCACGACCGCGCGCTGGAGTTCGACGCCGAGGGCAACCCGGTGGGCGAGACGGCGGAGCTCGTCGCCGAGATCGAGAGCGAACTCGGGGCGGCCATCGAACGCGGCGAGGACCTGTCCACACCCACCGCGACCCCAGCACCCCGGCACGCCAGGAGGGACGAGCGTGAACACCCCGACCGGAGGTGAGCCTTCCCCCGCTGAGCTCGCCGCGATGCCGCAACGGCACCGCGAGCTGGCGCACGGTGCGCTGCTGCGAGCCGACGACCTGGCGGCCGGTTATCTGCCTGGCGTCAACATCCTGGAGGACTGCAACTTCTTCCTCCGTGAAGGCGAGATCGTCGGCATCATCGGGCCCAACGGCGCGGGCAAGTCGACCCTGCTCAAAGCCATGTTCGGGCTCATCCCGGTGCGCGCCGGCACGGTGCAGCTACGCGGAAAGGACATCACCTCCGCGAAGGCGCACATCCTGGTCACCCTGGGCGTGGGCTACGTGCCGCAGAACAACAACGTGTTCCCCTCGCTGACCATCGAGGAGAACATGCAGATGGGCGCCTACCTGCGGCCACGTGCTTTCGCCGGCCGCTTCGACACGGTGTGCTCCTTGTTCCCACTGCTCGGAGAGCGGCGTAATACCAAGGCCGGGGCACTCTCCGGGGGTGAGCGGCAGATGGTCGCAATGGGCCGGGCACTGATGATGGAGCCGTCGGTGTTGTTGCTCGACGAGCCCTCCGCAGGCCTGTCGCCGATGTTCGCCGATGAGGTATTCGTCCGCTGCAAGAAAATCAACGCGACCGGTATCTCGATCATCATGGTCGAGCAGAACGCCCGGCGTTGCCTGCAGATCTGCGACCGCGGCTACGTGCTGGACCAGGGCCGCAATGCCTACACCGACACCGGCGCCGCACTGATGAACGACCCGAAGGTGATCGAGCTCTACCTGGGCAGTCTGGCCGGATCGAGCGAAGCCAGATAACACCCCAGAACTGCGCCGGGGCCGCAGACGGCTGTCGGCGGCCCCGGCGTTGGTGCGGGTCGGCTCAGGAACTGCCTACGATCTTGTACTCGGTGCGGGCGTCATCGATCTTGTTCTGCGCGTCGAAGTGCAGAATGCCGTAGCTGCCACTGCCAGGCTCACCGGCCGCGGTGAAGGCCAGCGCGCCGGTTGCGCCGACGTAGGCGGGGTTACCGCCCTTGTCGATGATGGCCTTGCACTGCGCGTAACTGGTGCACTTCTCGCCGTCCCGGGTGATGCCGTTGATCTGGGTGGCGATGTCCGGACCCTTGGTCGACTTCGCCTCGTCGGCCGCCAATGCCGTGATGATGACGGCGTCGTACGCCTCACCGGCATAGTTGAAGTCCACCAGCCCGGGGTCCTGCGCCTTCAGCCGACGCTCGAAGTCGCCGGACAGCTTGGTCAGCGGCGTGGTGCCCTTCATGCCGTTGAGCAGGCCGGGGGGCAGACCCTGCCCCAGTGCGTTGCCCATGTTCCCGTCGGTGCCGTAGACGAGCTTCTTTCCGGGACCGATCTGCACCTCGCTCATCCTGGTGAGGATCTTCTTCGACTCGTCGAAGCCGATGACCGCGATCGCGTCCGGGTTGAACTGACGGATGCTGTCGATCTCGGTGTTGTAGGAGCTCGCGTTCGGGTCGTAGATGACCTTCTTGATCTGATCCTGCGGAATGCCCGCATCGGTCAGGTTCTTGACCGTGTTGGCGGCCAGGCCACTGCCGTACGGGTCGTTGCGGGCCAGGATGGCCACCCGCTGCGCACCGTCGGTACCGATCAGCCCGGCGAGCGCCTGGGACTGCAGGACATCCGGCGGAGCGGTCCGGAAGTACAGGCCTTTGTCGGCCCAGCAGGTGAATTCGTCAGAGGTGTTGGCCGGGGAGAACTCCACCACACCGGCGCCGGTGATCTTGTCGATCACCAGCTTGGTCACCCCGGAGGCGGCGGCGCCGACGATGGTCTGCACGCCCTGGCCGAGTTCCCGGTCGACGGTCTGGTTCGCGGTGTCGGTCTTGTCGTCGCCCGAGTCACCCCGAACATGGGTCACCGGGTGGCCGAGCACGCCACCGGCGGCGTTGACCTCCTTGACGGCCACCTCGACGCCGGCGAACTCGGGGGGGCCGAGGAAGGCCAGGCTGCCGGTCTCGGGGAGCAGCGAACCGATCTTCAACGGCTCGGTGCTCGGTTGCCCAGTCGACTTGGCCTGCGCGGGCTGGCAGCTCTTCGCGGACGGTGTGCCGGTGGCGGGCTGGGTGCCCGGGGCGGAGTTGTTCCCACCACTGGAGCTGCAACCGGCCAAGACGACCGACAGTGCCCCGAGTACGGCCGCCGCACGGAGCACTGTGCGCTGCGCCATGCATGTCTCCTTTGAAAGACGGTGCTGCGGGCAGCCTCAACGTCGGCGACCCGCCATCAGGTCACCAGACCGTAATCCTGTCGGTGTTGTCGCGGGCGGGGTCGGTAGCTGGTCGTGACGAAGATGTGATCCTCTGCCGCAACGCCGCCCGGGCGGCCACACGGGCCGGCGCCGGGCGGGTGACCGACAGTTATGCCTGAGTTATGCCTGGATCAGGTCAGATTGTCGATGACTGCCTGTGCCACGGCCTTCATGGTGGTTCGGCGATCCATCGCGTTGCGCTGGATCCAGCGGAAAGCCTCGGGTTCGGCGAGACCGTGCCGAGCCATCAGGAGGCCCTTGGCCCGCTCCACCGCCTTCCGGGTCTCCAGGCGGTCGGCAAGCCCGGCCATCTCGGTTTCCAGCGCGGTCAGTTCGCGGAACCGCGACATCGCCAGTTCGACTGCAGGCACCAGGTCCCGGCGGCTGAACGGCTTGACCAGGTAGGCCATGGCTCCGGCGTCGCGGGCCCGCTCGACCAGTTCGCGCTGGCTGAAGGCGGTGAGGATGACCACCGGGGCGATCCGCCGCTCCGCGATGATCGAGGCCGCATCGATGCCGTCCATCTTCGGCATCTTCACGTCCATGATCACAATGTCGGGGCGCAGCCGTTCAGCCAGCTCAACAGCCTCCTCGCCGTCCCCTGCCTCACCGACGACCGCGTAGCCCTCCTCGGAGAGGATCTCCACGAGATCGAGACGGATCAGGGCATCGTCC
Source organism: Pseudonocardiaceae bacterium (assembly GCA_036494005.1). Classification (GTDB taxonomy): domain Bacteria; phylum Actinomycetota; class Actinomycetes; order Mycobacteriales; family Pseudonocardiaceae. Next base: position 281 of record DASXOV010000072.1, on the reverse strand, counting down.
TCGGCGACGAGCACCCTACGTGCGGTGGGAGTCACGTCAGGCGCAGGCGCCTGAGGACCCGCTTCGGCCTGCTGAGTCACCGGAGACCTCCGTCCGTGCACGCGAGTGCGATTGGTGCAGGATAACGTGAATGGACACCATCGGGAGCGCATGAGGCAGGCCCGTACAGTGATCCCGCGAACAGCCTGTGATCCCGCAGGCCGCACGCCCCCGTAGCCCAACCGGCAGAGGCAACGGACTCAAAACCCGTCCAGTGTGGGTTCGACTCCCACCGGGGGCAC
>DASXOV010000071.1:0-13449 GCA_036494005.1 Pseudonocardiaceae bacterium | reverse complement strand
GCGATCGGATACGGATACGGCTCGCCGGTACGGCCGTCGAACAGCTGTGCCTTGCCGTTGGGCTCGACCATCTGGTTGCCGTCCCGGTTCGGCCGGGTCGAACCGAGCAGCCCGGTGATCTCCTCCTCCCGGGCGCCGTCGAACACCGGGGTGGCGACCACAGTGCCGGGGTCAGCCTGGTGCAGTTCCTCGGGGAGCCGGGAAGCCCATTCCGGATCACCCTGGACCTGCCACCCACTCTTGGCGATCCAGCCGAGGTGGGTCTCCAGGATCTGTCCGATGTTCATCCGGCGCGGCACACCGTGGGTGTTGAGGATGATGTCCACCGCCGTGCCGTCGGGCAGGAACGGCATGTCCTCGACCGGCAGGATCTTGCCGATGACGCCCTTGTTGCCGTGTCGTCCCGCGAGCTTGTCGCCGTCCTGGATCTTGCGCTTCTGCGCCACGTAGACCCGGACCAGCTCGTTGACACCGGGCGGCAGCTCGTCATCGTCCTCGCGGGAGAACACCCGGATGCCGATGACCTTGCCGGTCTCACCGTGCGGCACCTTGAGGCTGGTGTCACGGACCTCGCGGGCCTTCTCACCGAAGATGGCTCGCAGCAGCCGCTCCTCCGGGGTCAGCTCGGTCTCACCCTTCGGTGTCACCTTGCCGACGAGAATGTCCCCGGCCTGCACCTCCGCGCCGATGCGGATGATGCCCCGCTCGTCGAGGTCCGCGAGGACCTCCTCGGAGACGTTCGGGATGTCTCGGGTGATCTCCTCGGCGCCGAGCTTGGTGTCCCGGGCATCGATCTCGTGCTCCTCGATGTGGATCGAGGTGAGCACGTCGTCCTGGACCAGGCGCTGGCTCAGGATGATCGCGTCCTCGTAGTTGTGCCCTTCCCACGGCATGATCGCCACGAGCATGTTCTTGCCCAGTGCCATCTCGCCGGACTCGGTGCACGGTCCGTCCGCGATGACCTGGCCGACCTCGACCCGCTGGCCCTCGGCCACGATCGGCCGCTGGTTGGTGCAGGTGCCCTGGTTGGACCGGTGGAACTTGTGCATCCGATAGGTCTGCCTGCTGCCGTCGTCGGCCATCACGGTGACGTAGTCGGCACACAGCTCCTCGACCACCCCCGCTTTGTCGGCCACCACGACGTCACCGGCGTCGACCGCGGCCCGCAGTTCCATGCCGGTGCCGACCAGCGGCGACTCGCTGCGCAGCAGCGGCACCGCCTGGCGTTGCATGTTGGCACCCATCAGCGCGCGGTTGGCATCGTCATGCTCGACGAACGGGATCATCGCGGTGGCCACCGAGACCATCTGCCGCGGCGAGACATCCATGTAGTCCACGCCGTGCGGCTCGATGTAGTCGACCTCGCCACCCTTGCGCCGGACCAGCACCCGCTCCTCGGCGAAGTATCCGTCCTCGCCCAGCACCGCGTTGGCCTGCGCGATGACGTGCCGGTCCTCCTCGTCGGCGGTCAGGTAGTCGATCTGCTCGGTGACCTGCCCGTCGACGACCTTGCGGTAAGGCGTCTCGATGAAGCCGAACGGGTTGACCCGGGCGTAGGACGACAGCGACCCGATCAGGCCGATGTTGGGGCCTTCCGGGGTCTCGATCGGGCACATCCGGCCGTAGTGCGAATGGTGCACGTCCCGGACCTCGAAGCCGGCCCGCTCCCGGGACAGACCACCCGGACCCAGTGCCGACAGCCGCCGCTTGTGGGTCAGCCCGGCCAGCGGATTCGTCTGGTCCATGAACTGGGAGAGCTGCGAGGTGCCGAAGAACTCCTTGATCGCCGCCACCACGGGCCGGATGTTGATCAGGGTCTGCGGAGTGATGGCCTCGACGTCCTGAGTCGTCATCCGCTCGCGCACCACCCGCTCCATCCGGGAGAGCCCGACCCGGATCTGGTTCTGGATCAGCTCTCCCACGGTGCGCAACCTACGGTTGCCGAAGTGGTCGATGTCATCGGTCTCCACCGGCACCGTGGCGATGTGCTCGGAGCCGTCCGAGGACGATCCGGCAGCTCCCGCGGTGGGCATCGTCTCCTCACCGGCGTGCAACCGGACCAAGTAGTCGATGGTGGTGACGATGTCGTCCTCGGAAAGCACCCCGTTACGGTGCGGCAGCTGCAGGCCCAGCTTCTTATTGACCTTGTAGCGGCCGACCTTGGCCAGGTCGTATCGCTTGACCTTGAAGAAGAGGTTCTCCAGCAGCGCCTGCGCACTCTCCTTGGTGGGCGGCTCACCCGGGCGCAGCTTGCGGTAGATGTCCAGCAGCGCCTCGTCGGGTCCGCCGGTGTGGTCCTTCTCCAGGGTGGCGAGCAACGTCTCGGAGTGAGCGAAACGCTCGGCGATCCGCTCAGTCGTCCAGCCGAGGGCCTTGAGCAGCACGGTCACCGGCTGACGGCGCTTGCGGTCGATCCGCACACCCACGGTGTCACGCTTGTCCACGTCGAACTCCAGCCACGCACCGCGACTGGGGATGATCTTGACGCTGTAGACGTCTTTGTCGGTGGCCTTGTCCACCGCGTGGTCGAAGTACACTCCGGGAGAGCGCACGAGCTGGGAGACCACGACTCGCTCGGTACCGTTGATGATGAACGTGCCCTTGCTGGTCATCATCGGGAAGTCACCCATGAACACCGTCTGCGACTTGATCTCGCCGGTGTTGTTGTTGGTGAACTCCGCCGTGACGAACAGCGGGGCCGCGTAGGTCATGTCCTTGTCCTTGCACTCCTCCACCGAGGCTTTGACCTCGTCGAAGCGAGGGTCGGAGAAGGAAAGGGACATCGAGCCGGAGAAGTCCTCGATCGGAGAGATCTCCTCGAGCACCTCAGCGAGACCGCCCATGGGCCCGTCGTCGCCGGCGTCGATGCGGCGCTGGAACCACTCGTCCGCCCCGACCAGCCACTCGAATGACTGGAGCTGCAGGTCCAACAGGTCGGGCACTTCAAGCGGCTCGCGGATCTTCGCGAACGAGGGCCGGCTCGGAGCTCCCGGGAGACGGGGTGTGGAGTTGTTCGCAGCAGAGGTCTTGGTCGCGCGGGAGACTGCCAAGATGCGTCCTTCCGAACACTAACGCTGCCAAGCGCAGGAGGAGTGTGGTTCCCTCGACCACGCCACCCCGGCGCTGTGTCGGTGCTGTTACCTTGGATGCTGTTGTCGTTTGCGCAGCCATAATGTGCCCTGATTGCAGGGCAGACCAAGAGAGGGCAGCGCAAAAAGGCAGTCTAGCCGAAGACACGGCGACTGTCCACCACCGGTTTGGAGCACCGGCACGAGCGTGCCCCTAGGGTGACCTGCCAGACGGCGTCCGTCAAGAGTGTGATGGCCGATCAGTGGTCGGATGCGCACGATCAGCGGCCCGCAGCCGATCGGCGGAGCCGATCGGCATCAACGAAACCTTCCCCCACACCGAGAACGGCCGGACCCAGCCTCAGCTGCGCGGATCTCCGTGTCAGGAGCCGGGCGCCGGGACATCAGAACGGCTGGACATCGGCGATTTTCCAGGTACCGCCGACCCGCTGCGCGGTGACCGACAGTCTCCCGGCCACTGACAGCTGTGGAGCCCGGATTCCCCGGCTGGCCTGCTGGTCGATGAACGCCACCAGCAGAGCCCGGTCACCGTCGAGTACTTTTACACCCACGTTGAGCACGGTCGCCACCACCACCGCCTGCTGCTGCGGGGCCAACTGGCGAACCAGGGCGAACTGCTGCCGGAACTCCTGCGCGAACGGGCCGGTGATCTCCTGCTGGGCGGCCCGCTCGTTGTCATCCAGCCGAGCGAAGTCGTAGGAGTAAATGCGCTGCACCGCGTCCCGCATCTGACCGGAGACCTGTGCGGTGGCGCCGACATCGACAAGAGCGGTATTACTCGCTGCCGCCGACCCCGTCAGCTGGTTGGCCTCGCCACGGAACCAGGCAGCGAGAACCAGCGCGATCACCAGGACGGCGATCAGGGCGACCAGGGTGGCCACCCCAGCACGCTGGGACGGCTGCTCCAGCTCCCCGGTGGCCGATCCGGTCGGCGCACCAGTCACGTCGTCGGCCGCACCACCGGTCCGGTACTCCCCGGCGCGACCGGGCGAGTCGGCGTGGCGCCGCCCGGCGACCCGCGGGCGCCGGGCGACCGGTCTGCGTCGGTGTGGTGGCACGGGGAGCGGTTCCCTTCCTCAGCTCGGCAGCCCTCGGTGTCGGCGGCTCTCAGTTCGGTGGCGCGGTGGCGGACCCGGGCGCGGGACACGCCCCCGGCACGGGTTCGAGCCGCCCGACCGGGGCGAGATGTTCGACCTTCCAGCCATCCGGGGTCCGCCTCATGTCCAGTTGGAGACGCTGCCGGACACACGACGCCTCCCGCTGTTCAGGGGCGTATGTCACGTCCACACCGACCAGCACCAGTGCGGTACCCGCCTTGTCGTCGAGATCTGCCACCGCGGCGTCGCGCACCCTCGCGGTCGACGTGGTCTTCGACTGGGTCACGGTCCGCACGTAGGCGTCCCGGTTGGTCCGGAACTCCTGCAGAGCGGCCCCGGTCGCCGACTGCTCCCACAGTTGGAGGCCGCCCTGCACCCGCCGGTGGTCCAGGGTGTTCAGGTTGATCGCATCCTGCTGGGCGTCCTGCAGCACGGCGTCGCGGACCATGCTGAGCGCGATGGAACTGTCGTGCTCGGCCCGGAACCAGGAAAGCCCGAACCACGCGGCGACAAGGCAGGCAACCAGGGCGAGCACCGCGACCACGAGCGCCGCCCGCTGCAGCGGCCCGCCGCGCCATAACGGGAGCCGGGTGCTGGTCATGGTCGTTCAGAGTAGATAGGTTACCGTCGGTGATACCGGTGGCCCTGGCATCACTCTCCGGCGCAAGGCTCGCCTGTCGCCCCCGCCGTCTATCCGAACTGCTCGATCGCGACGGTCCGGCCGGTGGCTCTGCCACCCTGCGGTGGGAAGCTCAGTGTGCCGGCTGCCGCCACCACCCTGTCCGCCAGGCTGAGCTGCCCGAATTGGCTGGCAACATCAGCCGAATTCGGCATCCCTGCCGGTCTCCCCTCGGCCAAGCGGATGGCTTGGACCGCGCTGACCAGGACATCGTGGTACGCGATCGCATTACCGTCCGAGAGATCGGCATCCGGAAATTTCCTGTCACGGTAGGCCGCCAGAAAGGGATCGTAACCGGTCGGTTTGTCAGGCCCATTCTTTTCCCACGCCGAGGGGTCCGATGCTGCGGCGAAACCACCTTGACGTTGCCCTCGCGCAGGATGTTCACGAGCTCGGGAGTCGGGGCGAACCCGGTCGCGGCAGCGTTGTTTTCTCCCTGAATCCTTCGCTGGACGTCGTTGATCCGCTCGATAATCGTCCGGTCACGGCCGTTCGCCGCCTTATTCGGATCGTTGAAGGGGTAGCCGCCGTCGGTGACTCCGATGCACTCGCCGTCGGCCTCGCTAGTGAGCCGGATTCCGGAAGAATCCCCGCACTCGCGCGGCCACGACTGCCACACCAGCACCCCGAATACCAGCCCAACCAGCACCACGAACAACGCGACCAGCGACCTTCTCCGCAGACCACGTTGTTTCGACATCACGGCCAACGTCTCCCCTGTCGACAACGTAACCCCGCGCCACTCGAGGAGGCCGTTGCGATTACGGTCCGGCCGAGAGCATGAGCCACCCCGGACAGGCCGCCAAGGCGAGCCTCCACCAGCTCCGGCGTCCACGGACTTCCGTCAATCCGTGACAAGGGTTGTACACCATGGCACCGCGGTCTGACAGCTGTTTCCGAGAAATCGCGGATGGGCAGCTATACGCACAGGAGTGCCGTTGTTCAGTGGTGAAGCCATCCAGCGAAACCAGGGTTTCAGCGGCTCAGGGCTGCAGGATCGAGGCGAGGCTGGTCAGCTGCCTGCGAGGCGGTGGGAGCGGTGCCGCGGGCTGACCGGGCCCGCCCGCGGCGAGCGCCACCGGCAGCCGGGCCTGCGGGGCGTTCTGGGCACCGCGGACGTCGGTTGGGCTGCCCGGCGGTTCGGCGCAGTGGGCCGCGGCGTCGACCGGCAGGGGCGCGGTGTCGGTACCCGGGCGCTTGGGGGTGCCCTGGTAGCCGCGCACGCAGACGAACGGGTCGAAGTTGTTGAGCACCAGGCCGAGATGCACGAAACCGTCACCCGGCACGACCGACGTGTTCGCAGCCGCGGTGACCAGCGGATAGGTGGCGAGCACCTGACGCAGCCCGTCCTGGCGGGGCAGCGCCACCCGCGAGACGGTCAGCAGGTCCGCCGCCAGCGCGCCGAGCTGGGCACCGCTGTCGGTGATCAGCCCGCTGGCCTGCGCCGAGAACTGTGGTGCTGTGCGCAGCAGCCGCCGGATGTCCGGGTCGGACGAGCGCAGCTGGGCCGCGAGCAGCGCGAGGTCGTGGCTGAACGAGGTGATCGCGGTGGACTGCTCGTTCTGCGTCTGCAGCACGGCGCGCCCGTCCTGGATCAGGGTCAGGGTCTGCGGCAGGGCGGTCACCGCGTCGCGGGTGAACGCGTCGGTGGTGTCGAGCAGGGTCTGCAGTTGCGGCCCGGTACCACGCAGCCCGGTACCCAGCTCGTCCACCACGATCCGCAGCGAGTCCAGCGGCACCGAGCGCGCCAGCGTGTCCAGATGCAGCACGAGGTCCTGGACCGGAACCGGCGTGCTCACCCGGGACGCCGGGATCACCGCGCCATCGGCGAGCACCGGGCCGTCCGCGCGTACCGGGGCGAGGTCGACGAACTGCTCCCCGATCGCCGACAGGTTGCTCACCCTGGCGTCCAGGTCGGCCGGGATGGGCGGGGCGTCGCCCCGGATGTCCAGCTGTGCCTCGACCCCGTCGCTGGTCAGCCGCAGGGCGCCGACCCGTCCGACGCTGACCCCCCGGTAGGTGACGTCCGCGCCGGTGAAGATGCCGCCGGAGTCCACGAGTTGCAGGGTCACCACGTAACGGCCGGGGCCGAGCAGCGAGCCGGCGTCCAGGTAGCGGACGCCGACGTAGCTCACCCCGAGCAGGGTGACGACCACGAACGCCAACAGCTGCCAGCGCACTCGGCGGCCGATCACGGCGGACCGCCCCCCACCGGGTTCTGCAGCACCGTCGCGAGATTCAGGTCCGCGCGGACGTAGAGGTTGGCGAAGTCACCCTTGATCCCGTCCCGCACGGCCGCGTCGGTGAACGGGTAGGTGGCGATGATCTGCAGCGCGCCCGGCAGGTCCGCCCCCGCGGTGGACAGTTGCTGCAGGGTAGGGCGCAGCAGTTGCAGATCGGCGAGCACGTCGTCACGGCCGCGGTTGACCGTGTCGGTGGCGACGACGGACAGCCGGTCCAGCGCCACCAGCATCCCGGTGAGCTGGGCGCGCTGGTCGGCCAGCACCGCCAGACCCGGTGGCAGCCCGTCCAGCGCGGTGGCGATCTGCCCGCGCTGGGCGGCCAGGGTGGCGGCGAGCCGGTTCAGCCCGTCCAGCGCCCGGTTGATCTCGCCTCGGCGCGCGTCCAGGCCGGACACCAGCCGGTTCAGATCCGAGAGCAGGGCCCGGATCTGCGGTTCGCGGCCGGCCAGTGCCGCGTTGAGCTCGGTGGCGATGGTGCGGATCTGGTCCACGCCGCCGCCGGAGAGCAACAGCGACAGTGCCCCCAGGACCTCCTCCACCTCGGTGGCACGGCCGGTGCGTTGCACCGGGATCCGGTCTCCGTCGGCCAGCCTGCCCCTCGGTGGTTCCGCGGTGGGCACCGCGAGGTCGACGAACTTCTCCCCGAGCAGGCTGGTGTTGCGCACCCGCGCGACGGCGTTGGCGGGCAACACGACGCTGCGGGGCAGCTCCAGGGTCACGACCGCGCGCCAGGTGCCCGGGTCCAGGGTGATGTCGCGGACCGTGCCGACCGAGACGTCGTTGACCTTCACCAGGGACTGCGGCACCAGGTCCAGCACGTCGGAGAACTCGGCGGTGACGTGGTAGGGGTCCGCACCGGTGTCGGCGCCACCGGGCAGCGGCACACCCTGCAACCCGCCCTGGACCACGCCACAGCCTGCCGCCAGGACACCGGTGAGCAGCAGGCACACCGCTGACACCCAGACCCGGCCGATCATCGCGGCCGGGCCACGGTCGGCACCGCGAGCAGCGGCAGCGGTGGGGGCTGCCCGGTTTCCAGCGCGCTGATCACCTCGGCCGCCGACGGCAACGGCACCGCGCCGCTGAGTTCGGGCTCCAGCTGACGGCAGGTCTGCGCCAGGTTCGGCGGCAGCTGCGCCGGGGTGCTTCTGCGCAGCAGCTCGCACACCAGCAGGATGGGTGGCGCCCGCAGTTCTTCGAGGTTCGCGCGGGTGTCCAGCGTTCCGGACGAGGCGTTGTAGGCGTTGGCCACGTTGTTCAGCCCGGTCGGTGCGACGTCGAGGATCTCGGCCAGCGCGTTGCGCTGGGCCACCAGCACCGCGGTGACCTGGCTGAGCCGATCCACGTTCGACTTCAGCACCGCCCGGTTGTCCTGCACGAAGCCGGCCACCTCGCCGAGCGTGCCGGACAGCTGGTTCAGCGCCGCCCCGAGATCGCCCCGCTCATCGGCCAGCGTGTGCGACACGTCGGCGAGCTGGGTGTTGAACTGACGGACCTGCCCGTCGCTGGCGGCCAGGGTGGACACGAAGGACTGCAGCTGCGTCACGGTGCCGAACAGGTCCTGGCGCGACCCGGACAGCGTGCCGGACAGCTGAGCCAGGTTGCCGATCGTGTCGTGCAGCGCCTGCCCGTTGCCCGCCAGGTTGCCCGCCCCGACGTCGAGCAGATCGGCCAGCGCGCCCTTCTGGTTCACCCCGTGCTGGTTCACCCCGTGCGGGCCGAGCATGGTGGCCAGCTGGTCGGCGGTGCGGACCAGGTCGTCGACGCCGAGCGGGACCGCGGTGCGCTGCAGCGGGATCACCGCCCCGTCCGCCAGCACCGGCCCCCCGGTGTAGGCCGGGGTCAGCTGGATGTTGCGCCCGGTGACCAGGCTCGGCGACACCTCCACCGCGGACGCGCTCGCGGGCACCTGCACCGAGTCGTCGATCTCCATCTCCACCTTGACGACCGGACCTTGCGGCTGCACCGAGGTGACCCGGCCAACCGGGACGCCGAGGATCTGGACCTCGTTGTCCGGGAACACCGCAACCGCGGAGCTGAAGTAGCCGGTGACGTGGCGGACGTGGCCGCGGGTCAGCCACCACACCCCGGCTGTGCCGAGGAGCCCGACCACACAGACCAGTGCGATCACCCGGACCGTCCGGGCACCGCCCCGCCCGAACCACCGCGTCATGCTCAGCACCCCCCTTCGTTGATGGCCAGCGGCCCCAGTGCGGTGGGCGGCGGCAGCAGCCCGCAGGCGTAGCTGTCGAACCAGCGGCCGTTGCCGACCGCGTTGGTAAACAGCCGCAGGAACACCGGAGCCAGTTGCAGTGCCCGGTTCAGGTTGTCCTGGTTGCGCTGCAGGACCGCGGCCACCCGGTCGAGCTGCTCCAGTGCGGGCCGCAGCTGACCGCTGTTGTCGGCCACCAGGCCGCTCAGCTGGACCGACAGGGTCTGGATGCCGGCCAGCAGGGTACTGATCGCCTGCTCGCGTCGCTGTACCTCGGTCAGCAGCAGATTGCCGTCGGCGAGCAGCCGCTGGAAGTCGGCGTCCCGGTCGGCCAGCACCGTCGTCACGGTGTGCGTGCCCGCCAGCAGATGCTGGAGCTGCTGGTCGCGGTCGGAGATGGTGCGCGACAGCCGGGACAGGCCGTCCAGGGTGCCGCGAACCTCGCCGGGCGTACCCCGGAAGGTGTCGGCCAGCGTGCGCAGGCTCTGCTCCAGGCGGGCGGTGTCGATCTGTTGGACCGTGCCGGACAGCCCGTTCAGCGCCTGGACGACGTCGTACGGGGCCGCGGTGCGCCGGAGCGGGATCGGCGTGCCGGGGTACTGGGCCTGCTCGCCGAGCGGGTCCAGGCTCACCGACTTCGCGCCGAGCAGGCTCTTGATCTCGATCGCGGCTGTCGTCCGGTCGCCGATCCAGGCGTCCTTGACCCGCATGGACACTCGCACCCGGTCACCGGCCAGCGTGACCGCGCTGACCTGCCCGACCCGCACGCCCGCGATGGACACCGGGTCCCCGGCCTTCAGACCGGCCGCTTCGCTGAACTCCGCGGTGTAGGTGGTGCCGCCGAGCAACGGCAGCCGGTCGACGTTGTAGGCGGCGGTGCTCAGCACCGCGATCACGAGCAGCCCGATGACCGCGATCGGGATCGGGTTGCGATTGCGGAAGGACGTCACGACGAGCACCGCGCAGCGGGTGGCGGCGAGGTCAGCGGCACCACCACCGGGGCGGCCGGGCCGGGGACGGTGCCCCCTGGAACCGTGGCGGTACCCGAGACACCGCAGAGGTAGAAGTTGAACCATGAGCCGTAGCTGGCCGCCCGGCTCAGCGTGTTGAGTTTCTCCGGCGCGTACTGCAGTACCCCGTCGATGACCTGGGAGTTGTCCGCCAGGTTGGTGGACAACCGGCCCAGCGCGGCGATGTCGTCGCGCAGCACCGGCCGGGCGTCGCCCACCAGGCCGGCGGTGGTGTCGGTGAGCAGCCCGAGCGAGGTGACGGCCTGCCCGATCGGCACCCGGTCGGCGGCCAGGCCCGACACCAGGCGCCGCAACTGGACGATCAGCGCGGAGAGCTGTTCGTCGCGGGCGTTCACGGTGTCCAGCACCGTGTTGAGGTTCGCGATCACCTCGGCGATCACCCGGTCCCGGTCGGCGATCGAGTTGGTCAGCGACGCGGTACTGGCCAGCAGGCTCGCCACGGTGCCGCCCTGGCCCTGCAGCACCTGCACGATCTCGAAGGACAGCCGGTTGAGCTGGTCGGGGTCCAGGCCCACCAGCAGCGGTTTGAAGCCGTTGAACAGCTCGGTGAGGTTCAGCGGCGGTGTGGTGCGCTGCACCGGGATGATCCCGCCCGGCTCCAGGAGCCTGCCCGGCGGGCCGGGCGCACGGTCCAGGGACAGGTAACGCTGCCCGATCAGGTTCTTGTACAGCACGGCCGCGGTCACCGACGCGGGCAGCCGCACACCCTGGTCCACGGTGAAGCCCACCTGCGCGATCCGCCGGTCGACCAGCCCCACCGAGGTCACCGATCCAACCCGCACGCCGGCGATCCGCACGTCGTCGCCGGCCAGCAGGCCGCCGACGTCGGTGAACCGCGCGTAGTAACCGGACCTGGCGCCGAAGGAGGTGTTGGCGATGGTCATCGCGAGCACGCCGGTGGCCAGCGCGGTGACCAGGGTGAACACCACGAGTTTGGTCAGCGCCGCGAAGCCGCCCTTCACCGGACACTCACCTCCGTGCCACGCAGCAGCGGGCCGACCAGGAAGCTGCTCCAGCGGGGGACCTGTGCGGGTCGCTGCCCGTTCGCCGCAGCCAGCAGGGCGGCGATGAACTGCTGCTCGGCGGGCGAGTTCGCCAGGCCCGAGTTCGCCAGGCCCGAGTTCGGCAGTCCCGATGTCGGCAGGCCCGAGCCCGCGGCGGGTGGTGTTGTCGAGCCGTCCCGCAGTGGCCCGTCCGGTGGGTCCTGCGGGAAGTGCTGCCCGGTCAGGACCGGATAACAGCGGGGGCCGCGGTCCTCCTGGTAGCGCGGCTCGTCCACCCCCGGCAGGTACTTGCCCCGGGTGTTGGTCACGCTCAGCACCACGTGCAGCCCCGGCTGGCTGGTCCCGGCCCCCATCGCCTGGTCGACCTTGGGCACCAGCTCGACGAGCTGGTGCAGCAGGCACGGGTATTCCGGGGCGTACCGGGCCAGCGTCTCCAGGGTGGGCCTGCTGTCCGCGGACAGCTCGATGAGGTTCGCCCGGTTGGTCTCCAGGAAACCCCGCAGGTCACCGGAGGCTCTGGTCACCGAGTCGAACAACGCCGCCAGCTCCTGCCGTTGCTCGGTCACGGTCGCGCTGGGGACGGTCAGATCGGCCAGCGCGGCGGACAGGTCGGGCGCGGCCCGCGTGTAGGTGCCGGCCAGGTCCGCGGTCCGGGTGATGTCCTCCTGCAGGGCGGGCAGCGCGGTGTTCAGGCCGCTGACCAGCTGCTGCTGGCGCACCAGGGTGTCGCCGAGCTGGTTGCCGCGACCCGCCAGGGCGGCCGAGATCGCGCCGAGCGTGTCGGCCAGCTCCTGCGGCTTGACGGCCTGCAGCAGCGGCAGCAGGCCGTCCAGTGCGGCGTCCAGCTCGCGGGCCTGCTGGCTTCGGTCCTGCCCGATGACATCACCTTCGGCGATCGGCCGTCCGGACGGCCGCGCAGGCAGGATCAGCGAGACGTACCGCTCCCCGAACAGCGTCTTGGGCAGCAGCCGGGCACTCACGTTGTCCGGGATCAGCGCCACCAGGTCCGGCCGCAACCGCAGCCGGACCGTGGCGCCCCGCCCTACCGAGCTCACGCCGGACACCTCGCCGACGATCAGTCCGCGCACCTTGACGTCCGAACGTTCGTCCAGTTGCAGGCCCGTGGTGTCCACCCGCAGCAGCACCGAGACACCGTCGGTGAAAGCGCCGGAGTACTTGGCGATCGACAACGCGATCAGCGACACGACCACCACCAGGAACCCGGCGCCCTGCAGCCTGCGCCTCACCCGCCCACCCGCACCGACGTCGTGGTGCCGAAGATGGCCAGGGTCAGGAAGAAGTCCGCGATGGCGACGGTCACGATCGCCGCCCGCACCGCACGCCCCACCGCCACGCCCACCCCGGCGGGCCCGCCCTGGGCCCGGTATCCGTAGTGGCAGCAAATCAGGATGATCACGAAGGTGAAGCTCAGCACCTTCACGTAGGACCACAGCACGTCGGTGACCGGCAGGAACAGGTTGAAGTAGTGGTCGTAGGTGCCGCCGGGCAACCCGTCGACCAGCGTGACGTTCAACCGGGAACCGGCGTAGGACATGATCAGGCCGATGGTGTAGAGCGGGATGATCGCGATGAAGCCGGCGATCACCCGGGTGGTGATGAGGAACGGCACGCTGGGCACGCTCATCACCTCGAGCGCGTCGATCTCCTCGCTGATCCGCATCGCGCCCAGCTCCGCGGTGTAGCCCGCGCCGAGGGTGCAGATCACCGCTTGGGAGGCGACCAGCGGCGCGATGTCGCGGGTGTTGAAGTACGCGGTGACGAACCCGGTCAGCGCCTCGGTGCCGAGGGTGTCCAGCGCGCGGAAACCCTGCAACCCGACCACACTGCCGACGAACAGTGACAACCCGGCCATCACGCCCGCGGTACCCAGGATGACCACCAGGGCGCCCGACCCGAAGGTGACCTCGGCCAGCAGCCGGGCGATCTCCTTACGGTAGCGGTGAAGCGCCCGCGGGATCCACCCGATCGCCCGGCCGTAGAGCGAGAGCTGGTCGCCGAAGTCGTCCAGCTTCTGCACCGGCACCGCCAAGGCTCGGCGTACCCGGGCGCCGTTCACGGGCACCCGCCCTTCGC